>NZ_JMKW01000060.1 GCF_000686565.1 Helicobacter bilis ATCC 51630
ATTGTTAGCATTAAAGTCTTTTAATATTGTTGCTATATAGATTCTAGCTTTGAGTTTATCTGCTAGGGCTGTATATATTGGATTCCTATCAAATAAGATTCTATGAATGATTTTTTCATTAAAGGTTTGTGGATTTTTAAAGTCTGGTATATAGCCAAAGATTTTTTTATGTCTGTATATGAAGTATTCTTCATCACTCATTTTTGATTCTTTCTTTGCTTGATAGTTTTTATACCAAGAAGTTTTTCTTATAAGTTTTCGTAATCCCATGTGTATCCTTTTGTGTTAATTTGTGGTTTTTTGTGAAGTGTGGGGTATTATAGCATAGATTAACATAATATCAAGCCTGCAAACATACACACAAAAATCTCAATGTGTAAATCATGCAATCTTAGCCTTGTTATCCACACATATAAATGTCATTTAGCATAAAATCTAGCGATTTGTAATTGTTTCGGGATATAAATCATGCAACCATAAACGCTTTTTTGCCATTTTTGCATACACACTTTTTTCTTTCCCATAATTTACATAAGGATCTATGCTTAATCCACCCCTTGGTGTAAATTTACCCCAAACTTCAAGATATCTAGGCGATAAAAGATTGATTAAATCATCTGCGATTGTATTTACACAATCTTCATGGAAACCGCCATGATTGCGGAAGCTAAATAGATATAATTTAAGCGATTTTGATTCTACAATAAGTTTGTCGGCTATATAGCTAATGTATAGAGTAGCAAAGTCCGGCTGTCCTGTGATGGGGCAGAGTGAAGTGAATTCTGGGCAGTTAAACTTAATAAAATAATCCCTTTGTGGATGTGGGTTTGGCACAGATTCTAAGACATTTGGATCATAGCTGAAAGTATATATCGTCTCTTTGCCTAATTGCTTTAAATCATATTGTTTTTGCTTTGCCATACTTTTTCCTAGTTTAGATTCCACATTACACTAACAAAATTCTTTCAATAAAAGTTTTTGCGTATCCATTACGCCAATGCCCTTATCAAGCATGTCTTGTGCTATCTTTTGTGCGTTATGAAGAGAGTGCATTTTTGCTGTGCCGCATTGATAGATGTTTAATTCTGGGATCTGCTCCTCACTTGTTAAACGCAAAATATCACGCATACTTGCTTCCCACGCCTCTTTTACCTCATATTCGCTGGGTGTGCCAATCACGCTCATATAGAATCCAGTCCTACAACCCATAGGAGAAATATCAATGATTTCTGTATTTTTGCCATTGAGATGATCTCGCATAAAACCTGCAAATAAATGCTCTAGCGTATGAATACCTTTTTCATCTAATATCTCTATATTCGGCTTACAAAAACGCAAATCATATACAGAAATCTTATCGCCTTTTGGTGTTTCCATGCTTTTTGCAAGACGGACAGCTGGGGCAGGCATAATTGTATGATCGACTTTAAAACTATCAAGTAATGGCATAAATGCTCCTTAAAAATATAAAAAATTAACGCATATTATAGCAAATTATTGTAGAATATCCGCTTTATAGAATCTATTTAGTTTAGTCAAAAACTTGCAAGGAGAATACAATGTCTTTTAAAATAAAAATCTTAGGTATTGCATTAGCAGTCATCATGCTTAATAGTGGTTGCGCCAAAAAAGCCGAAGCAGAACAAAAGAATATCGCACAATGCGAAGTCTTTAAAACTTTTGCTAGTGCTACTTTTGAAGTAGAGGGTGATATGGCAGAAGCGATCGAAAAAACTGCAAAAAAGGCTTTAACAAAAAGTTGCTTTAAAAAATCTAGTGATAGCAATGCAAACTTGCGCATCAAGCTAGAAGCAAAAAAGACATTGCAGACAGAAAGTGGTTTTATACAGGACAAGCACGACAATAGCTTTGATATTACTATACATGCAATTATGCTTATCCCAACAGACCAAGGCGGCTTGACAACACTTACAAGCACACAAAATGCAAAGCTTAATCTAAAATCCTCGCAAATTGCTGACTTAGGCAGTAAATCAGAGATTACAGAAAAAGACATAAATGACTTAGTAGAAGAAAATGTTTTGATAGCGTTAAAGAATCTTTTTAAAGATATGCCCTAAGGACTCACTCCATAATTATAGCTAAATGCCTATTTTAGCTATAATTCACATTAATTTTTAGAATCTAAAACCTATCAATGAGGAAATATGCGAGAATTTACACATAATTTACTATATGCAAAATCATCTAGCACATATCTTTTTGCTTTATGCTTTGGCTTACTTATAGCTTTGTTTGGTTGCAGTGATACTGATGATAATAAGACAAGTGATAGCAAAACAGAATCTTATGATTTCACAAATATAAGCAACAACACAACTGCAAAGATTTCATTGCAACATGTCAATAACAAAATACAGCTACATATTACAAACACGACAAATAAGCAAAGCATGCTATCTAGCAATGCAGTTAAATTATTTGCTTTTTTCCCAAAAGACTGCAGTATGTGTATGCCAACTTTTATCCATATTAACAATTTATTGCATCGTTCAAAAAATTTGCAGGTATTTATTTTAAGCAAGCAGGCAATACATGCTAATAGTTACAGAGATTTTCCAATTACGCTTAGTCAAAATTTAGTGAATCTTGTGGATACAAATAATAAGCTTGATTTATTTCTAGATTCTCTAAAACGCACATTAAATATTGAGATTAGAGACTATCAAGCACCATTATTTATACTACAAGACACTCACAATAATATCATACAAAGCATTGAGGGGGCGGTGCTAGAAGAGATATTTGAACAAATGATAACAGATCTTTTAACACAAGACAATAAAATAGATTCTAACAAGCTAGATTCTAACACGACAGAAAAGACACCAAATAATACACTAAGTCAAAGCGCTCCAAGCAGCACAGAATCTCTACAATCTAAATAGCTCTAAAAGACAAGGAATAAACATGTTTTCATTTTTTAAGAAAACTTCAGAAAATATAGCACGATTTTTGGGACAAAAACAACAAAAGATAGAAAAAAGTATGCTAGAAGAGATTCTAATAGAATCAGATATTAACTACGAAATCATTGAAAAAATGCTAGATAATCTCGATGAAAATGTCAGTAGAGACGCCTTGCGTGTTGCTATTGAGAGATTTTTTCGCGGGGAAAGCTATTATGATAAGATTAGATTCCAAGAGATAGAAGAAAGTCCTATCGTCTATCTTGTGTTCGGTGTAAATGGTGCGGGGAAAACCACGACAATCGCAAAACTTGCAAAAAGATTTAAGGATAATAACAAGAAGGTAATACTTGGTGCAGGGGATACATTTCGTGCGGCAGCCATCGAGCAGTTGCAGTTATGGAGTGAGAAAATCGGCGTAGAGATTGTTACCACAAAACACGCTCATGATCCTAGTGCGCTTGCATTTGATACGATTAATGCCGCAAAAGCACGGAATATGGATTATGCTATTATTGATACAGCGGGGCGACTACCCAATCAAACAAATCTTAAAAATGAGCTTATAAAAATCTCAAAAACATGCAGCAAGGCTTTGGAAAACAAGCCTTTTCATAAGATTTTAGTGCTAGATGGCACACAAGGCAGCTCAAGTATAGAACAAGCCAGAATCTTCCATGAAGCCTTAGGACTTGATGGCATTATCATCACAAAAATGGATGGCACAAGCAAGGGCGGTGCGATTTTAAGCATTATTCATGAGTTTAAACTGCCCATTCTATTTTTGGGTGTTGGTGAAAAGGCTGATGAACTCATTGCATTTGAAGAAAAAGATTTTATCAATGGACTTTTAGATTCTATTTTTGAGAAGTAGATTCTATGCTTTTTACTTTTATGGTTAAAACATCGTGTTAATGTAACATAACATTTAATTAAGAAAAGAAGCTAAAGATATAACGAATAAGTGAAAAAGCTATCACAAACATTATAATTGCCACAAAAATATCTATGATTTTGGCTATTTTAATAAGCACTTTGCTTAACTTCAAAGCACCATATCCCAAACCAAAAAACCATAAAAATGATGCGCTAAGCCCACCATATGCAAATATAATTTTCTCTTCAAAGCTAAAAGTTAATGCGCTAGCACCTATCACAAACACCGTGTCTAAATATACATGAGGGTTTAAAAGTGTAACCGCTAAGGCTAATAATATCGTCTTTTTAAGTGATAGGGGATTAGAGGTTGAGAGTTGTAAAGTGTAATCTTGAAAAAATGCGGATTTTAAAGAAATAAAGCCATAATACACAACAAATAAAATCCCAGCAGATGCGATAAGCAAGTTTAAAACTTTATTTTTCGCTAAAAACTCCCCTACCCCAAAAATCCCAAGTCCCATTAGAATCACATCGCAGATAAAGCAGATTCCACTCACCACAAAAACATAGTTACGAGTTATGCCCTGCTTAATAATAAAAGCGTTTTGTGCCCCAATAGCAACAATAAGCGAAAGAGATAAAAGAAAACCTTTTAGGAAAATCCCCATAAACCTACCCTATTAATTCTATCATTTTATTACAAATACATTGAAAGGCAAACATAACAACAAAAAAATCCAAAAAAAGAAAATAAAAAAGTAGCTAAAAAAAATAATTATAAGAAGAATTTAAAATTTCCCTATCCCTGCATCGACCTACATTCCCACACCTGAAAGGTGCAGTATCATCGGCGAAGAGAAGCTTAACTGCCAGGTTCGGAATGGAGCTGGGTGTTGCCTTCTCTCTATAGACACAAGGAAAAGGGAAATAAAGACAAATCAACCAATAAGCTAAAGCTCTACAATTTAAAAAAGTAAAGCTTGATAGCCCTAAAAACTTACACAAGCTCCAAGCTCTATCTATGCTATGTTTGTTCTTATATTTGAATCTGCCTTAAACCTATCTTTAAATTAAGCTCAATCAAAGTCAAACTTCATAGAAACAAACAAAAAAGAGATGAATACTAAACTAAACGCTCAAGCTAGAATCTCAACCCACACTGACTAAGATTCTACAACCAAGCATTTAAAAGCATTTTCTACATAGCTTAAAACTCTTAAAGAAACTTTTCTTTTGTCCTTATTTCCATTTTCCTTATAGGGTAAATGGTGTTAATAGCCATACAAGTGATTTTACACTGCTTACACTACTGCATTTTCTAATATCATTACATTAGCATAAAAACATATGCTACCACAACGACTAAGAATCTATACAATACATAAAGCCTCAATGTTATTCTTTTGTATTTAGTAACTCACTATTCAATTACGCTTCTCAATTACACTTCTCTCTTATCAAAGCAGATTCTATATCTAAGCTTCTTATTCTAAATCTATACCTATATATAAACTCGCATATAAACTTGAATAATTAAACTTAAACAATAAGCCTTTAGAATCTTGCACTCAATAAGGCAGTAATCCTTATATAAAAAGCCAAACGGTCTATTAGTAGTAGTCAGCTGAACATATTACTATGCTTACACACCTACCCTATCAAGCAGCTAGTCTTGCTGCGACCTTCAGGGAAAGTTAATCTTGGAGTTGGCTTCCCGCTTAGATGCTTTCAGCGGTTATCACATCCACGCGTAGCTACAGAGCGATGCTCTTGGCAGAACAACTCTTACACCAGTGGCGTGTCCATCCCGGTCCTCTCGTACTAGGGACAGCTCTCCTCAACTTTCCTACGCCCACGGCAGATAGGGACCGAACTGTCTCACGACGTTCTGAACCCAGCTCGCGTACCGCTTTAAATGGCGAACAGCCATACCCTTGGGACCTGCTCCAGCCCCAGGATGCGATGAGCCGACATCGAGGTGCCAAACCTCCCCGTCGATGTGAGCTCTTGGGGGAGATCAGCCTGTTATCCCCGGGGTACCTTTTATCCTTTGAGCGATGACCCTTCCACACAGAATCACCGGATCACTATGACCGACTTTCGTCTCTGCTTGACTTGTTTGTCTTACAGTCAGGCTGGCTTATGCCATTACACTCTTCTTGCGATTTCCAACCGCAATGAGCCAACCTTTGCAAGCCTCCGTTACTTTTTAGGAGGCGACCGCCCCAGTCAAACTACCCACCAGGCATTGTCCTACTTGAGGATAACTCAAGCTAGTTAGCAGACAGAAACATTAAGGGTGGTATCTCAACGATGGCTCCATCTCCACCAGAGTGAAGACTTCAAAGCCTCCCACCTATCCTGCGCATAATGCTCCCATCGGCAGTGCCAAGCTGCAGTAAAGGTCCACGGGGTCTCTCCGTCTTGCCGCGGGTAGGAGGAATTTTCACCTCCACTACAATTTCACTGAATCCCTGGTTGAGACAGCTCCCATCTCGTTACGCCATTCATGCAGGTCGGTATTTAACCGACAAGGAATTTCGCTACCTTAGGACCGTTATAGTTACGGCCGCCGTTTACTCGGGCTTCAATTCAACGCTTCGCATTGCTGCTAACGAATCCTCTTAACCTTCGAGCACCGGGCAGGCGTCACACCTTATACTTCCTCTTACGAGTTTGCAAAGTGCTGTGTTTTTGGTAAACAGTCGGGAGGGACTCTTTGCTGAGACCTAATTGCTTAGGCACACCTTATCGCGAACTTACGGTGCTAGTTTGCAGAGTTCCTTAACCAGAGTTCTTTCACGCGCCTTAGAATACTCATCTCATCTACCTGTGTCGGTTTGCGGTACGGGCAACATTAGCTAAACTTAGAGGCTTTTCTTGGCACGACGGCGTCAGTAGCACTCATCTTGATCCGAAGATCGCAACAAGCTATTCAAGTTTCGAATACAAGAGCGGATTTACCTATCTCTCAATCTACGCTTTTAAATTAGCACTTCCATCAGCTAACGCTACTTAGCCCTATGCGTCCCCCCATCGCACACTAATGTTGGTATGGGAATATTAACCCATTTTCCATCGACTACCCATTTCTGACTTGTCTTAGGACCCGACTAACCCTACGATGACGAGCATCGCGTAGGAAACCTTAGACTTTCGGCGAAGTGGATTCTCACCACTTTTATCGCTACTCATTCCTGCATGCTCACTTCGCATCGCTCCAGCACTCCTTACCGGTATGCCTTCAACGCTGATACGAACGCTCTTCTACCACTGTGCATCAGCACAATCTACAACTTCGGTGTCTATCTTAGCCCCGTTATATTTTCTGCGCAAAATCACTAGACCAGTGAGCTGTTACGCTTTCTTTAAAGGATGGCTGCTTCTAAGCCAACCTCCTGGTTGTCTGAGTAACTTCACATCATTTTCCACTTAGAATAGAACTTTGGGACCTTAGTTGGTAGTCTGGGTTGTTCCCCTTTTGACGATTGATTTTATCACCCACCGCCTGACTCCCAAGATACGGTAATAGGTATTTGCAGTTTGACAGGGGTTGGTACCGCGGTGAGCAGCCCTAGCCCAATCAGAGCTCTACCCCCTATTACTATCACTTGAGGCTATACCTAAATATATTTCGAAGAGAACCAGCTATCACCAAGTTTGTTTGGCCTTTCACCCCTATCCACAGCTCATCCCAACCCGTTTCAATGGGTACGAGTTCAGTCCTCCACGAGCTATTACACTCGCTTCAACTTGGCCATGGATAGATCACTTGGCTTCGGGTCTGCAGCATCTGACTAAACGCCCTTTCAGACTCGCTTTCGCTACGGCTTCGCGTGTGCTTAACCTTGCCAGATACCACAACTCGCAGGATCATTATGCAAAAGGCAGTCCGTCACCCTGATAAATCATAGGGCTCCGAATGATTGTAGGCAGATGGTTTCAGGTTCTATTTCACTCCGCTCACTGCGGTTCTTTTCACCTTTCCCTCACGGTACTTGTTCGCTATCGGTGTGATAGTAGTATTTAGGGTTGGAGAGTGGTCTCCCCGGCTTCAGCCCGGATTTCACGTGTCCTGGCCTACTCTGGATCCTGCTACCTATGAATAATATTTCGCATACGGGACTATCACCCTCTATGATGTGTTTTTCCAAACACTTCTGCTACATTATTCAAGTGGATATTGCAGTCCTCAACCCCAGTAGCAAGCTACTGGTTTGCCCTTTTCCCCGTTCGCTCGCCGCTACTAGGAGAATCTCGTTTGATTTCTTTTCCTCTAGCTACTGAGATGTTTCACTTCGCTAGGTTCGCCTGTAGGCAACAGACAATAGAAACTTGGCTTATCTTTTGGCGATAAATTAATGAGTTCACAATTTGTTTGTGCGACAGACACTAAGTCTAGTCTCCGCACAAATTGCTTCACAACATTAATTTCTCATCTAAAATATTTCGCCATTTGTCAATCTCTACTCTCTGTTGCCTACATAACTAGTATCTCTACTAGCTGGGTTGCCCCATTCGGAAATCTATGGATCAAAGCTTCTTAGCAGCTCCCCATAGCTTATCGCAGCTTAGTACGTCCTTCATCGCCTCTATCACCCAAGGCATCCACCATCTGCCCTTAAAAGCTTTTACTTCTAAGGATACTGCCTTATTGAATGCAAGATTCTTGTGGTTTCTCTTTGTCAGTTTCGCGGGAGTTTGCTAGATATTTGTGGACAACCTTCAGGTTAGTCTCCGCACATTTATCTGCACAACCCACGAAACTGCCTAAAGATAATTCCACAACCCATACTTTGCTTTACATTAGAACAAACCCTAGCCTAGATTCTATTCTTCATAGAATCTACTCTCACAAGCTCTAACACATTACATTGTATAGCTTCAATAAACCCTACCTCAATAAGACAAGTATGTCGCGTAATTGTAGTTAATTACTATTTAGGCTATTAACAATAAAATTTCAAATAACATTTAGACTAAAGTCTAATGCAAAGCTTTCTTCAGATAAAGAAGGACTAAAACCTTGCATTAGACTTCATATATCTCTCACACATATCTACAAGCTTCATATAATTAAAACCTATGCTATGTGTATTCAACATATCAAATCATTTTTTATATTATTTATAATAAACTTATATACTCTCTTTTAAATCATATTATTGCATTACTCATTTATATAGCATACCTAGAGACTATTCTCAAAATGGTGGAGAATAGCGGGATCGAACCGCTGACCTCCTGCGTGCAAAGCAGGCGCTCTCCCAGCTGAGCTAATTCCCCCCTAACGATGATAGTAAAACTAGAATCTAGTTTCCATATTCAACTTTAGTTATTTTCTAACACTCTACAAAGCATTAAAAAGAACAATTTATGGTGGGCTTAGGAGGACTTGAACCTCCGACCTCACCCTTATCAGGGGTGCGCTCTAACCACCTGAGCTATAAGCCCTTTACTAAAGAGAAAGCTAGTTAAAAGCAATAGCAAAATATGACATAAATTCGATTTCAATATTTAATATTTATAAAATACGCAAATAATCTCTGAAAACTAAGCAAGATGCAATATCATAGCCAAACTATCACTACCACATAGCATACAACTATAAAAAGACATAATTTATAGACTATATAGCAACTATATCTAAACAACTTCATAATGATTAAGATAAACAAATATCTTAACATATCTCTAGAAAGGAGGTGATCCAACCGCAGGTTCACCTACGGTTACCTTGTTACGACTTCACCCCAGTCGCTGCATCCGCCGTGGGCGGTAACCAATTTAGTATCCCGACTTAAGGCGAATACAACTCCCATGGTGTGACGGGCGGTGAGTACAAGACCCGGGAACGTATTCACCGTGACATTGCTGATTCACGATTACTAGCGATTCCAGCTTTATGTAGTCGAGTTGCAGACTACAATCCGAACTGAGAGACATTTTAGAGATTTGCTCCACCTCGCGGTATTGCATCTTTTTGTATGTCCCATTGTAGCACGTGTGTAGCCCTAGGCGTAAGGGCCATGATGACTTGACGTCGTCCTCACCTTCCTCCTCCTTACGAAGGCAGTCTCCTTAGAGTGCTCAGCCGAACTGCTAGCAACTAAGGACGAGGGTTGCGCTCGTTGCGGGACTTAACCCAACATCTCACGACACGAGCTGACGACAGCCGTGCAGCACCTGTTTTCAAGCTCTGGCAAGCCAGCACTCCACTATCTCTAGCGGATTCTATCAATGTCAAGCCTAGGTAAGGTTCTTCGCGTATCTTCGAATTAAACCACATGCTCCACCGCTTGTGCGGGTCCCCGTCTATTCCTTTGAGTTTTAATCTTGCGACCGTACTCCCCAGGCGGAATGCTTAATGCGTTAGCTGCATTACTGCCCTGACAAGCAGGGCAACAACTAGCATTCATCGTTTAGGGCGTGGACTACCAGGGTATCTAATCCTGTTTGCTCCCCACGCTTTCGCGCATCAGCGTCAGTAATGTTCCAGCAGGTCGCCTTCGCAATGAGTATTCCTCTTGATCTCTACGGATTTTACCCCTACACCAAGAATTCCACCTACCTCTCCCATACTCTAGAAAAGTAGTTTCAAATGCAGTTCTGTAGTTAAGCTACAGGATTTCACATCTGACTTACTCTCCCGCCTACGCGCTCTTTACGCCCAGTGATTCCGAGTAACGCTTGCACCCTCCGTATTACCGCGGCTGCTGGCACGGAGTTAGCCGGTGCTTATTCGTAAGATACCGTCATAATCTTCTCTTACAAAAGGAGTTTACAATCCTAAAACCTTCATCCTCCACGCGGCGTTGCTGCTTCAGGGTTTCCCCCATTGAGCAATATTCCCTACTGCTGCCTCCCGTAGGAGTCTGGACCGTGTCTCAGTTCCAGTGTGTCCGATCACCCTCTCAGGCCGGATACCCGTCATAGCCTTGGTGAGCCATTACCTCACCAACAAGCTGATAGGACATAGGCTGATCCTTTAGCGAAGGCTTTCAATAAAAAATTCGTCTTTGGACGATAAATCGATGAGTTCGCAATTTGCTTGTGCGACAGACACTAAGTCTAGTCTCCGCACAAATTGCTTCACAACATCAATTTCTCATTCCAAATACTAGAATTTTGTGCCAACAACACAAAGCACTAAAAAGAGAAATTCTTTATTGAAAGCCCCTTTCCCCCGTAGGGAGTATCCAGTATTAATCACCGTTTCCAGTGGCTATCCCAGACTAAAGGGCACATAACCTATGCATTACTCACCCGTGCGCCACTAATCCACTTCTAGCAAGCTAGAAGCTTCATCGTTCGACTTGCATGTATTAGGCACGCCGCCAGCGTTCACTCTGAGCCAGGATCAAACTCTCCATAAGAATCATGGAAGTTTGTATCTATCAAATCAATAGTAGCAAACTCTCCATAATAATGAAAACCCAACAAAATACACAATAAACATATAGCTTAAAATATATCAGTTAGAATCTTCACAAATAATCTCAATATCAAACAACATTTCATATTTAACATAAGTTACATACAAAATGCCATAACATTAAAGATTATTATTTAAAGAATTTGTCCTAATCTCTAAAATGTTTCACAAAGACTAAAACTTACTATGCCCTGCCCTACTCTCTTACAAAGACTAAAGCAAAACATAATAAATCAGTTATAGTCGAGTTGTATAGATTAACAATTTAAAGACTTGGTTGTTAAAATAAAATTGAAGCATTTAAGACATAGCAAAAAGCAATATTCAAATTTCATAATAATTTTACAAAACTAAGATATTAACTTTAAACAATCTAGCTACAATATCACAATCAAATCTTGCTTAGTTGTCAAAGATCATTGCTTTAAAAATATCAAAATTTCCAAAGTCAAATAACGCAAGTATTAACAAAAACACAAAAAAGTGAAACAAAATATAAAAACTCTAAAATCTAAAAGGACAAAAAGAGTTTGATAAAAATATTACTGATTTTAATGAAAAAATGCTATAATATTCGGTATATTTACATCTTGTAAATCTTTAATTTGCTTTCTGCAAACTTGAGAAACAGAATTATATGCTAACAAAGCTTAAATAAAGCTTAAATTTAAAAAAGTTTTTGATTTTTTTTAGAGTTTGTTTTTTAGGGGGGATTTTTTAAGGCAATTCTAATGACTATCATGTAAATTAAAATTACATTGTATAAATATGGGTGATAGCAACGACA
>NZ_JMKW01000061.1 GCF_000686565.1 Helicobacter bilis ATCC 51630
GCATATAAAACTACACAATAAAAGCTTATAAAATCCATTAAGTAGAGAATGCAAAAATAAAGCATTGTTTGCTTATGTAATTTTAATTTGTATCAAAGCTTTAATTAATTTGTAATTTTGCATTGCTTAGTTTGTAACACTTTGTAAAGTGAAAATGTAATATATAATCACTAGATAAAAATCATATAAAAAAGGCTTGTATTTTAAGTTATTAAGGGTATTTTAAAGACAGGAAAGAAACAAAACTTTAAAACCTTATTCATACACCATAATCAAAACTGAAATCTTTAGAATATGTGTTATTTTGCTTGTTTATTGCCATTAGGGATAGAATCTTAATTATAATGAACTTTGAAATAGATTTATATATTTTGTAATTTGAGTGTCGCTTGCGTACTATCCATTCCATCACCAGGTTTGTATTTTCTTTTTAAAATTTGTATTGTATGGTGCAGTGTTGATTGGGATATTACCTTGTTTCTTATTACATAGAATCTTTGCTGTATTTTGCCCCCCCCCCCCACATACACACTGCTTACTAAAAAGTTTATCTTAATAGGGAAACCCTAAGGCATAAAATCTTTCTTTGAAAAACTACCTAATGCGGGAAATTTCTGTTTTTAAGTATGCCTTATAGTGGGGGACTCTATCTCTACTTCAAAGCGAGGGGTATTTTTAAGAGGTTCTATATTATTTAAGAATTATCTCTCCTTTTTAGCTTTCTTAATAAAAAAGAATTGGCTTTAAGTGCAGATGATGTATCCCTAACTTGTATTTTTGTAGATTTTGTATTAATACTGCCAAATTTTTTAGTCCCCAAATACTACAAAACACATTATAACAAAAGAGGTTTTTACAGAAAATCATACTCTACCTTTTTAACCACAAGCCCATTAGAATCTATCATTACTTCAACTCTACCGGCTTTCTTTAAGGATTGCAGAATCTAACCCCTAAAAATACTACTCCCAATGCGAAGATGGTTGCTCCCACATGCAATGGCGATTTCATAATCACTGCTCATACCCATTGAAAGAATATTTGCTTTATAGGGCTTTAGTCGCTCATAAAGATTCTGTGTTTGCAAAAAGCCTTTTTCAATCAAGGCTTTATCATCACTATTTGCACCCATACACATAAGCCCATTAAGCTCTATATTAGGGCATGTTTCTAGAATCTCAAGATAGCTAGAAAAAGCGGATTCCACACAAAAGCCACTTTTAGAATCTTCATTTGCACTATTGACTTGTAACAGGGCTTTCATCTTATAATCTTCTCGCATAAGCCGCTTTTGCAAAGCGTGTGCAAGTTTTAGAGAATGCAGGGAATGAAACAGTGCGGGTTTAATTTGTATTAGCATATTAATCTTATTTTCCTGCAGAGTGCCGATGAAATGCCACTCTATGTTATGTGTAGATAGGGATATGCTTTTTGCCATTAAATCTTGGACTTTATTCTCCCCAAAGGCGATTTGTCCGCATGAAAAAGCCTGTTGTATCTCATCTGTATTACTATATTTACTCACAGCAATAAGATTTATAGAATCTTTTCTATTATAACGCTCTTTTATTCTCTCAATAGATTCTAAAGTTTTTGCTAGATTCTCACAAATCATATTTTTCCCTTTATATATTATTAGGCTTCTTTTTCTCTCTCTGCTGCTAGAATCTCCACTTCTTCTACAAATCTATCTACAATGCTATCTTCACTCATCTTTGCTAAGACCTTGCCACCTTTTATAATATGCCCTATTTTATTGCCAAAGGCTATGGCAATATCTGCGTGTTTTGCTTCGCCAAGCGCATTTACCGCACAGCCCATAACGCTTACTTGCAAGGGCGTTTTAATATGTGCTAGTCTTGTCTCTACTCGCTTAATCGCACTGACTAAATCCGCCTGTATCCGCCCACATGTAGGACATGATACAATGGTAATGCCCTCTTTTTGTCTGCCTGAATAGCGTAAAATGCTTTTTGCAAGTTTTATCTCTTCTTCTAACTCGCCTGTGATAGAGCAACGCATAGTATCGCCGATTCCTTGCATGAGAAGATTCCCTAATGCAATGGAGCTTTTAATCATAGAATGATATAGCGTGCCAGCCTCTGTAACGCCTAAGTGGAATGGATAAGGCACTAATGGACGCAAAAGCTCATAGGCTTCTATTGTGCGTGGTGCATCACTTGCTTTTAAGGATACTTTAATATTTGTAAAACCAAAGTCTTCTAAAAGCTTGATATTATAAAGGGCAGATTCTACCATGCCCTTTGGTGTTGGTCCATATTTTTGCTCAAATTCTTTTTCTAAGCTGCCGCCATTTACGCCAATTCGTATAGGAATGTTTCGCACATTACATGCTTTTACCACTTCTTTTATCTTTTCTTTTGAGCCGATATTGCCCGGATTAATGCGTATGCAATCGGCCGATTCAGCAGCGATTAATGCAAGTTTGTATTTAAAATGTATATCTGCGATAAGGGGCAAACTTGTCATGCTCTTTAGCGTTTTTAGTGCGTGTGCGTCCTCTTCTGTTAGCACTGCTAAACGCACAATGTCAGCTCCCGCTAGTTGCAATCTATCAAGTTGTGCTTTTGTCTCTTCGATATTATGGGTTTTGCTAAAAGTCATGCTTTGCACGCTAATTGGGGCATCACCACCTATGGCTACATTGCCGACATAAATTTGCTTTGTGGGGTAGCGAGGCTTTATTTTATCGCTTTGCATTGTAATCCTTTGTGTGAGTTTTAGAATCTAATAGCCCAAGATTCTAACATATTTTAATTGATTTTTCTATTACCACATAATGACAGATTATTTTTTATGGAATCTATTTTGCTCTGAAAGTAAAAATCACAATGGGGAATGCAAATGGATTTAGAAACACTAGAGAATATGGGAGATGAAGAGATGGCAGGAAAGATTGTCAGTATAGTAGCGATTATGAAGGTATTTGGTAGCAATATGCTTGGCAGAATCTTATCATCGCCACTAAAGTTTGCAAAGCTTATAAAATTTAGCCTTAAGGTTAAAAAGGAGGCAGATAAACTGCAAGATAAAAAAGATATGGGCGATAAGATTGATAGTGGTGTCGCAATGGCAAAGATGATTCTAGAATACAGAAAAACAAATCCAAATGAAATGGAAACGCTATTTGAGATTCTAGAAGAGATGGTGCAAAAATATCAAACAAACTCAGACATAAAGCACGAGATATTAAATCTTATTGAAAAAAATGGTAAGTAGGTGGATCGCAAGTAGGGCTAACATTATATTGTATGCCTAAAATTTTAGTTAAGGGTAAAGTTAGAATATTATTTAGATAGAGTGAGATTCTGTGAATTTTTATGCGTAATTATTATGAAGATTTGGTGTAGCTATAAGCCGAGTTCTGTATTAAGTAATTATTTATCTAGATAATATTTCGCAATATTATTCAAGCGAATAGCTTAAAGACAGAGATATTAACCTGCTATTCTTGCTACGGATTGGGTTTGCATGGCATTTCTTGTTGCCAAGAAATCGGTAGGCTCTTACCCTGCCTTTTCACCCTTACCATGTGAAACATGGCGGTATATTTCTGTTGCACTTTCCCTTAGGTTACCCTAGCCATTTGTTAAATGGAATCCTATCTCTTGTAGCTCGGACTTTCCTCTTTTTCAAGCAATTACTTGCTACACCGCGTGAAATAATACCAAAAAATTAAAAAATCTGTTATTATTTTGAATGCAAAATACATTTTATAAAGGGTGAGGGCATTATGACATATAGCATTGACGATAAGTTGGAGGATGAGTTACATGCAGAAGTCCTTGAGAAAATTGAGCTTTTTCAAAAAGAGCATGTTGTCCCACATCTTATGTTAGCAGCACGCAAAATGAAGCAGTTTGCTATAAGTCATCTTAAAACTTTTCATATTGGATTTGAACAAATTGCTGTTTTACATGCCCTATCACTTGCAAAAGAGTTAAATATCAATCAACTTGCAAAGATTATGCAAAAAGATAGAGGCACAGTTAGTCGCTGTGTAGAATCTTTATGTGCGAAAAAATATGTGATTAAGACAAAATCTATTAAAGACCAACGCATTCATGTCGTTCGTTTGACACAAAGCGGAGAGCAATTTTTCATAGAAGTGTGTCAGTATTTTGAGAGTATCGCACAAAAACCAGAGAGTGCTATGAGTGCTTGTGAGATAAAACAATTTCATGAGAGTTTAGAAAAAATTATTAATTATTGTAAAAATACACAAAAGACATCGCATGCAAATTGCGTGTAAAAGCAAATGGCATTTTTCTACAAAAGTGTTAATGTTTATGGAATCTTGCTAACAATAGCAATGTTATAAACTTGTGAAGTAAGGGGATTGTATGCGGAAGTTTATGGGTATATTATGTCTATTTGGTTGCTGTGTGGCAAAAGAGTTTTCACAAGATAGCGATTATCTTATCGGCGTTCATACGAGAGTGGGTGCGAGTATGGGAGTTGGGATTGAGTTTGGAATGCCGATTATAAAAAGTGGGGTTGTAGAGTGGAGAAATTTTATCGGTGCGGAAAGCTTTGGTATGAAGTTAGCTAGCACACAATATGACACTGCTACTTTGCTGTTTAGCGATAAAATGACTCTAAGCTATCTTACAGGGAGTTCTGTGGCTGCAGCTATTGGGATAAGCTATTTTCGTCCATATTTGTTTCTTAGTGGTGGCTTTGGGCTAACCGGCGGCAAGTATAACTCGTTTGGGACTTCACCATATTATGGGGAAGTGAGTGTTGGTATAGGACATGAGTTTATCACAAAAAATGGACATACATTTTTCTTTGAGTTTGGAGGTGGGGCAATGTTTATAGATAAGGTTGTGGCAAATCAAACACTCACAACACAAGGGACAACAAAAGTTTTAGTTGGATATAGATTCTATTATTCACGCTAAATACGGACGGGCATAAGCATATAGAATCTAAAACAATAAAATCTAAATTAAGAGAGAATACATGCAAAACAAGATTTTACAGGAACGCAGGGAAGCTTTCCTGCAAGAGATAGTTAATGAAGCGTTAGGAAGTTTGGGCGATAGTCTGCTTAACACACTAGAAGTTACAAAAGTGCAATGCTCAAAAGGCAAACATGATGCCAAAGTATTTATAGAATCAAGCAGCATAGATAAAGCTATGCAAAATAAGATTTTACAAGCTTTCAAAAAAGCTCGTCCTATCATACAAGAATATATTTTGAGTGCAACTTCATGGCATACCGCCCCAAAGATTACCTTAGTATTTGATGAAAGTTTGCAAATACAAAATAATCTTGATAAAATTTTTGCACAAATTAATGCCAAATCAAGCAATAACGAAAATAAGGAATGAAGCAATGATAACACAAGATTTGCATGATAAGATTGAATCTTTAATCACACAAAAAGGCTTGGAACTCTATGATATTGAGTTATTAAAAGAAAATGAAAGCATGATTTTACGCATTTCAATCTTTAAGAAAGAGGGTATTAGCCTTGATGATTGTGAGAATATCAGCACACTTATTGCACCACTTTTAGATGTAGAATTAAGCGATTTGGAGGCATATCATCTAGAGGTGAGTTCGCCCGGTGTTGAGAGAAATCTAAAAAAGCCAAAGCATTTTTTATGCAGCATAGGGCAGAAAGTCGCAGTAACTATGTCTAATAAAACGATTATAAATGGCATTTTAGAATCTTATAATACAGATGAAATAACTATAAAAGAGATTCTAAAACCAACAAAGAAAAAGCAAAATAATTTAAAAGAATCTTCACAAGAAGCTAAAACGCATATAATAAAACTGAATGAAACCAAAAAGGTAAAGACTATTTTTGATTGGGATAGTTATAGTTTATAAATAAATTTGGTAGCATACCTGCTCTTATTGTTTTTTTGCTATAATCTTGCAGCCTAGATTCCATTATATAGGATATTTATGCCACAAGTAAGCACACAAAATGCAAAATGCGGCAGTAGATGGCAAGTTGTAAATAATTGGTTACAAAAAGCAAAATATCTTAAAGTAGTAAAATCTCTAAAGGATTTTTCGCTACGCAAAATGGCATAACTTAGATTCCATGTCTTTATAGTCGAATACGGATAGTAAAAATGACAAATCTTAGAATCTATACATATAACGAGCGATGATTGAATACACTTCTCTAGCATAGGTTTCATCGCTTGCATAAGCAGTAGCCTTGCTAATATCCCTTGTGCCAATGCGTGATTCTATAAATGGAATCTTGCCGACTAACTCCAACACATGCTTATCTTGAGAATAACGCAAACCAATATTTAACGCTATATCAAATGCGAGGGGCTTTTTAATCGTATCTTGTCATAAGCTATATAATATCCTTTACCCCAATATACACCACCCAATTGCAATCCACCAATAACGCCAATATTTCCACCAGCAATTTCCACAAAATTATACATAGCATCAACACCAATGCCAAAATGCGTTGCATACATTCTATAAGTGCTAGACATACTCACTAAGGCATATCCCCTTACTCCCAAATTATTACTAAACCAATATTCATAACCACCAAGCACACCATAAGATGCGACACTAAAATTCCAATCACTTATAGAATCTTTATTGGTAATATTATTATGCTTTGCAATCAATTTATGCTTATCTTTTAACATAGAAGTCCCCACCTGTAAGCCAACAAATGCCCTGCCTTTACTCTCTGCGGCTGCACCCTCTGTGCTTTCACTTGCATAAGCCATACTAGAAACAAGCATTAAAGATAAAATACTTGCCTTTATACTCTTTTCAAATCCCATGATTTCTCCTTAAAAATTTGTAATGAATTTGGCATTCTACAAAAAAAAAAAAACAAATCAAGGGTAAATGAAATATTGTATAAAGAGAGAAAAATGTAATTGCATTTCATATTATCACAACTCAAATCACTCTGTATGTTTGCGAGATAAATTTCATGTAATATAAGAAAACACCAAAAACCCTTGAATCGTTTTTTTTTTTTTTGTATAGTTGCGTTTGCTTATGTAAAGGCTATATTCTAAATTTAAGGAATCTCATGTTTCTAAGCACTACTTTTAAAAGACGAATAAAGGGATATATGGCAGAACAAGGTTGGTATGCCTCAAATCTTCATGCACTGCAAGCTGAAATCCTGCAAACACAATTACTTTCAACGCAAAAATACAGCGATCCTAGGCGACTTGAGCATTTTGGATATAAAGCATATAGTCAAAATGATGAAGATGGAATCATACAAGAGATATTTAATCGTATAGGCACGACAAATCGCTTCTTTGTGGAGTTTGGCGTGCAAGATGGGCTAGAAAGTAATACGCATTTTTTGCTTTTGCAAGGGTGGAATGGCGTCTTTATGGAGGGCAGCAGTGAGTATGTAGCACTGATTCAAGAGAAGTTTGCTAGTCCAATAAGTGAGGGGCGACTAAAGGTGATGAATGCCTTTATCACGCGTGAAAACATTAATGATCTTATGCAAGAGAATGGTGCTGCAAAGATTGATGAAATTGATTTATTGTCGATTGATATTGATGGAAATGATTATTATATCTTTGAGGCAATTGAGTGTATTCATCCGCGTGTAATTGTCGTGGAATATAATGCGAAGTTCCCACCACCAGCCCGCTGGATTATGCCCTACAACAAAGAGCATGTATGGGATGGCACAGATAGACATGGGGCGTCTCTACAGGCTTTAGCAGATCTTGGAGAGAAAAAAGGTTATAAGTTAGTTGCTACAAACTTAAATGGTATAAATGCTTTTTTTGTGCGAAATGACTTGGTAGATTCTAATCTCTTTGCCTTGCAAAGCCCAAAAGAGCTTTATAATCCCATGCGATTAATGAGCTTTAGAAGCGGTCATCCCACAAAGGAATATTTAGGGAATCATGCCCTTACTTTAAGGTAGCTGAGATAGTGTAAGTTGTTATTGTGGAACTTGTTATAGTTTTATATATATTCGTTGAAGTAAAGTATCAAGCAATTGTTATATCGAACAAAGTGTTTTGTTTCTTAGCGCATAAGATAACAACATTTTAGATTCTAAAGCTGCAATAACCTGTATTTTATTGAAATCTAAAAACCTTGCCCGATAATTTTAACTTTAAAGCTGTGTTTGAAATAGATTCTAAACATATTTGCAGTAATGATAAAAAACAAGTTACAACTAAGCAAAACAAAATAAAAAATCTCACGCATTAAAACAACATAAAAAAGCAAAAAAGATACAAGACCAAGAGTTATTACAAGACATACAAGAGACAGAGAAAGAATGGCTAAATACTTCTACAAGTTACTATAACATAGCTTCTAATGAATGGCTAGATTATACGACTTATTGGAGTAATCGCATTAAAGAAAAGTTAGAATTAAATGGAATCTTTATGAGTGATAGAGAGATTGAAGAAATAGATATGTGTTTAGAAATTTTCTATGAACATGGGCTTAATGACTTTATTAAGGAATATAAATTATCAAAAAAATCTAAGGAAGTGTAATGGATTCTAAACGAGTAATGATATTTAGCGGGGCTGGGCTTAGTGCGGAGAGTGGATTAAGGACTTTTAGGGATAATGATGGCTTATGGGAAGAGTTTGACATTATGGAAGTCTGCAGTGCGAGTGGCTTTGCTAAGGATAGAAAAAAGGTGTTAGATTTCTATGATAAAAGGCGGATACAATTAGGAGAAGTTAATCCAAATGCCGCACATAAGATGATAGCAAGGCTCAAAGCAAACTATCCACAAGAAGTGGTTGTTATCACGCAAAATGTAGATGACTTGTTGGAGCGAGCTGGGTGTAAAGATGTCATTCACTTGCACGGATTCTTACCTGAAGTGCGTTGTGAATTATGTGAGGCTATCACAAACATTGGCTATCAAGCTATGCCAAAACTTATATGTGAATCTTGTGTGATGGAAACTAAGCTATAATGGCTTAAATCCAAAAACGATTCGTCATTATTAAGCAGGGGTAGCACAACCAAAAAACCACTATTGGGCTAAAAATCCTTATATCTTGGATTCTAATCCTTAACCACACCCCTATTTATTACACCAATCCTTAAATAATACACACCAACACCTATAATCAAAAAAAGCCAAAATGGCAACATTTGTGCGATAAGATCCAGACTATACGCGCTATCAATACCATAATTTGCTTGTTGCAAATACAGCTTCATAAAATATGAAATAGGCAATATTTGACTCCAAAATGACGCAAAGACTTCCATGCTATTTTGCGGATAGGTAATACCTGCAAATGCAAGAGATGGAGCGGTATAAGCGGCTATTACACTGATTGTTTTTGAAGTGTGTTTAAGGATTGATTGAAAGCATATTACAATGCTAGATATTGCCCCAGCAAATACCCCTAATCCAAGCAGGACGATATACATATTCCCCTCTCTAGGATAGCCCAAAGCCCCAAAAACAGCAAGCATAATAATACCCCAAAAGAGCGCTACACCAATGTTTAACGCAAATTTTAATAGCAGAGATTTTATACTTTTTGGCGTAGTATTAATAAGATTTAGCATACCAACCGCCACTAGAATCTGCCACATACAAGGCAGCATAATCGTAAGCAGAAATTGTGCGTAATCATTGCGTGGATTAAAGAGGGCTTCAATCTTTGGGATAATAGGCATAGCCTTTGCCTTTGCGATATTCATATTTGCATCTTTTGCAAGATTCTTACCAACAGAGCTTATTGCATTAAAAGTCGTTAGGGCTTGCAGCATCGCACTATTTATTGCCTTGCCGATAAGCACAAATTGTGCATTATAATAAATGCCAATATTTACCCCTACACCTTTTCTAATGTGTGCTTGAAAATTATTTGGAATCACAACGATTCCATAAATCTTTCCTTGATTGAGATCAAGTTTTGCTTCATGTAGGGAGTTATATTGCTTTGCAATCTGTGTAGCCGGTGCGGATTCTATATAGAATGTTAAATCACGACCAAGTGAGCTTTTATCATTATCAACAACGCCAATAGGTAAATCTGTGGGTATGCTATGAAAGAAAATGCTATATGCAAGTATGCCTAAAAATGGCGGCAATACAAGCCATACAATACAAAACATGCGATATTGCTTTATTAGATTTAAATACTTCATATCTCTCTCAAGTCCTTAAAATCACACATTATACACTATGGATTTTAATATATGACTTAATCTCTTGAAATCGCAAACATGAAAGTGAATCCATTATTTTTTCGGCGAAATTTCGCTCTCATTCCTACCTTGCAATGCTGCAAAATATCTGGCTTTTCTATGTATAGTGTAAGCGTTTTAATCTTTTTAAATGTCTTAAAACAAGTAGCGGCAATATCGTTTAATGCTTCCTCAAGTAAGCCATACTGCTTTGTTTGCACACATTCTATTATTGTATTTGCTACCCTCGCATAATCTAAATAATCTTTAGAATCTTTATAGCGATACTTTATCTTTGCTGATATATTTATCTTTTGTGGTTTTTGTCTTTCTTCAGGTAAGATTCCAATGATTGCCTCAAAGCTTAAATCCTTAATCAAAATACACATTTTCATAATTTGTATATGTCCTTATTCAAAATGTTTTTAATATATAGAATCAATGTTAATTTTTAGAAACTGCGTTTAACTTAAGACTTTTATAAATAAACAATAGCTATGTTCTTTAATTAAAACCTAATACTTTTATATCTTTACACAATATTCCATTTACCCTTGATTTGTTTTTTTTTGTAGAATGCCAACTTCATTACAAATTTTAAGGAGAAATCATGGGATTTAAAAAGAGTATAAAGACAAGTGTTTTATCATTGGCACTTATTTCTAGTATGGCTTATGCCGATGGATTAAAAGAGGAAAAAAGTGGTGGTTTTGTTGGTTTGCAGGCTGGGACTTCGCTTTTGCAACAGAAAAATGAGTATCATTGGAACAATCCATATAATAGAAATATTTCTAAATACAACTATACAACTGCAGCGTATGGTGTGCTTGGTGGTTATGAATATTGGTTTAGTAATAGTTTGGGTGCGCGTGGTTATGCACTCTTTAGTGGGGGCTAATTTCTATGTTATGCAATTTGGAGTTGGTGCTGATGTGATATATAACATTACAAATGTTGCTGATGGGAATCTAGGCGTTATAGCTGGTTTGCAATTAGGCGGTGTGTATTGGCTAAACTCATGGTATTGGTGGGGTAGCTCTAGTAATCAAAACTCACTAGCATTTGATATGGCATTAAATATTGGTGTGCGTTGGACTCAAAATGAGCATGTGATAGAAGTGCTTGGTAAGATTCCATTTATAGAGGCACATACTGGCACATATCTTTATAGTGATGGCGATAAAAACGAATATTATTCAAAAGAGACTTTCTCATTTGTTGCGCGTTATATGTATAGATTCTAGATTTATTATCTAACTTCACTTTTCGCCATGTTGTCATGGCATTTATCCTTATTTATGATTGCGTTGCTATTTTGTCAGATTATCAACGCAAGCTTTCCTTATCAAACAATAAAATGGCATAATAAACCTGCATTGCAATATACAATATATAGTGCATAAAATACACAAAATACATATTTACAATGCTTTTATGCTATAAAAAAGACAACTTTTTGTTTTTT
>NZ_JMKW01000062.1 GCF_000686565.1 Helicobacter bilis ATCC 51630
AATGGAAACTTGGCGTTAGAAGCATCAGTTTTAAATGATATATTGCATGGGGATATAAAACTCTACACAAAAGATGGAAAACTGCTAGCCTTAATTAAAGCCGAGAATAATAAGTTTATAAGTGGTAAATGCTCTAGCGACAAAGCCCTAACAAGTAAAGATTTAGAAGAGAGTAATAAATATCCCTACTTCGAAAGTGCAATTAACCATTTAGAAGTAATATGCATCAAAAGTAATTCTAAATAACCCTTGAATTAAAATCCAAATTTTGTCATGATTTGAGCGTCTGCAAAATATCGCTTTTGATTCTAAAATCTTAGTTGTTTTATTGCACGCAACATGACAATCACTAGAATCCAGACTTCATATCGCTTGAATAGATTTTTTAGAGTTTGAAATCTGCAATACAATACAGACACCACATTTTCATCAACAAAGTATGCTTTGTGTTGCCTTTCACCCAAGCAAGAGAGAATCAAAAGTCATCATTTCTACGCAAACTCCAATAGGTCATGCAAACACAAAATGGCTTTAGAATCTCTTCGGTGCTTTTACCCCTTTTACTCGTAAGTATCTATAAAAAAGGGTTAGGGCGTGGTGTTCTTTAGCTTCTATTTTGTAATAAATATGTTCTAGATATTTGATGGCAAATGTTTTTGTAATGCCAATTTTTTTCACATAAGGCATAAGTATGTAGTGTGGAATCTTAACTCCTTTATATCTCTTTCCTTGTCCTAATTTGTGATTAAAATCTTGTATAAGATTCTTATAAAAAGTGTCATTTGTATGAAAACATGCACGACCAAAAACAAAGGGAAGTCCAGTCTTATCATACCAGCATTTTGCCATATCATAATATTTTGATGGCTTGTTATGTTTAAGAGTAGAGTTTTGAAAATTAGAATTTTTAGAGTTGGTATGCTTAGAATCATAGTGGTATTTTAATGCCCTATCGCCGATTAATACCGCCCCTTTTAAATCAAGCACTAAGCAAAGCGCATTAGAGGTTGCTGACTGATAATCACTTGCGGGGCTAGATTCTAAAACAAGCACACTCCATACTTCCTTATAAGCTATAATACCCGCTTTGCATGCTTTTGCTTTATAGTGTGCTTTCATTCCCGCGATAGATGAGATAAAACCAGCATCAATACGACGAAATAAAAACTCTTTATTTAGCTTTGCAGGATAGCTTTTTTTGTAATTACAAGTGCTTTTAAAACTATTGCTTGTTCTATATCCTTTCAAAAATACATCAAATGGCAATAAATTTAAGTATTCTATTTTCCCAAATCGCATGAAAAGCCTTGAATCTAAAAAAGATAATGTAAATTGACACCAACAACAATAGTATTATTCAGTCTCAAATCTTGATAGATAGGATATCCACCATACACTTCTACTCGAGTGCCAATCCCGCTTACTGCTAGTCCAATTCTAGCAGCAACATTTGGCGTGTCATATATGCTAAGTGGCATTAAAGCTGCTGCTCCAAAAAATACGCCAAAGCCACTCAAAAGGCGTCCCTCTAGCAACACATCATAAAAGTAATCAATCGCCCCACCAATGCTATAAAACTCATCTTTTAAAGTTAAATTATAGTTACTTATAAGTGAGAATCTAAGTCCTTGATGGCGTGAAAAACGCGTAAAAAGTCCAAGTTGTAAGCCTGTGCTAAGAAGAGCTTTACCATCATTATTTGTCTTTGGCAATTGATACTCAAACCCCATGCCAAAAAACCATGTAAGCTTTTTATATGGTTCTAAATCTTGCGTATTTTCATTTTGGATAAGATGATAACGAAAAGGTGAGCGTGAATGTGGCTTAACTACATGCGGTTTTAGGTTGTCATTACGCTTGGTGCTAGATTCAAAAAGATTAGAATCTGCTTGATTATGTTTTTGTTTATTGTGCTTTTCTATCTCTGCCTTCTCTTTACTCTCTCTTAAAGATTCTAAAAGGGCATTATCAATAGAATCTGCAAATAAGCCTTGCAAACATAATGCTACACATACTAAACCTGCTTTTTTCATGCTCTCTTAATCCCTTAATCTACTTTTTATCACATGATATAATATCCCCATTATAGCCCATTTCACATGCTTTTAGATAATACTTTTGTGCAGTTCTAAAATCCCCTTCATTATAGATAATGCTGCCAAGATTCGCACATGCTTCATTTGCAACTTTTGCTTCATCGTTTGTATCAAGCGGACATGCAAGTTTGTAGTAATCTTTTGCGTTAAATATACTTTTTTGCACTCCAAGCCCATTGGCATACATCTCTGCTAATCCAAGATAGCTTCTAGCTGAATGATAGTTTTTTGCTGACGGCGATAATTTATAAATATCCATTGCCTTCTCATAGCTTTGTCTTACCCCAAAACCATTAGCATACATTTGGGCTAAATAAAAGTAGTCATTTGGTATATCTAAAGCATAAATGCGTTTATATGTATCAAAGGTTTTATTATACTCTTTTGCGTAAAAGTAAGCTTTTGCAAGTAAATCAAGGGCTATTGCATCATCTTTTGTTTGATATGGCTCTAAGGCATTAATTGCTTTTTGGTATTCACTTTCTCTTATCGCATCTTTCGCAAAATCAAGGCATATTGACTTTGCGTTTAAAGTTGTTTTTACAGGCTTAGAATCTTTTTTATCTTGCCCTTGCTCTTGTGTGCCAGAATAGCTAAATGTGCCTAAGTCATTGCTAGAATCTTTTCTCTCTTGTGTTTTGGTTTTATTTTGTTTAGATATAGAATCTATATTCTTGCTATCTTGCATTTGATCAAGTGGCAGGGCTTTTAGATTCTTACACATTGACTCTTGCAATACAAAGTCTTTTTCAAATACTCCTTTTGTTTCATTATAGAATCTTATACAAGCTTCTGCTACATTGCCCTTACATGCTTGTTTGTAAAGTAATAGACGAAGTGTTTTATCATTACCCTTTGCAAGTGGTTTTGTATTGTTTGTGATTTCTATTTGTAGTGAATCTTTATTTGGCATGATAAGCATATTTTGATAACTTGAATCTTTTTGTATTAATTCAAGCAAGGTGGCTAACTGATAGCATGAGTTTGCATTCTCTGCCTTACACTCTTGGGCTAAGTTTGGCAAAGTAAGCTTTTTCTTACATGCGTTTTGTAAGCCTAGACTGCATGCCCTCTTGTAATATTGCAATGCTTTTGCATAATTTACATGTGAGTTTTCTTTTGTTGTATGAGTGTTTTTATTTTGAAACTCAAATGTGCTATAAATATTTGCAAGATTGTAGTAAATCTCATCATGTGGGGCTTCTTTATGCTCTAATAATTCTTCATAAATGCGTATAGAATTTTTTTCGTTTATAGCTAAATATTCCCCGTTTATAGAGTGTTTAGCAATTTGCATGCAACTGATTACAGAATCTTTACTTAAATTACACGCCTTTTCATACCACTTTAATGCACTCCGCATATCTTGCCTGTAATTCTCATGTAACACACCCAAACGCTCACAAGCAGCACTATTTTCATCGCTTATTTGACAAGCGTATTGATAGGCTTCAATGGCTTTTTCTATATCTTGTTTTACATATTCACCCCTCTCATATCCAAGCCCTGCAAAATAGCAATGATTCCCTGCTTCCCCTTTTTTCATACTCCACGCACAAGCCCTTTGCATAAAGCCCAATGCTTTTTCTTTATTCTTTGCTACACGATCGCCATTTTCATACATATTTGCTAATTCTGTGCATGATTCAATGATTCCACCCCTACAAATTCTTTGTAAAAGTTTCACATATCGTTTTGTATCATTAAATGTAGGTAAGTGTCGCAACTCATAGCAGCTAGTCATATCTCCGCTATCACATGCAAGGGAGAAAAACTCTGGTCGCACATTCTGCACGTTAGAGCACGCCCTCATATCATTATCCATAATACATTCTTTTGCATACTTGATATTAAAGATTGTATCATCACACGCATTTGTATCAAGCTTGCAGGCTTTTTGTAAGAATCTTGCCGCTTTTACAAAGTCGCTTTTATCATCGTATGTATCGATATTATCGCTTATATAAAAGTCCTGTGTATAATAAAGGCTTATTTGATAACAAGCTATAGAATCTTTCTCATCGCATTTTCTATTCAGCTCACCTAAATCTTTTGCTATCTTTTCTCTATACTCTTTGTATGGATTGAGTAGTTTGCATGACTGCATATCACCTAGCATACACTCTTTTGCAGCAAAGTCTAGGGCTAGATTTACAAGTCGTTCTGCCTTTGGTCTGTTTTGTGCTACACCGATACCATATTCATAGAAATAGCGTAAATATAAACACGCCCCTACATTAGAATCATAGCAAGTATGCTCTAGCATATTTACCGCTCTTTCTTGATACTGCAAGGCTTTGCTTTGGTCTGGCTTTTCACGCATTAAGCTAACAATAGATTCTGTATCAGTAAAAAACTTCTTTGTTTCATTTGCGTAATTAGAATCTGGCACTGGGATTTGTGCGGGTATTTTTTGTGCTTGTATATCTCTTTTTATCGCTTGTATCGCTGCATTTTCTCTCTCTTCATAAATGCGTGAAAGCACAAGGCATGTTTGATAGTCTTTCTTACATGCACTCTCCATAATATCAAGCAGTTTTGTTTTATAAAGGGTGATATTTTCTTTATTATTTTCTTTTTTTGCTTGTTCTAGTAAGGCGAGACATGCTGGGCTAAAGTTATTTTTACACTCATCATTAAGCACCCCATTTTTCCCATAAGAAAAACCAAATAACGCCATAAACAATATTGCAATATATATAAAATTATTTTTCATTAAAACCACCTTAATTTAATATAGAATCAAGTATTTCATAGCGACAAAATTCACTATGTTTTTTACATGCAATGTGAAAATAGCTTTGTGCTTCTTCTTTATCTTTAGCAACACCTAAGCCTCTTGCATATTTTATGCCAACTTCACCGCATACTCTCATATCATCAGCATGTTCTTGTTGGGCTTTTTTACATGCGGCAAAATCTCTTTGAAACTCTACTGCAAGAAGTGCATTTGCGTTGCTATCAAATTGTGCTTCAAATGCCTTTTTTCTAAAGCATTCCTTATCATTTTCAAGTTTGCAAATCTTATCTAGCGTATGGCTAATCTCTGCTTTTTTAGAATCTGTTATATCGCTTATCGCTTCTTTTAGTAATATATCACTTAGTTTTAGACAAGATTCTTTATGATCTAAATCGCAAGCTTGCTGATATAAAAGCACCATATATTCTTGCTTTGCATTCTCTTTTGTAAAATTGCTTAAAAGCAAACAAGATTCTACAACGCCATTATAACAAGCCTTTGTAAAATAGCTTTTTGCCCTCGTCATATTTGGCAATACTCCATAACCCTCATAATACGCCCTACCAACAAGCCCACATGAAGTATAATTTCTCTTAGCACATTGCTGATACCATGCTAAAAAGCTACCTTGTATTGCGGTGAGTGGCTTTTGTGGCACAAAGATTTGTGTGCTTTGTGTTTCTGCATGAGCGATATGAAACATGCCATATACAAATAAGCCTAATATAAATAACTTTGAGACAAACAACCTAGCTATAAAGCATTTAGCAAATAAATCCCTAAAGCCTTGCTTGTGAAATTGACTTTGATTACAACGCATAAATCTTGCTAAAAAGACTGCCATTACACCACCTTTAAAACCCAAAAATAAGTCTGTATTATAGCTAAAATCATTTCATTTTATAATGTGTGAATAGCGTTTTGCTGAAATTTAGATAGGTTTTGTTTGTGTATCTGTATGCAAGTTTAAAAACTAGCGAAAATTTAGAGTCTCGCCATATCAAGTATTACAATATATTCGTACTTACTTAGCAAACCCGTTATTTGCCTAGT
The DNA here is from genome assembly GCF_000686565.1 of Helicobacter bilis ATCC 51630. Classification (GTDB taxonomy): domain Bacteria; phylum Campylobacterota; class Campylobacteria; order Campylobacterales; family Helicobacteraceae; genus Helicobacter_A; species Helicobacter_A bilis. Next base: position 5,890 of record NZ_JMKW01000062.1, read on the forward strand.
TTTGAATATATAATGTTTTATTAGTTATGTGTTGTATCTAGATTCTATGCAACAATAAAACGCATATAAAAATACAATGGATACTTTATTAATTACATAGTTTTTCAGTATAATGCAAAAATTATTTTTTTAGGAGTTTAAATGTTAAATTTTAAAAATTCAACATGTGGTGTGCTTATGGCTTTATGCCTTACTTCACCGCTACATGCAAAGATAAGTGCAAAAGATTCTGTGGAAAAAGCGATGATAGGTTTAGGTAAAGGCGTGTCAAACTTTACCTATGATTGTCAAGGCAATGATGTGAAAGCTAGTTGCGTTGCTAAGAAGATAGATTATGAAGATGGGATTGGCTTTCGCAATGTAAAGCTTGATTACATGATAGACAATAAAAATTTAAATGGGGCAATATCCTTTGATACACAAGTATCAGATCCCAGAGTGGATAGAGAAATACTTGAGTTTGTACCAAAAAGAGTAGTTTGCTCTTCGCCTAGCAACTTGCAGGGTAAAACATATAAAGGGCAGCTTAATTGTGAGATTAGTGCACCAACCTATGTTTTAAAAACTAAAGGCGTTGGCTCTATGGAATCACATAGATTCTTAAACAAGGATATAGACAAAGTGTTTGATGATTTAGAGCAAATGCTAGAGGATATTGATGATTCTAATGTGCAGCAAAAGCTAAAAGATTTTAAGGTTGATATTAGAGAGATTGTTTTAGATGTAAAGGGTATCCAGTTTGCAAATAAAATGTTTGATGTTTTGAAAAAAGATGATCCAAATTTCACAAAAGAGCAGTATAACGCAACCGTGAATATGGGCGTAGCTATGGTGCCAGTAGGACTTGCCAATGCAAGAGTTTCAGAATCTAGTTTAGAGCAAGTCTCAAAGGCAGCTGCAGCCTTAGGCGATATAGCACTCTCAAAGAAACAACAAGCAATTATTACGCTAAAGCGTAAAAGTGCGGCAATGCTAGAACTCGCAGATTTGCCAGACTTAATTGCAAAAATAGATGCTGATCCATCAGTTTTATTGAAATACCTTGATGAGTATGAAATATCTGTTGTTACACGCTAAATTCTTAGTTTAGTCTTGTTGTGTTTATCGCAAGGCAAAAAATGTAGTTTGTCGTCTATGCTTTGTGTGTTTTTGGGATTAGATTCTAAAGTTTTTGTTGCTCCCACAAGTGCAGATAAAATTATAAAATCTAAGCCTGAGAATGTCCTTGTAGATTGTATGATTCTTTAAAAATCGTATTTAGGCTTCATTTATAGTTATTTTGAAAATTTGAAAAGACATGCAAATCTACTACAAAACAATATTTCGCCAAAGGCTTACATACACGATCTTTTACCCAATATTTGCAAACACGACAAGAAATAGGAATGTTTTAATAAAACAATAGTTGCATGTGTATCTAAGGAGATAAAATGGAATATTTGGTTGAAATGGAAAATGTTTCACATAAATTTGATGTTGTGCTATATGAAGATATTTCTATGCGTTTGAAACCTATGCAAAGCATGGCGATTTTAGGGGCGAGTGGTAGCGGAAAAAGCACGATTTTGAACCATTTATCAACACTTTTACCGCCACAAAAAGGACAAATAAATCTCGCACATTTAAAAAATATTTATAATCTCAATGAGAATCAATTATTGCTTTTGCGTCAAAAGATCCTAGGCATTATCTTTCAAACGCATTATCTTTTTCGCGGCTTTAATGTTACACAGAATCTCCAAATCGCCGAACTCATCGCCCAAACCAAAATAGATATGCAAATGCTTGAAGAATTTGGCATAGCACATACACTTAAACAGCAAATCGGTGAGTTGAGTGGCGGACAGCAACAGCGGCTAAGTATCGCACGCGTTTTGACAAAAAAACCAAAGATTCTACTTGCTGATGAACCAACTGGAAATCTTGACAAAGACACCGCAATGAGTATCATGCAATATCTTTTATCGTATGTAGAAAAAAATGAAGCTGCCCTCGTGGTAGCCACGCACGACCAGCAAATCGCTGAACTTTGCACTCATATAGTTTTACTTGAAGATAAAACCTTAAAACAGCTGAAATAACAGAATTATGCAACATGTATCTAAGATTGTAAAAATCACAAATACATCATATTGATAATTTTAGTTATTCATCATCAAACCCAAAACCACCAAAGCTTAAAGGCTGCAACAACTCCACATATACACTTTGCTTATCATCAGTCATTCTAGCAGAGTAGTGTATGAACTGCTCTGACAATACGCTATTATTCCTTTTATCTGTTATGGCTACCTGAGCTTTACATACTACCTTTTTTTGAATAACTAAAAATCAATTACTTCTATTTCAATCCTAAGACATTGCAACTTACTCAAAGCAATACTCTCTACAAATAAGTCCTACCTCCGCGATATGCCTTTACCCAATAATTCGTGTTGAGATTTGCTATTGTTACCTTTTTACCTTTTCCGGGGGCGTGGATAAATTGATTGTTGCCAATGTAGATTCCCACATGATTGACTTGTTTCCCATTGTTTGTGAAAAATACTAAATCTCCCACCTTTAGATTATTTTTTGCTACAAACTTACCGCTACCATATTGCTCGATTGAAGTTCTAGGTAGCGTCAGCCCATTTAGCCTATACACCGCCCTAACCAATCCACTACAATCAAAACCGCTAGAAGTCGTCCCTCCCCATTTATACGGCACACCTATATATTGGTGTGCATCTTTTGCGATATTTTTTCTCACCTTATCATGTGTCTTTGGCTTATGCTGATTTATCGCATAGCTTTGGGGACTAATGATAAAAAAGTCATCAATAATAGACTTTTTTTTGTATGTATTTGCGATTTTTCTTGCAGTTTCAGAATCTTTATAGTTGCCAAAGCGGACTTTATACATTCCTTTTTCTTTAAAAAAGAACGCATCAAGCCCTTGTTTATTAAGATAATCAGCAAGATTCCCAGCATTTTTTAACTCACTAAAACTTCCAACTTGTATGCTATATGCCACATGTTTTACTTGCTCTTTTGCAAGTAGCAAAGCACACATAAAAGCCATTATTACGCTGATAAAAGATATTTTTTTCATGTCCTTCCTTTTTCATGTCCTTCTTTGAAAAAATAAGAGATTATAGCCTAAAGCCCTAAATAAAATACTACTCATAACGCAAGGCTTCAATAGGATCAAGCTTTGAAGCCCTTTTTGCTGGTAAATATCCAAAAATCACACCAATAATGGCTGAAAATAAAAACGCACCAAATGCCACCCACATATCAAACGCGAAGGGTATATCCATCTTTATTGCCACACCCCATGAGATAAAAAAGGCTAGAATGATTCCAATGCTACCGCCAAGCGCGCTGACCACAACAGATTCTATAAGAAATTGCAACAACACATCTCTCTCTAATGCCCCAATAGCAAGGCGAGTGCCAATCTCTTTTGTCCGCTCTGTTACTGACACAAGCATAATATTCATAATCCCAATTCCCCCTACAATTAAGCTAATGCCCGCAGCAGAACTCAAAAATATAGATAAAATACGCATAGTAGCCGTCATATTCTCTTCAAACTGCTTTGTATCCATAATATCAAAGGTATCAATCTGCCCCTGTTTAATATTTCTATGCTCTCTTAATATATGTCTAATCTCATCGCTAAGACTGCTAGAATCTGTATTATCTTTCATTGAAATCATAATTCTATCAATATTATAATTACTTGTAGCACCCGATATATCACGCAAATAAGTCTTAAAAGGCAGTGCGATAAAATCATCTTGATCATTGCCAAAACCCCCTTGCCCTTTTGCCTTAAATACACCAACTACTTCGCAAATGCTTTTACCAATACGCACTTTTTCCCCAAGCGGATTAGAATCTTTAAATAAAGCAAGATGCGCACTCTGCCCCAAAATACACACATTGGAGCTAGAATCTTCAGTATTAAAAAGGCGACCAAGCCCTATTTGCCAATCCGCTACTTCAAAATAGCTATTTGTTACACCGCTAATTGTAGTCCTAGTGTTTAAGCCTTTATATTGTGCGATAGCACTCGTGCTTGCAATGGGCGCGATACTTTTTATCGATGAAGCTAGTCTAGATTCTAGAATCTCAACTTCTTTATGCGTAAATTTCTTACTAAGAGAGCCACCACCTGTATTCAGCCTAAAAGCTGGTTGTATAACAAGCAGGTTGCTACCCATACTTGCAATTTGCATTTGCACCTTTTTTGTCGTGCCATTCCCCAAAGAAATCATAACAATCACAGAACCAACGCCAATAATAATCCCTAGCATTGTCAAAAATGCCCTTAAATAATTGCGTGAAATCTGCCGAAAAGCAAGCAATATCGCATTCCAAATCATACATACCTCATATTTTTTATCTATATTTTAAGGTTAATTATAGGATATTTATGGAAACTAGATATTTCTATTTTGCACTCTCTACACCCACCCATTTGGTTTGGAAACTAGATTCCATACATAAACACGCACAACCACATTTAATCACAAAGACTTGCAAAAAGTCCAAAACGCCCCGTTACATTTTCCCTGCGATATGAAAAATAAGATTCATCACAGCAAGAGCAACTTGGATAAATCTCTACTTGTGATAATAAAATACCAAAAGATTCTATCTCATCACATAAAAGTCCTATCATATCAAACTTATAGGAATTATTCTCACATATCACATATTTTTCCCCAAAATTTTGTATTAATTGTAACGCTAGATTCTTATCAATCTCGTAGCAACATTTGCGGATTGATGCACCAATAAATATACAAATATCCTGTGTCCTTACCCCATAATCACGCATAAAAAGCATAAGTGCATGTGTGAGAATCTTAGAACACACACCAAGCCTACCTGCATGCAAGACTGCAAATACATTCTGTGATTTTGCATAGACTAAAATCGGATTGCAATCTGCTACCATACTCATAAGCACAATAAGAATACCCAATGAGCAAGTAAAGACAATGCGTGAAGGATGTATATCAGAAGAAAATTATGGGCAACACAAGCTATGCGCTATGAGATGATAAAAGTTTATAAATATTTACATAAAACTAGAACTAGACAAGAAGCAATACAAGCAACGCATGAAAAAATTGTGGCACTAGAGACACATAAAGTCTCCCACCATTGCATAGAAGATGCATTAAAATTAACACCATTGATATTTTTGTGTGAAGACTAAAATCCAAAAGATTTTAAAAAAGAGACACAAAAGTTTGAAGTTCTAGAAAAGCTCAAATTTATAGACAAACCCGAGAGACAATGCCATCATATAAAGTTACCCGATGATCTTTAAAGGATGAATTTTGTATAATTTGCATACTTACTTTAACTTTTTAACACATAATAAAACACTCTCTCTAACACTCAAAAACACACTAACACATAAAAGCCTTGTATAAAGGGTTTTTTGCATAAGTGTTTTATAATATGCTTATATGTTATAATTCTTTTTTTTTACTTCCACTTGATGTTTTTTGTTTGTATCTTATGTGTATTTTTGAATGTATTCTAAAAAAGGATACACAAAAGAATACACAAAAACATTACTACATATTAAAGTATGTTTTATGTGCTTAAAAGGCATATAAAACTACACAATAAAAGCTTATAAAATCCATTAAGTAGAGAATGCAAAA
>NZ_JMKW01000063.1 GCF_000686565.1 Helicobacter bilis ATCC 51630
AAAGTGTCAAATACTTCAAAAAAGAAAAGCATTAAAGAAACAGAGGAATATGACAATACACCAAGTCTATTTCAAAACTTAGATGAAACATGTTTAGAGACAAAATAAAGTATCAATACAAATAAGAGAGGTAAAACATGAGTAACAATATGCAAATACAAACAACATTTTACGAGCAAGAGTTACATGGAGATATTGCAAATAGAATAGAAACAATCATAATTTCATCAGTGTTAATATCCCCACAAACACAAGCAACAAATTTTCTTTTAAAAGTCCCAAAGTATTGGCTTACAGAGGAATATTATCCATATTATGAAGCCATACAAAAAGCCTATGAGAATAAAAATCATAAATCCCTTTAGGGCTTTGTAAATACGCATTTATGGATATTTCATTACGATTAGAATCTAGCACCAACTCTTTTTCATTGCGGATCGCTAAAATCAAAGGCAAAATATCAAAAGCCTTAGCATACTCATTAAAAAGCAAAGTAATCTTATCTTGCAAATTCTCCTTTGATACGCCCAACAAAAGATTTAAATGATTAAGACTAATACTTAATTTATCTTTATTTGCTAGACACTTCTGCCAATCTACAAAAAAGCCCATATCTCTATTTGTCGCTCTAAGAGTGCTTAGAAAAGCCTCAAATGGTAATGTATTTTTCACAATTATTTCCTTATGTGTTGTGCATTTTAGATTTACTTCCCCAAACACCCTTTTGAAGATAGAATCTACTTATTCCTCAAACTGCAAAGGTTGCTATTTATATTGTTAAAATCCTTTTGTGCCTACAATCTTTTAAAAGCTAGATTCTACCCTTTTCCCTTAATTTTTATCTCGTTTATAAAAAATAACAAAAATTAGAAGTAAAAAAAAGTTATAATAACATTTACCATACAATTAAAAGTCTTATTTACTATATTTTATAATCTAAAAATTAAAGGATATAAATGTTTTTTCACTCAAGCCTTGAACTTATCGGTAATACGCCACTTGTAGAGCTTTCACGCATAGCCATTCCAAATAAAAATCGCATTTTTGCAAAGCTAGAATCCTACAATCCCGCTGGTGGCGTGAAAGATCGCGTAGCCCTGCATATTTTGCAAAAGGCAAAAAAGCAGGGTAAGCTACAAAAAGATTCTGTAATTATAGAAGCAACCGCAGGAAACACGGGGCTAGGCATAGCTTTTGTATGTTTGCATTTTAATATCAAGGCGATTTTAGTCGTGCCGGATAAATTTTCCATTGAAAAGCAGATTCTAATGCGAGCGTTAGGGGCGGAAGTGATTAACACACCAAAAGAGCTAGGCATACAAGGGGCGATTGATAAAGCACAAGAATTGCTAGATTCTACCCCGCATTCTTTTAGCCTGCATCAATTTGAAAATCCGCTAAATCCGCAAGCACATTATCTTACTACCGCAAAAGAGATTTATGCAGAAATGCAGAGTGTGCGAGACTCTAGGCGAAATGTATTCTCAATACACGCTACTAGCAAGAAAAGCCAAGCTAATTTGGCAGATGAATTTTGTGATGATTTTAAGGGTTATCAAGCGAAAAGCGAAGGGAGTTATCTAAACGATAATGACCGAGCTTTGAGTGCAGATTCCCTTAAAAGCACGCAAAAGTCGCTGCCAAATTTGGATTATTTTGTATGCGGTGCTGGGAGCGGCGGCAGCTTTAGCGGAATAGCACAATACCTAAAAGAGCAGGATTCTAGGATACAAGCTGTGCTATGCGATCCTATCGGCTCAATCATCGGCGGAGGGCAAGAGGGGTGTGCAAATATTGAGGGTATTGGCAACAACTTTATCCCAAAGACTATGGATACAAGCCTTATAGATTTGGTGCAAAAAATCAGCGATGAAGAAGCGTATCAAGGACTAAAAATCTTAGCTGGAGAGGAGGGAATCTTAGCTGGAATCTCATCAGGAGCGTGTTTGCAAGCGTGTTTAAAACTCGCCCAAGAAGTAGAAAACAAACTCATCGTTACACTCTTTGCCGATGATTTAAGCAGGTATTTGAGCAAGAATTTGGTGTAATTTTGCTTCGCATAGTAGTAAAAAAGATTCTATAAATCCGCTACAATAACACACTTAATCCTAATAGGAGATTGATTAAAAAGCTAGGAAATACTATGGACTTCACACAAGAAAAAGACTTGCAAAATGAGATTGCAAATAATCAAAGTTTGCAAAGGGATATTTGCAGTTTGCTTGATATGGATTTTTATCAAACAAAACACTTCAATACTATTATTAAAACAATAGTTTTTAAATACCTAATAGGGCTTCAACAATGACAATACCATTACACAATACATCTTTTAGCTACAAAAACACAACACTATTCAATCATACCTGCCTTGATAAAACGATTTTGCAAGAAAACTCGCTTAATTTAATCATCACTTCTCCACCTTATAATGTGGGTATTGAATACAACTCAAATGAAGATTCTAACTCTTATGAAAGTTATTTAGAATTTTCTCAAAAATGGATAGAAAATTGTTATTTTTGGGCAAAAGATGGGGCAAGATTCTGTCTTAATATCCCACTTGATAAAAACAAAGGCGGACAGCAAAGCGTGGGGGCGGATTTAATCATTTTAGCAAAGCAAATTGGCTGGAAATATCACAGCACAATTATTTGGAATGAGGGAAATATCTCACGCCGCACAGCTTGGGGGAGTTGGCTTAGTGCATCTGCTCCTTATGTTATCGCACCTGTTGAGCTTATAGTTGTGCTATATAAAGGGACTTGGAAGAAAAGGTATAAAGGGGAGAGTGATATAAGCAAAGAGGAATTTATGGCTTGGACGAATGGATTATGGAGTTTTAATGGGGAGTCTAAAAAACGCATAGGACACCCAGCCCCTTTTCCTAGAGAACTGCCGAAGCGGTGCATTAAACTTTTTTCTTATGTAGGTGATGTGGTGTTTGACCCATTTTGTGGCAGCGGCACAACAATGATAGAATCTTATCTTAACAATAGAAAGTTTATAGGCATTGAGCTAGATAGGGAGTATTGCGAACTAAGCAAAAAACGATTTTTAGAAACAATCCAAAAAGAAAGGGGAATTTTTGATGAAAAATAATGGCTCTCAACTTGATCTAATAATGGAATTTTTTAAGGCAAATCCAAAACGAGATATTAAACACCCTGAAGTGGTGGATTGGGTTGTTAAAGAATGGCAAAAACGCACAGGAAAAGTTTTTAGAGACCCAGATAGAGGTATTAGAAGTTTGCACCAAAAAGGCTATTTGCAAAAGATTGCAAAGGGAGTTTATCACTATAACCCAGATTCTATCAATTTAAGGCAAGATTTAGAGGATTTTAGTCAAGCCTTAAAAAAGCAAATTTTAGAGCGAGATAATTATAAATGTGTGATATGTGGAATGGGTAAAAAAGAAGGAGTTGAGCTTCATATAGACCATATAAAACCAAAGGATTTAGGTGGAAAAGCGGTTTTAGAAAATGGGCAAACTCTATGTAGTAGGCATAATTTTTTAAAGAAAAATCTAAAGCAAACTGAAACAGGTAAAAAGATGTTTATCCAAATGTTAGAATCTGCAAAAGATTCTGGTGAGAGTGAGCTTGTGGCATTTTTAGAAGAGGTTTTAAGCATTTATGAAAAGCATAATATCAATGGGCATATAGTATGGAAAAAGTCAAGTGATATATAATCTTAGAATCTTATTTTATTCTATGTGCTAGAATCTTTGCATTTAACAAACAAAGCAAAGGCGGTGATTTATGGGTGTTTTTATAAGATTATTTAAGGTTAGCACAAAGGCTAAGATTCTAATGCCTTTGGCGTTTATAGCGTTTGCAAATGTGGCTTTTGCTGATAGTGAAAGTTTGCAAAAGTTGTTTAAGGAATACAATATAAGCAAAGATAAGCAAGAGCATATCAAAAAGCAATGCGATATGGCTAATTTTGACTTCAATCCTAAAAATAAGCAAGAGCAAACCTATCTCTTTGAAACAACGCAAATTGATTGTTGGGTGCAAAGCTTAGGCGAAGTGCTAGGCTCAACGCAAGGCATTCTAGCTTCACTTAATTATGGCTATAATGAGTATGACAAGCTTTTAAACAAATACTACAAACTCTACCGCACTGAACTCAAAAAGAAAGGCAAAACCACACCAACAGGGGCTTTCTCTCACGAGCCAAGTATAGAAAAAGGGCAAGACACACTGCTAGAAGAGCAAAGAGCGTGGCTTAAACTCCGCGATAGCTATGAGGCATACACAAAGACACACCACGCACATATCTATGATATAAATGGCGGTGGCACGATATATAGCATTGAAGCAAGTAATGCTCGGCTAGGATTCTTAAAAATGCGTGTGAATGAGCTATTTTCACGCTATTTGATGATGATAACAGATGGTGACATAGGGTTTGATAGTCTCTTTGGGTGTAATGTAGATGGGGATATATAGGAACTTAATAGTGTGCTTCAATGCTACAAAATCACTGAGTTAAGAATATATTTTCTATACTAAAAAACACATTAAAACCCATCGCAGTTTTTTTGCAATTTATCATTGCTATGAAATAGCAGAAAAACTGAACGACATTTAAAACTAAAGTTGTAAAACTAGCAAATATACGCATAAAATAGACCAAAAAGAAAACAGCAAAGAAACTACAATAGATTTGATGTGCGCAATGAAAGCTAAATATTTATGCAAGTAAGATAGAGAGATGGCCTCTATCTTATTCCCAATGCTCTGCTTTTAAGCACAAATAATTTAAAAGCAGAGTTGTTGCGAAATCACATCAATAAATATAAATGCAGAATTATCCTAGTTAGAAAATTAGAAGCATATTTACTATTGATATCTGCATATAGTTTTTATAGCGGTTAAGACACATGAGTTAATTGAATAATGCGCGATTTTAGGAGTTGAATGTTGTTTATTTGCAATAATCGCATACCAAAAAGATCAATTAAGCTCCCCTAAAGCATCATCGCACCAAGAGTGCCAGCGACTAAAAGCGGGATATTATACACAAAAAATGTAGGGATACAAGTATCATAAATGTGATTATGCTGTCCGTCCATATTTAGCCCAGAAGTAGGACCCAAAGTGCTATCACTCGCAGGACTTCCCGCATCGCCCAACGCCCCAGCTATGCCAATAAGCAAAATTATCGCAGGGACACTAAAGCCAAGCGAGATTCCAAAAGGCACATAAATTGCCGCAATAATGGGTATCGTCCCAAAGCTCGTGCCAATGCCAATGGTGATTAAAAGCCCCACAAGCAGCATTAAACTCGCCCCTATAAATTTCGCCCATAAAGACGCTCCATTAGAATCTAAAGTCGCAGGATTTGAAGCCATAGTCGCATTAGAATCTAGCCCATTTGAAGCGATAGTATTCATAGCACCATCGCCGACTTGATGTGTGAAGTTTGCCACCACTTGCACGAGATTCTGCACTTCTCCACTTGCACGCAGCACCTCCCCATATCCAGCCGCCACAAGCATAACAAAGGCAATAAACGCCATCATTTTTAGCCCACCCTCCATAACAGAATCTATCTCGCTCCATCTAACCCCTCGCAGCACAATCATACACATAAGCCCAGCAAACGCCCCAAGTGCCAGAGAATGCGTAACAAGCTGCACGACAAAAAGCACGATAATGCCAAAGAGTGTCGCATATTCACGCCAACCCATACTCGCATCGCCCATAGAGCATTCCTCTTTTTGTGCGTATTCACGCGGCTTTGCATACAGCACAAACACCGCAAAAAGCAGTCCAAGCAGCATAGCCGCCCCGCCAATCCACATCACAGAGCTAATCTCACCAAGACTTACAGGCATACCATTTGCCTTCATCTGCTCACTAATAGTCGTGTGAAAAATCAGCCCAAAGCCCACGCCAAGCGTTACATAAGGGGCTTGCAGACCAAAAGTAAGCGCACAAGCAACAGCGCGTCTATCAATTTTCAAGCGATTCATAAGGCTTAGAAGCGGGGGGATAAGAATGGGGATAAAAGCGATGTGGATAGGCACAAGATTCTGCGAAAAACACGCAATGAGAGCAATGCTAAGAATAAAAATAAACTTCCTATTACTTATCACATTTGCAATGGCAGATAACAAAAAAGTCATTAAATGTGTGCGAGAAATCGCCACTGCAATACCGCCTAGTAAAATATAGCTCAAAGCAATGCTTAGGTTACTTGCCATACCTTTGATGAGAATTTCACCCGTGGTTGTGGTTTTAAGCAAAAAATATTGCCAAAATGAAGTTTGTGAATCTGCCCCAGAAGATAGAGATTCTAAAGGCAAGGGAGATAGCCACCCAGCTACAAGTGCGGCTATAATAATAGATAGCAAAACATTTAATCGCAAAACGCATAACACCGCCATAACGAGCACAGACAACACCACCGCATTTGTGAGAAGAGACATTAGATTCCTTTAGTGAATTAATATGTAGATATTTAAAGAAAATAAAAGTGTGATTATAGCTTATTATTAAAAAGATTTAAGATGGAGTTTGATTGTTTTGGATGGTTTTTAATCCACAGCATTTTATTAAATTCTTCTAAAAAATAAAACTATTGATAGCTAATATTATAGTTTTATCACACAAAAATTAATATGTATTTTACAAATTTGCTTCTCGCATTACATTTATAAAACACAACTTAAATACTCAAAAACAATATGATAAAATCTATATAAGAAAACAAAATGCACCTATACACGACAAATAGAATCTACATTCCATAAACTTGCGTGTTTAAGAGACTTCATAGTAATATATGTGGCAATTTTTTAATGTTACCAAAAATCCTTAGACTTGTTTGTTTTTGCATTTTTATTTTTACTTCTTTTAAAATTTTCCTTTAACTGAAAGTTTGAGTATTTATTAACATTAACCTTTTTACTTTTAAAATTGACTACGCAAAAACATATCAACCTCCCTTTTTTACTTTTCTTTGCTTATGTTGAAATAAGTTTTTATCATTATTTTAAATATTAAAATCTATTACTTTATTGATATATTAGCACTAATATAATGTGTATTATTTGTATAATAAATGCTACATTAATGCTATTTTGTAGTTTATTTGATTAATTTTTACTATTAAATAAGATATATTATTCACTAACACCAACCCAAGTTGCTAAAATCACAATCAAAACAAAATTCACATCCATAACCAAATCCTTTCAAACTTATGATAGAATACAAACAATGTATAAGTTAATCACCCCCCCCCCCCCTTTTTTTCGTTTTTCTTTTAAAAGGGTTTGAAAACGGAAGTCTTAACCGATTGGCTTATACAAAGCGACTGCATAAAATACAATCTGCAAAGACAAAGCTATCATTCCAAAAAATCTTTAAGTTGTCTTTAACTTATCTTTTATCTATTTTCTATTAAGCATTATAACAAGCTATTTCTAATCTCCATATTCAGTTAAAGGGCAATATTCTGCTGACACGACTATAACTTAATATCTAGCAAAAAGATTCTATACCACTACGCCTTAACCTCACAATTAAGAATCTTTTCTATTAGAATCTTTTTCACTCATAAACTTATGCAAGTCATCATATTCTTGCTTTGTGAAAAATCGGGTTTTGCCAACAGGCAGTGCGTTTAGATTGATAAACCCATAGCTAACTCTTCTTAAGTCCAGCACATTCGCATTAAAATGTGCGAAAAATCTGCGCAACTCTCGATTTTTTCCCTCTGTGATACGCACTTTTAGCTTTGAGATTGAAGCGCTTTTTACAATCTCATATTCCATAGGCATAAATTCCATTGTCTTTATCTTGCTTAGTCTATGCCCACCTGCTTTTGCGTTCTGCAATGTTAAGCCCTCTTCCATTGCCTTTATCATCTGCTTTGTAATATGAGAATCTATTTTAAGAATGTAGGTGCGTGGCAGGTTTGAGTGCATGAGTTTGCTTACAACTTCCTTGCTATCACTCAATATCAAAAGCCCCTCACTTGCAAAGTCAAGCCTACCAACAGGCATAAAATGCGCGTATCTAGCATTTAAGCTATCATAGATAAGCTTTCTCCCATAAGAATCTTTTTTGCTCACAAGTTCACCCTTTGGCTTGTGATACACGATTGCAGTGTAGTTTTGCTTTTTGGCATAATGCAGCATTTTTCCGTGTATAAAGATTTTAAATTCTTTCATGGCGGCATGTGGATTTTGCAGGGCTATTTGTGGGACTAGAGTTTTTGTTGTCGCTAAAGCATGATTAATCTTTACTGCACCTTCTATTATTAGCCTATCCGCTTCTCTACGCGAATATTTGCTGTGTAGTGCGATAAAATGATTAAGTCGCAAAGTTATCCCTTATAGTATTTTTGCTGACTTTGCATTTTTTGCTTTTTAGCTCTCTCTTGGGCGTTGCTTGGTCGTGTGTTTTTTGATAGATTCTCTTTATTAGTGCGTCTATTTGTGCTTGATTTTGGATTTTTATCTCTAGTTAGAGTTTTACTTTTTGTGCCTTTGCTACTTTTTGTTCTCGCTTCCTTTTTAGATTCTAGAATCTCTTGTTTTTGGACTTCTAGGGCTTCCTGCTTTGTTAGTCCTATTTTTACATGTTCTCGTAGATAGACAGATAAAAGTCTTAAAATGAGTTGAGCTGAATCTGTCTTATCTTTTATGCTTTCATAAAGATTTATCGCTTCATCTGATACCTTTGTGTTTAAAAGCGTGTTTATCATCACATCGCTGCTTACACTTGGCACTTCATAAAGCTCAAATTTTGCGTTTGTTTCATTCTGTATCTTCTTTAAATCTTTATACTCAAGCGGTGTAGCAAGGGTAATGGCAACACCCTTGCTACCAGCCCTGCCTGTGCGTCCTATCCTATGCACATAAGATTCTATATTTAAAGGTATGTGATAGTTGAAAACATGACTTACATTGCGTATATCAAGCCCCCTTGCAGCGACATCTGTGGCGACTAGAATGTCTGCTTCCTTACCTTTAAAGGCTTGGACTGAATCTCTACGCATGCGTTGGTCCATATCGCCATGTAATGCAGTGCTTTTATAGCCTTTATTTTGCAAGTAGCTATTGACTTCATCGGCTTCTTTTTTTGTGCGAATAAAGATGATACTTTTGCTTGGAGATTCTGTATCTATTAGCCTTGTTAGGGCTTCATTCCGTTCATTTTCATTGATGATATAGTAGCGTTGTGCTATATCTGCATTTGTCGTGCTACTTGATTGAATCTTAATATGCACGGGATCATAGAGAATCTTATCTGCTAATTGTTTGATTCTAGCCGGCATTGTGGCTGAAAACAGCAGGGTTTGTGCGTTATTTGGAATATATTGAAATATCTCTTCAATATCATCGATAAAACCCATGTCAAGCATTTCATCACTTTCATCAAGGACCACAACATTTGGTGCGAAGTTTTTTAGTCGCTCATTTTTTAAATGATCTAGCAATCTACCCGGTGTTGCGATTAGGACCTGTGGCTTTTTCTCTATTAATTCAAGCTGCTTTTTTACACTCTGTCCGCCATATACACACACTGTTTTTGTCTTTAAAAACTTACCTAACTTAAAGACTTCATCACTAATCTGCATAGCAAGCTCTCGCGTGGGCGTAATCACTAAAGCTTCAATGGAGCTATCGTTTTTCAAACTATGGAGAATAGGCAGGGCAAATGCTGCGGTTTTTCCTGTACCTGTCTGGGCTTGTGCGATAACATCTCTACGCTCAAGTATGGGTGGGATAGCTTTCTCTTGTATAGGGCTTGGTGTAGTAAAACCTGCCTCTTTAATGCCTTTTAACACTTTGTCTTTCAAGCCTAAAGCCCGAAATGAATCTAGCACACTCAACTTATCTTGTGTATTGTCTTGTGCTTTTGTCTCTTTTTTATTCATTAAACGCTCTTTTTGTAAAATAAATCGTAATTATAGCATTGTTTCTTAACAATACATAGTGTGGTTATTTGTTATTGTGCTTGAATTTGCTCATAATAAAACCACATCGTATAGCTGAGTATATTCACTTAGCAACACATAATAAAACACCCTCTCTAACACTCAAAAACACACTAACACATAAAAGCCTTGTATAAAGGGTTTTTTGCATAAGTGTTTTATAATATGCTTATATGTTATAACCCTTTTTTTACTTCCACTCGATGTTTTTTTGTTTGTATCTTATGTGTATTTTTGAATGTATTCTAAAAAAGGATACATAAAAGGATACACAAAAACATTACTACATATTAAAGTATGTTTTATGTGCTAATAAAGCATATAAAACTACACAATAAAAGCTTATAAAATCCATTAAGTAGAGAATGCAAAAATTAAAGCATTATTTGCTTATGTAATTTTAATT
>NZ_JMKW01000064.1 GCF_000686565.1 Helicobacter bilis ATCC 51630
GCATATAAAACTACACAATAAAAGCTTATAAAATCCATTAAGTAGAGAATGCAAAAATAAAGCATTGTTTGCTTATGTAATTTTAATTTGTATCAAAGCTTTAATTAATTTGTAATTTTGCATTGCTTAGTTTGTAACACTTTGTAAAGTGAAAATGTAATATATAATCACTAGATAAAAATCATATAAAAAAGGCTTGTATTTTAAGTTATTAAGGGTATTTTAAAGACAGGAAAGAAACAAAACTTTAAAACCTTATTCATACACCATAATCAAAACTGAAATCTTTAGAATATGTGTTATTTTGCTTGTGATTTTATGTAGTAATGCAAAAAGGATACACAAAAAGTAAAAGGGCTTTTTTGCTTAGTGTTTAGAGGTCGGTATTTTGGGGGTTTGGAGCTTGAAAAGTGTTGTATTTTTAAAGTATTGCACACAATTCAATTTGTCTATGTAATGCATCTTTGTGGTTTGCACAAGCAAAATATCTCGTGCCAAACTGTGAGAGTTGCACTATGGTTGTCCCTAGAAGATAAGACGATTGAAAAACTCAAGCGAAAAGTGCGAGAATACAATTTCTATGTAGAGACAGATGATATGAACCATGATAAATATAGTGTTTTAAATTATGTCGAATCAGGAACAACATTGAATTTGTTTATATTAAACATTCTGATGCTTTTGATACTGTTATGTTCATGGATCAAAAACCCGCATGTAATCTTATTTTGGATATTTGGTTTTATAAAAAAGGAAAAATTGCAAAATATTTTCCAGATATATTTGAAGATCAAATCGACATCTATGTTAACATTACCAATCCAAAGTATCCTAAAAGATAATAATGTTGAGAGGGATGAAAGAAGATAAAAATCTTAGACTTAGTCCTTTTAATCCTAGCAATCCGAAAGAATCGACTCTAGCATTGTAAAAACCCCATACATTGGGTTTCTATCCCGTGTTCGCATATTCTCAATAAAATTTTCGCATGGATAAAGTAGCATCCAAGAGGTTATACCAATTGATCACTCATAGTAATGCAAACACTAACCCAAGCATAATCAAACGCACAACCCAATCGCATTGAGAAATATCTAGACTATAAGCATATCAACAAGTCTAATCCAATTCTCACAGATAGTAACTCTCTAAATTCAGCCAAATGTTTAGAATCTAAGTCCAGTCTCTAGCATGGTAGTCCATGCGTTGGCATGGGGAAGAGTTATAGTTTGATTATTGATTTGCACGGGGCTACTTGCTGGTATATTATAATACTTTGCAATGGCTTTGATATAGAATCCTAGATTTCTTGTCATGCTTATATCCACACCAAGAGAGCCAAACAGACTATAGCCAACATCACCTGTGCCACCATTTGCCGCCTCTGCCTTGCCTTGTGTGAAAGCATATATCGAATTTGCCGCACCGCCGCCAAAGCTATACAATAGACTAGTCCTTCCGCCAAATGACTTTCTGCCTTGCAATTCCGCACCATACATTGCCAAGCCATAGCCAAACGCACCCGCATATCCATCAACACCGCCAATAAAACTGATATAGAGCGGAGATTCTAAACTTGCGACATTGAATCCTATTTTAAAATGTGTCGCCGCAAACGCACCCGCATTGCCACCAAGCAGACTGCCATTAAGATTGTCTGTAAAATCTGGTCCATAAACGCCCATAGACCCAGAGCCACCCTTCAAGTTTAAAGAAAATAGCAATCGCCGTATAACGATTAAGTCAATATCTAACGCACCATAGTCGCCCTTAAAGTCCCCATCTGCTCTATTATTACCACCAACACAAAGTTATAGAATCACAAGCCGCATTCGCACTCACTCCAAGCACACTTGCTAACACGATACTTAATCCTAGCCTTTTATACATTTTTACCATGATTCACTCCTTTTAAATTTAATGACAAATCGGCTTATTTTACAAAAAGATAACTAAGACAAAGCTTAAAAGCATATTCGCAACGATTACTCACTCTTGCAAAGATTCTAAAGCCTCTAAAGATTCAAGCACATTGTGCTTAAAGACTTCAAATATCTCTCGTGGTTCTATGCTTTCAATCTCAAAGTTTGTGCCTTTTGAGACGACATAAGGATTCCCAAGCAATACACGACTAAGCTTTGTATCTCGCATATTTTTACCGCTACTCTCTGTATTATTCCCATAAAGTGTAATGCAGTTTGTCCCCATAGCCCATGCAAGATGCGTTACACCCGTATCACCACCGATAGCACAATCAATCTGCCTTAATACAAATTTCAAACTATTGAAGTCAAGCTTATCAAGCTGCGTAGCCCTTAATCCTTGCTTTTTTAACAGCATAAGCATAGAATCTGCCCTGTCTTTATCCTCATTCCACAAAATGTGAAAATGGCAATTTTGCAATAAGCCTTGCAGTAATTGTGCTAATTTTGCGTATTTTTCTATCGGATACATTTTCTCTTTAATAGAAGCTTCAAGGATAAATAAAAAAGTATAGGGCTTTTCTTCCATATGATTTAGTGCTGAAAAATGTAAAGTTAGAGATTCTGTAATAAAATGATAGCTAAAGCCTAGTCCTTGTGAATGCAAGGGCATAACTCGCTCAAGTGTAAAAGGGTTTGCCTGAAACTCTTTTATATGGCTAAAAAGCACAGAGAAATTTCGCTCAAGGATATTAGAATCATAGGGTATTGATACCTTATGTGTGTAAAAATAGCTAGCAAAGCCCTCCCTTGCCCCATCTTTAGAAAAGCCGACAAATTTTTTAGACACAAGGCATTTACCGACAATGGCTGACTTTATAAGCCCCTGCATATCTACCACCATGTCAAATTCACCGCAACTCTTACAATATCTTCGTATCTCTAAAAGCCCACCTATGCTTTTTAAAAGCTTTTTAAATGGTAGTGAGTGAATCTTTGTGATACAAGGGGAATGCTCTAAAATACCGCTAAATCTCTCATCAACAAACCATTCTATCCTATAATCACCGAGTGCTTTAAGCCCAGCAAGCATACTTGATGCGATGACAACATCACCAAATGCAGATAATCGTATGATAGCAATTCTCATGTTTTTCCTTTCTATAGAACTTAAGATTATAGCATAGATAAGCTTAGAAACTTTTTGTCATATTAAGCAGGATTTTATTGTGTTTTGATATAATCTAGCATTTTGTTTATTATTTGAGGGTTAAACATGGGATTCTATAAAAAAATACGACCTTATTTGTATAAATGTGATGCCGAAAAGATTCACAACTTCGCAATAAAAGTAATGAAAATGCCACAAAAGATTCCATTATTTGAATCTATGATTGCAAAGTGTTATTGTCGTATCCATGAAAATTTAGCTCAAGATATACATGGTTTGTGCTTCTATAATCCCATAGGACTTGCAAGTGGATTTGATAAAAACGCAGAAGCTGTGCGACCTTTAGCTAGTCTTGGCTTTGGATATTTAGAGTTAGGCAGTGTTACGCAAATGCCTCAAGATGGGAATGAAAAGCCTCGCATGTTTCGCCATGTAGAAGAAGAGAGTTTGCAAAATGCAATGGGCTTTAATAATATCGGGGCAAGGGGAATGTTGGCACATTTAAAGGAAGTATATCCCTTTTGTATCCCGCTTGGTATAAACATTGGCAAAAATAAGAATATCGCACAAGGTGATTCTCTAAAAAATTATGAATTAAGCCTTGATACACTCAAAGACTATGGCGATTATTTCACCTTTAATCTCTCATCGCCAAATACGCCCGGTTTGCGTGATTTACAAAATCAAAGCTTTGTAAAAGAGCTTATGGAGATGGCAAAAAGCATAACAAATAAGCCAATTTTCATTAAAATATCGCCTGATATGGAGATAGAATCTATGCTTACTGTATGCGATGTGGCTATCCAAAATGGTGTAAATGGGATCATTGCTACAAATACAAGCATTGATTATAGCCTTGTATCAAATCCAGTGAAAAAAAATGATGTATGCTTTGGTGGTCTTAGCGGTAAAGCTATTAGCACAAAATCTAAAGAAGTTTTAAGAATCTTAGGGAAGAATTTTCATAAGAAAACTACGCTTATTTCTGTTGGTGGCATTGGTGATTCTAATGAAGTATATGAGAGGATAAAGCTTGGGGCAAGTTTAGTGCAGATTCTAAGCAGTATGATATATGAAGGTCCAACGCTTATATCTCGCATGAATAATGAATTAGCAGAAAAGCTAAAAGCCGATGGATTCAAGCATATAAACGAAGCGATTGGAGTAGCGATTCAATGATGAAGTTATATCAAAAAATTGTATTAGGAGTTTGTATAATGAGTAGTATTGCATTTGGCAGTGTATTGCCAAAATATGAAAGCAAGATTCTTGAAAATGGTTTGCAAGTCGTGGTGATTCCACTGCATAATAAAAGTAATGTAATTGAGACAAATGTATTTTATAAAGTCGGCTCTCGTAATGAAGTCATGGGGAAAAGCGGTATAGCACACATGCTAGAACACATGAATTTTAAAACAACAAAGAATCTAAAAGCTGGTGAATTTGATGAGATAGTAAAGCAAATGGGCGGTGTGAATAATGCTTCTACAAGCTTTGATTATACACGCTATTTTATTAAATCTAGCACACAAAATCTAAATAAATCCTTAGAGCTTTTTGCTGAACTCATGCAGAATCTAGAATTTATAGATTCTGAATTTCAATCAGAAAGAGATGTGGTAGCCCAAGAGAGATTATGGCGGACAGATAATACGCCTAGTGGCTATTTATACTTTCGCTTTTTTAATACCGCCTATGTCTATCACCCATATCACTGGACGCCCATAGGCTTTATGACTGATATACAAAATTGGAGTTTGCAAGATGTGAAAAGCTTCCATGAGACTTACTATCAACCACAAAATGCGATATTACTTGTAAGTGGTGATGTCAATCCACAAGATGTATTTAGCGGTGCGGAAAAATATTTTAGCAAGATTAAGAATAAAGGCGAGATTCCAAAAGTGATTATGCAAGAGCCAATCCAAGATGGCATAAGAGAGGCATATATCAAAAAGGATACAGGCGGGATAGAATGGCTTATCATGGGCTTTAAAACACCAAGTTTTACACATAAAGACCAAGTAGCACTAGAGGCTATCGGCGATATATTAGGCGGTGGTAAAAGTGCGATTTTACCATCTATCTTGCAGGATAAATTGCAACTTGCTTCATCTGTGAGTGCGTATAATATGGATATGATTGACTCAGGCATGTTTATCATTATAGCAACAGGCAATGCGGGAGTAAGTGCAAATGTCTTGAAAGAAGAGATATTAAAACAGATTGAAAAGCTAAAAAAAGCACAAATCACACAGGCACAGCTTGATAAAATTAAGATAAACACTCGTGCAAGTTTTATTTATAGCCTAGAGAGTGCAAGCTCTGTGGCAGGACTCTTTGGCTCATATTTTGTGCGAGGCGATATACAACCGCTACTAGATTATGAAAAAAATCTAGAATCTTTAAACACCAAGCAAATTCAAGATGTCGCAAAAAAATACCTTGTGCTAGATCAAGCAACAACTTTGATTATGAGAAAGTAGAAAACAAAATTTCTATTTTTATTTTCTATCAAACTTTGATACAATAGCACAACTATATTTTAATAAAAAGGAAAAACATGATAAATCATGAAGCCATAGCAGAATTTTCAGAAATGACTGCGAGAGAAAGGCAGTTTGTGCTTGAGTGTATAGAAGACAAGAAGCCAAAAAAGATTCTAGAAATTGGTGTTGCCGCTGGAGCGAACAGCACGCTTATTTTAGATTTTCTTGAAAAGCACAATAGCCTTAACTCTACCGCATTTTATGCCATCGATTACAATAAAACATATTATCGTGATCTAGAATGGGGGGGGGGGGGTAACAACTAAAAATCCGCGTGAAAGCGGCTTTCTAGTTGATTTGCTTGTCCCTCATTTAAGAGATTATTATCAGGTTTATAAGGGTGGGTATTGTGCAAAATACTTAGAAAATGTAGGGGATTCCATTGATTTATGCATAATTGATACTGTGCATGCCCAACCCGGAGAAGGGCTAGATTTTCTAATGGTGCTACCATATCTTAGTGAAAATGCCACAATAATTTTACACGATATTGCATATCATACAATGGATTTTGATAATCGCCACCATAACATTTGTGCTCTTCTCTTTTTAAGCTTATTTGGAAAAAAGACTATCCCGCAACCCTATGATAATTATGGCACTGCATTTCAAAATATTGGTGCTTGTGTGCTTGATAGCGATCAAAGTAGATTCTATGAATATTATTTTAGAATCCTGCATTTTCCATGGGTGTATATGCCTCCAAAGAAAGATATGCTAGTGTTTAAAAATCACATAGCAAAACACTATCCACAAGACTTGATAGAAGCATTCGACAATATGGAAACTCTGCAATCACAATGGTTTAATCTTGAGAGTATTGCGAAAATGTCAAAATGGAAAAAATTTAGAAGAAGAGTAAAAGCATATTTTAAAAGAACAAGATGATTTGTGTGATGAGAATCATGAATCCACACTCCTTAAATCAAACTAAAGTCTGTTATTATGTCATTAATAAGACTTGATAAAGATTGATTTAACTTGATATAATAACATAATTTAAGTGTAGGTTGTGATTTTCATGCGACAAAAGGGTAGATATTACGAGCAAGTAGCATTAGAATATCTTATAAGTTTGGGGTTTGAGTTTATTGAGCAAAATTTTCATAGTCGTTATGGTGAAATCGACCTTATTATGAAAAAAGATTCTATCCTACATTTTATAGAAGTAAAATCATCGCATTGTATCAATCCACTTGTAAATATCACGCCAAAAAAGCTAGAAAGACTCACAAAAACTATACATGTTTTTTTAGACCAAAGACAGATTGTAAGCCATTTTTGCATAGATGCGGTGAGTATCTATAAAGACAATATTACATTCATTGAAAATATTACATTTGGATTGTAATGCAATATTTTTTAGAATCGATATCAAAAATTATGTTTATGCAATGGCAAAAAAAGACTAGCCAAGTAGCTAAAAATATTTAAAGTTATTACAACAAAATACTTTAAGATTCTATAAAAATGCCGATTAGAGAGTATGTTTTGTATTCTAGTCTAAAAAAATGTTGGATACAATACAAAAAAGATTCCATATTACACAAGCAGAATATGTAAGTATGGAATGTAAATTTCTTATACTTTTGATTGAACTTATTTGAATATAAATCGCAATGTTGTTTAGGAGTGCGTTATGGCAGGAAAGATTACTTCTCTTGGGCTTGGTAGCTCGGTTTTAAATGCTGATGTTATTGATAAATTGCGTAAAGCCGATGAAGACAATGTTATTAAACCTGTTGATAAAAAAATGGAGCTAAATATTGAGAAGCAAAAGCAACTTGTAGAGATAAAAACTGCCCTTGAAACATTGCGACAACACACACGCAAACTCTCTGACTACTCTACATTCTTAGGGCGAAATGTAAGCGTATCTGGCGAAGCAGTAAAAGCTAGTGCAGCAGCTGGTGTGCCTGTGCAAAATATCAATATGGAAGTAAAACAACTCGCAAAAAGCGATATTAATGAAGTCGGCACAAAGTTTGCCTCAAGAGATGATGCCTTTAGTAATGATGATGGTGTGCTTGACTTTTTTAGCGATGGGCAAAGCTATCGCGTTGAGATAAAAGGGGGAATGACCGTTGGTGAAGTGAGTCAAGCCATAACCGATGCGACAAATGGGAAAATCATGGGTTCTATTATGAAAATTGGTGGGGAAAAGCCCTATCAACTTATGATTAACTCAAAAGAGACAGGCGAGAATAGTAGAATCTATTTTGGTTCTCTTTTACGATCAGAGGGCATGGGGAATCTTGATATTGACTTACAAGGGGAGCAAGACTTCTTCATAGAAGTAAAAGGCACAGATGGACAAATGCATAAAATAAGTGTTACTCTCAACATTCCACAATCTGCTAGTGATAGATTCCTAATGTTACAAAATGCACTAAAAGAAGCCTTAAGTGCGAATGAAGCAACAAAAGACTTAGTAGAAAATGGTGATATTACCTTTGGATTGCCAAATGAGGGCAGAGGTTTTATCATCAATGATAGAAGAGGCTTTAAGATTAATGTCGGCGGAGATAAAACGGGCAATCTAGGCTTTATGCAAAAAGAATCAAAATCACAAGATTTATATTCAAGCAATATTGAAGTAAAAGAGGGGGCGCTTACAGGTAGCTTTCAAGTCAATGGCAATACGATAGATTTAGCCCAAATTACAAAGAAAGAAAATACCGCAGACCAAAACGCCCAAGCAGTAGCAGAAGCTCTCAATACAATCAGTGGAGTGCAAGCAAGTGCAAGTCAAAATAAGATTGCTTTAAATAGCGATGGCGTTACCATTGATATTAAGGCTACAAGCCCAGAAGAGACACAAGCCCTTGAGAGTGTCGGCTTAAAAGCGGGGAAATATAGCGGTTTCTCATCATTGCAAAAAAATGTGCTAAAGATTAAGAATGTGCAGAGTGCTGCAGATTCTGAAGTGCTATATAATGGTGCGACAATCAAGCGTCCAAGTAACACTATCGATGATATTGTAGGCGGATTAACCATAAACTTACAAAAAGTATCAGAAGAGGGCAAACCAGATGTAATAAGCATTACGCAAAATACAGAAGACATCGTAAAAGAGATACAAGAGTTTGCAAAAGTATATAATGAAACCGTGCCAAAGCTAGATGCGGTTACAAAGTTTGACCCAGATACAAAACGAGGTGGGGTATTTAATACTGAAACGCTTATAAGAAGCATTCGCCCAGATTTAAACCAAGCCATTACCCAACATATTGCAAATGGACTTGAAGTAAAAAGCTTAATGGATTATGGAATCTCGCTGAATGATAAAAGTGTTATGCAGCTTGATGGTGGCAAACTCTCAAGTGCATTGAGTGCTGACCCAGAAAAAGCAAAAGAAGTGTTTTATGGTGGGGAAAAAAAGGATAGTTTAGGAAAATATAATAGATATGATGGAGTTTTTACAAAAGTAAATAAAGTTTTAGCCGATTTATTAGAAGGTGGAAACGCTAAGTTAAAAACTTTTGAGCAAACACTTGAAAGAGAGCTAAAAAACTACAATCAAGAGAAAGACAAAGCGAAGAAAATGCTTGATGCTAGATATGATACCATGCAGCAGAGATTTGCGTCTTTTGATGAGCAAATAGCAAAAGCAAATAACTCTTTCAATGCCGTTCAAATGATGATAGACCAAGCCGCCGCTAACGACAAAAAGAAATAAGGAGCAGTTATGAGAGCGTTTAATGCCCATAATATGTATCAGCAAAATTCTGTAAGCGTGGAAAGCCCAGCAAAGCTTATAGAAATGTTGTATGAAGGTATTTTGAGGTTTTTAGGTCAGGCACGCAGATGTATGGAGCAAGAAGACATTGATATAGAAAAGAAGATTTACTATATCAATAGGACTACTGATATATTCACGGAACTATTAAATGTCCTTGACTATGATAGGGGCGGTGAAGTAGCAGTATATCTTACAGGGCTTTATACGCATCAAATTAAGCTTTTAACACAGGCTAACATGGAAAACAATGTTGAAAAAATCGATATTGTTATGAATGTAGCAAAGGGCTTATTAGAGGCATGGAGAGAAATACATCAAGAAGAGCTAGGACGCTAGTATCTTTTGCAAACAATTTGAATACACTTTTATAGAATCTTGTGTTGGATTCTATAACTTCTTTCATATTTTATTCACTTCAATATCAATAAATCGTTTGACATGTTGTTTTTTGTGTTTAGATTCAAACGACTACTATATAATTTACGAAGCGAAATATTTGGCATGGAATCGAAAAAAAGATATTTTTCTCATAGAACTCAAAATGACAAGAGCCTAGATTCTATGCAAACTTATAACACAAGCCTATACTCCCATTTACTTGCAACACATTTTGCCTATGGATATGGCTCGCATTTTGAAACTTATAAGGGCACATTTCAAAGCCATGCGTTAAGTTTTTCTCTCATGGATAGAATCTTATTAGAAAAAATCAATATCGACATAGGCTTACATGGGACATTTGGCTTTTTTGCAACAAGAGATATGTTGCAGTTTTCTAGCACAAGCACAGCCTTTAATAGCGATTTTAACGCATATAATCTCAACGCAAATGTAAATATAGGCTATCCATTTATTTTTCAAAGCTTCTCCATAGCCCCAGTTGCAGGGCTTAGACAAAGCATAATCACACAAAGCCCATA
>NZ_JMKW01000065.1 GCF_000686565.1 Helicobacter bilis ATCC 51630
TTATCCCATCAATCTTTAATGTGTCATCTTTAACTTCTTCTGTGATATCTTGCCAACTATTTTCATCATAAATATTACCTTTGACTTGGAAATAATGGTCAATAATCCATTCGTTTTTTTGTGTTTTTTTTAGATCGCTTGTAATCGGGGTTGCAGTAATAATTTTTCTATTGTTTGGATAATTTTTAAGTATATTCTTTGGCACATTAGGACAACCATTAGGAAGATTTTCGCAAAAAATGCTTGAAATATCATAATTTGCCATAAGTCTAGAATCTACTTTTAACTCTCCGCTTGTATTAAAATCTTTAAATAAAAATATGGTTTCGGGTCGCCCATTTTTTTCTATTATAAAGCGTGGTATTCCCATACTATCTGGTGATCCATGATCGCTTACGATAAGTATCTGCGTGTTATTGTAAATTGCATTATCTTTAAGCCATTGTATAAGATAATCGAGATAATTTAATGCGCATGCTTCAGAATCATAATGTTTGAAGAAGAAGTCTCGTTCGCCTTGATAGCTATATGACATTGTTTCTTTATGTGGATGGTCATGCCATGCCGTTTTGTTGGCAAGTTGATTTTTTGGTCCTTGAAATAAGCATTTTTTTCCATTGTAATACATGGCATATGGGGGATGAGTAATACATGTATGCAAGTATTTAAAAGTTGGCTTTTTAGATTCTGTATTGTGCAAATGGGTAAAAGCATACATTGATGAAGTATATCCTAACGATCCTCTAACGTTTGGGTCCATGATTCTGTAGCCCAACCCCTTATATCGGAACCATTTTCCATTGTTATATATTTTAGAACGCAATGCTTCTGGACTAAAACGAAATGTCCCATAACTTAATAAGCGTTTATATATCGCTGCATTACCTTCATTTGCAAGTTTGAAAGCAATTGTGTCTTCCGGGTGGTGTGTAAGATAATAGTCGATATAGGCATATCCATTTTGTGTTACAAAAATATTTTGATTATAAGCCTGTATGTATTTGGCTGCTTTGGCCGATTCCCCCATAAAATACCCCACATCATAGCCGTTCTTTACAAAAGTATCACCTATAACACCAAAGGCTTCAGTGATACTATCATCAAGATTATCTTTTCTGGCATTCATATTATATACAGCATAATGCTCCCCGCCGATAAGCGTAGCAATACTATGAATAGTAGAGTTTGTCGTAGATATAGCGTTATCAAATAGCACAAAGCCATCAAGCTGTGTTTTAAACTCTGGGAATTGCTCTAAGAGTGGATGCATATGTGAGCCACTGAATGCATCAAGCACCATAACTATGATATTCTTTTCAGTCTTAGAGTAAGAGAATAATTCTTTTTCATAAGGTTGCAGATTGTTATCCTCTGCAACAAGGCTTTTTGGGACTATATAAGTTTTATTTGCTTCCATAATATTAAAGAAAGATATAACACTTAGCACACAAAGACTAATGAGACTAACACTAAAAATACTCTTCAGCCATTTAAAACAAAAATACACAATCGCTACACTTGCTATAAAAGCACACAAGGCATATAAAAGATTATTTGGATTATTAAACTCTGGTTTTTGTAAGACAAAATGATCCATAGCCCCATAATCACCTACAAAAATAAATGTATTGATGACCCCGATAAGAAATAATATGCTTGCAACATATACACCAAACTTAAAAAGTCGTGTTTTATAAAAAAAGCTTGTAATATAGATAACCATAAAGCTAGAACAAAGGAATGCACCAAATAAAACTGCTAGTGTTTGATATGTTTGGCTTGTGTCAAATTGAGAGACATCACTGCTATAAATAGCATAAGGGCTAAAGACACATATTATAAAGCAGATATTAAGAATAGCTAGAATGCTAATATTGCGATAATTTGTATAGGCTTTAGAATCTAGGGCGGTGTATGGGGTGAAAATGTTAAATAATAGAGTCTTAAATTTTCCTTGTAGTTTTGTGGATTGTGTGTTTTTAGGGTTTTGGCTTGGATTTGCAGTTTTAGAATCTAGCTTAGATTCTGTATTTTGAGAATCCACAATTCTAGTGTTAGAGTCTCGGCATTCTAAGGATTGAGATGAGAAATTAGGGTTGTGCAAGTCTTGCGAATGAGGCGTATTGGACATACACCGCAGTGAGTAAGGCGAAGCACTCCCTGATTTATCGCTCAATACTGAATGCCTTTTATTTCTACATTGCTTAAATATCTCTTTAAACAACGCAAACGCCATATTACAAGTCCAATATAATACTAACGCACTCGGCATACTATAAAGTAGCACCAAGAATAATAAGGCAATCAAACTCCCTTGCACTCTCGCACCTAGCTCTTTTGAGCTATAAAAGACATTGATTAAAGTAAAAATAGTCATAAGTAAAGGCAGTATATGGATACTTAAACCAAATAACATAATAGAATCTGGTTTGCTTAAATCATCTATCCATAGAAAGCGGACACTTTGCAAATACTCCGCATTCTCTACTAAATGAATCATTGCAATAAAAAATGGAATTTGTAATGCTAATCCCCCTAAGCCAAATAAGGCAAAAATGGGGTGAAAATGCCTTTGCTTATAGAGTGTGCGGATATAGCTTTGCAGTTCTGCACCTTTAAATACTCTTTTAAACTCTTTAATCTTACTATCACATTGTGCTTTTAACACTCCAAAGGAAGCCACTTTTTTATCAAAGTAAAAAGTGAGTTTTAGCATAAAAAGCTGCATTATAAGAGAGAGTAAAATAATGCTTATGCCATAATTCTTAGTTGCCTTAAAAAGTGTAAATAAAGCCCACTCAAGCACCTGTTCTACTGGAAATATAAAAATATAATATAAAATCTCTAGCATAGCTTCCCTTTCTCTAGTCCTTTTTCTAGCATAGTATCTAGCTCCCTTAGCCTTGCTACAAGGGCGATTTGTGGTTTTAGTCTAGATTCTAAAATCTGTTTAGATTCTATAAATTTTCGTGTTATGAGGCTTCTTTATATTGCCTAACATTATAGTTTAAGTTGAATATAACTCTATCGCTTAAGATTTGAAAGCCTCTAAGCTCAAAGTCAAACTAGAAACTAAAGATTAGGCAAACATATTTCATGCAAAAATCTGAAAAAAGCAGTTGAAGTGTTACTTGTCTCTAGAGTTGATATTTCTTCATCTGTTAGTGTTTTGTCATTATGACATTTGCCGCTTAATATTATGCATTTTACAATAACTCTTTTAGATTAAAGCCATAAAGATTCTAAGATTAGAATCTAGCAAGTGTTAAGAACTTTAAATTCAAGGGTTATTTAGAATCACTCTCTTAAAAGCATATTCTTTGTAAATAGTTAAGTGCCTTTTCAATGTTAATGTCGTTGTTTCTAATTTCTTTTAAATCTTTGTCTGTTAAGACCTTATCATTAAAGCATTTACCGCTTATATAATTATTATTTTGTGCGTTTATTGTGGCAAATAGCCTTTTATCTTCTGTGTAGTATTTTACATCGCCATGCACTTTATTGTTTAAACTCGGCGCTTCTAATCTCAAATTCCCATTTGTGTCATATATTTTTCCTATACCATCTATTTCATTGTTTTTAAATGGTATTTCACCCATAAGTTTGCCATTTTCATAATACACTTTTGCCACACCCTCGAATTTACCATTTTTATATGGTGTTTCTCTCATAAGATTCCCATTTGGATCATATTCTTTTTCTACACAACCGCTTATTATGTCTGTTTCATTTTTGCATTCTTTTAATGTCTCTGCATGTAAAATAGAAAATGAAAGAAAACCCATTAACACACTTTTTAGTAACATATTTGTCCTTTAAAATTAAGATAAAGATTCTATAAAGCTATTAAAAATGTGCCCATGATGAAAGAATATCACGCAATCTTTTAGGGCGAAATGAGAGTCTTTCTGTGCTAGCATTAATGCAGTAGTCTTGCACACTATCTCTTGAGTGTATATGTCCGTGGATATTGACTTCACATTTTGCTAGAGAGTAAGCATAATCGATAATATCCCTTGCTTTATGATATTTATCATTTCTTTTTCTCTCGCCAACGGGAAAATGGCTAAACATAATCCGCACATTATTCACATCAATGATTAATCCTGTGGCATAGGGATTTTTTAGCTCATCGCCCCACTTTTTTTTCATCGCTTTTTTTAGCATATCTTTTTCTGGAATCTTAAATTTAATCTTTTTTATCACACGCCAATCTTTTAGCTTTTGATATTTACCCATATCATTATTGCCTACAACAAGCATTTTTTCACCATTGAGTTTAGGCAAAATGCTATCACCATCGCCAAAGTATAAATCCCCTAAATGCAGCACGCTATCATTCACACTCACGACTTCATTCCACCAATTTAAACTTAAATCATCAAAGCTTTTATAATGCGTGTTATTCAGTGTAATCACTCTTAAAGGCTCTTTTACAAGCACATGTTTATGTCCAAAATGCGTATCAGAAATAATAAAAGTATCAAGTGATATTTGCATGTTTTGCCTTTATCTTGTTTTCTAATCTTAGCATATTTTAGAAACTATAAGCAACAATCTTGTATCACCTATCTCACAAAACGCACACCAATGCCTATCCTATGCCCCATTTTATCATATTCATAGAGATAATCCCCATAGCCAACAAAATATTGCATATAAACTCCATAGTATGGATTAAGCTTATAAGTATAGCTTAGCCGCAAACCACCATGTAAGCTATCAATCTTTTTTCCGGGCTGAAAATATCGTAATAAGCCCGTTATAGTCGCATCGGCTAAATGCTTGTTATAACGCATAAATATTTTTATCTCAAGGCTTCCTAAGTATTTATATATAAATGGATTCTCGGGATAGAATCTCACAGGGGCAAATGCCTCCATATCAACACCCCAATGCTTTGTCGTCCATCTGGCTTTAAATATCCATCTATCACTGCCTCGACTTCTATCAGTTAAACCACCCTGTGCTATATCTATCTCGCCATTACTGATATGCCTCCAACCAGTTGTAAGCTCTGTGAGTGTGCCACCCCAAAATACTACATTCATAGGATAGGTAAATAAAACTCTGGCTGAAAGTCATTGTCTCTTACCGGCGAACTTGCCTTTTCATTAAACACTTGAAAAAAGAAAGTATCTGTAAAAGCAAAATATAAGATTCCACCGCTTTTAAAAATATTCCTTGACAAAGGGACTCTAAAGCTTATCTGCCCTTTAAGCTCATTTGGTATATGGCGTGGATTTTCCATAGGTGTGAAATTGTAAAGGTATATGAAATAAGTATCACGCCAATCTTCAACGCTTAAAAGGGCTTTTGTGGTCAGTGGTGCTGGGATTGCATCAGGGATTTCTGCGGTATTTATCGTGCCAAATAGCTCATCTTTTGACTTTTTATCTAAAAGTGGGTATTCATGGGTTTCTTCCTTGTTTGTATTGTTGTTTTGCCTTGTTTCTGTGTTTTGTGTCGAGTTGGAATCTAGTTTCTTGTCATATCGAGTGTGTAAGCACGAAATATCTTTTTTAGATTCT
Source organism: Helicobacter bilis ATCC 51630 (assembly GCF_000686565.1). Taxonomy (GTDB): domain Bacteria; phylum Campylobacterota; class Campylobacteria; order Campylobacterales; family Helicobacteraceae; genus Helicobacter_A; species Helicobacter_A bilis. The sequence continues at coordinate 5,532 of NZ_JMKW01000065.1, forward strand.
AAAGTTTTAGATACTTCGCCTAAAGGCTCAGTATGACAAGCGGTTGTTTTAGAGTCTAGACTTTCTACTTCTTGTTTCTTAGAATCTGTCTTTGCGTTGAGTATTGTTAATGCGTAGGCAGTAAATACTAACATCATAAAACGACATATTTTCATCGCTTACCTTTCTTAAACTTCATTATTGCATGTTGCTTTAACTTTTAGAAATCAAATTTTGCGAAATTATTTTATTCATATCATTTATTGACATAGTAAATTACATGCGACAATGATATATAACACACTATTAAATGTTACAAAATAATACATTTTTGCTTAGATTCCTTAGCTTTGCATACTTGAAAGTTCTTTTGTTTGTGTGAAACATAAGATAAAAGATACAAAATGTAAGCTAAAATAGACATGGCAGTCATATCATCATTTTTTGCTTCTTTACTTTATGTTTGCTTTAATGAGACGATATAGTTGTATAATTGTGCATTCAATCTTAAGCATTGAATAAATTTTACACAATGAAAGGATAAAGAGATGAAAATTACAAAATGTGTGAAAGCAGCAGTTTTAGCAAGTGTTCTTGCAGCAGGTAGTGCGCAAGCATTGCCATTTATATCACCAGAAGTTGGTGGTATCGTAGGGACTAGCTTTGATAGTGCAAAAAGTGGAAAATTTGATGGCGACACAAATATCACTTATGGTGCGTATGCAAGATTATGGTTAAAGCCGGGTTCATTCCGCATTGCACCTTTTGTGAAGTGGGAAAATATCACAGGAATTACTCAAAACAATGCGGTTAATACAATCATCAATGGTGGCGATAGAAACAATAACCTACAATATGGTGCAGTATTGGGGCTTGAGTTTTTCTATCTTACTCCTTATGTAGGTGTTGCGTATTCTCAATTTACAGATGCGACAATCTCAAATACTTGGGCGTTAAACTATGGTTTGAAGTTTAAGATTCCAATTTTACCTTTAGCAATCGGTATTGATGCGTCTTGGCAGAAACCAAAAGTGCTAAATTCTGTTGAATTGGATATGCACAGAATAGGCGTTACGCTAGGTCTTCATTTCTAATTTAACATAACTCCTTCAAACATTAACATAGCCTTAAATTTTTGGGGCTATCCCACAAACTCACATATAAGATACCATTATGAAAAAAGATACAAACAATAAAAGCAAATATCATAAAAAGAGTCAAAATAGTCTATTAGGACTTGGTAAAAAATATATAAAAGATTCTAATGCTATCACGCAAGACACAAAACAGCGTGGCAAAAAACATATAGAATCTAAAGAAAACACACAAGATTCTACACAAATAGAGATAAAGCCTATCGCAAGTGTAGCCATCATGGGCAGACCAAATGTAGGCAAAAGCTCACTTTTTAATCGGCTAAATCAAAAGAATATCGCCATAACCTCACATATAAGCGGCAGCACAAGGGATATTAACAAAAAGGATTTAAGGCTAAATAACTTTGATATTACACTTATTGACACAGGTGGGCTTGAAGTCTTAGCACATAGACTAAAAGAGTTTTACAAACAAAATAAAGCTACACAATCTCAAACAATAGCCCCAAGCACAAAAGACATACATGGTATAAATCGTAGCAATAAAAGAGAACAAGCCATAATTGCTACCCAGCTAAAAGAACACATTGCCTTTCACTCATACAAAGTTGTTGCGACAAGCGATATTATTTTATACATGGTTGATGGAAGCAATATTGTCGCTGATGAAGATATTAGAATCTTTAGAGAGTTAAGCAAGCAAAAACCCCTTTTACTTGTGCTAAATAAAGTCGATAATGATAAACTCGCTATGCAGGCAAATGATTTTATGGCATTTGGTGTGCCTTATATCACAATCTCTGTGGCACATAATAGAGGTATTACAAAGCTTTTATCAAGCATTGAAAACATGATACAAGAACTTATAGATTCTAAAAAGATAAAAGCACAAAAGACTTTAAAAACACTTGATTTTTTAGATTATTTTGACGATACAGAAAGCATTCTTACTTTTGAAGATGAAGAGCTAGATTCTAATCCCACTTTAAAAAGTCGCACTAATTCTAAAACACAAGCTACACAGAATCTAGATTCTAATCCTTGTCATGTTGAGCGTAGCGAAACATCTAGTATAGAATCTTTAAAAGATATTTCACTTAATACGCAATGCGATAATAATTCAGATTCTATACCTTTAAAAGCTGATATGGAATCTAAATCACAAAATAATGAATTTCTAGATTCTATAAATGAAACTTCGCGGGATATAGAATCTTTAAGCACCATATCTAATCAAATAGACACAACACAAAATACAGACAACACCATCTCAATAGGCATTATCGGTCGTCCAAATGTCGGCAAAAGCTCTCTACTAAACGCACTCACAAATACAAACAGATCTCTTGTATCAGACATCGCAGGGACTACCATTGACCCCGTTGATGAGCATATTATGTATAATGGCTATAAGCTTACATTCGTAGATACCGCAGGGATTCGCAGACGCAGTAAGATTGAAGGGATAGAGAAATACGCCCTTGATAGAACGCAAAAAATGCTACAAGAATGCGATATTGCCCTGCTTGTGCTTGATTGTAGCACGGAGTTTGTGGAGCTTGATGAAAAGATTAGCTCTATTGCAAGTAGTAATGGGCTAGGCGTTATCGTAGTGTTTCATAAATGGGATATACGCAGCAAAGAGTTTGATAGTCGCCTTGAAGTTTATAAGAGAAAATTCAAGTTTTTAGAATATGCCCCAATTATCACCGCATCAAGCACAACGCATAGGCACATCAAAGAATTAAAGCAAAAGATTATAGAAGTCTATCAGCATTTTAGCCTTAGAATCCCAACCGCAAAGCTTAATACCTGCATACAAAATGCACTTAAAAAGCACCCTATACCAAGCGATCATGGCAAGATTGTGAGAATCTATTATGCAACGCAGTTTGATTCTAAGCCACCAAAAATAGCCCTTATTATGAATAGGCCAAATGCCCTGCATTTTAGCTATAAGCGCTATCTTATCAATACCTTGCGACAACATTTTGGCTTTCTTGGCACACCAATCATTATTGAAGCACGAAGTAAAAAGACAAGAGATTTGAGCGAGACTGGTGAGACATTTGGCAATGAAGCAATAAATAAAGACAATGATGTTAAATCTTGATTATTTTTAACAATGTATAGTTTCGGGCTATATTTTTGTGTTATTACCATATACACGCATTAATGCAGTTCTACAAATTACTTGCATTTACACAAAATAATTTATTTCTACATACTTAGGAGCTTTCATGGTAAAAAGCATTAAAACAAAAATCGCATGTTTAGTCGGTGCGTTAATGGTGATCGCACTGCTTGGTATTGGACTAATCACTTTCTTTGTTACTCGTAGCAATACGCTAGAGTTAGCCGCACATACACAAGCAAATAATGTAAAAATGGCAGATGCAATTATTGCTGATTTTATGACGACTAACTTCAAAGCTACACAAGAGCTTGGCAATATGATTCTAGAAATGCCTTATGAAAAGTTAGCCACACAAGAAGCAGTGATGGAAAATGTAGGACCGCTTCTTCGTTCATTTCGTGTTGGTGGTAACTTTATGAGTGCTGGTATAGGCAGAGAAAATGGGGAGCTTATAGTCAGCGACACAGAATCTGATAAGGAAAAAATCAGCCATTATTCCTATGGTAAAGCACATAACTATGATGTGCGAACGCGTGATTGGTATATTGAAGCCAAAAAGCAAAATGGCATATACATTAGCCCTGCTTATGAGGATACTTTAACCCACCTACCATGCTTTACCTTTGCATATCCGCTTTACAAAGATGGTAAGTTTATCGGCATACTTTCACTCGATCTTATGCTAGAGCAGCTACAAGACCATTTTAATGCTATCCCTGTGAATGTATTTGCCCTTGATTCTATACATGTGCCTTTTGCAGCATCGAATAAGGAAATTCTGCTAAAAGAAAATGAGAATTTCAAAGCATTATATGCAGAGACCGCAAAACAAGGTAACTATAAAAATATTCTCTTTGACTATATAAGCAATAACAAAACAGAACGCAAAATGGCAACCTGTAATCACGCAAGCGTGCAAGGACAAGCGTATTCAGTATGCACACTTGAAGATTTAAGTATGATACAAAAGCCAATTTGGGATATGGCTACACTGCAAAGCATACTTGTTGTTTTAATGTCAGCGATAAGCGTGATCGTGCTATTTGTGGTGCTTTATATCTACCTTAAGCCAGTTGAAACTATCAAAAAAAGCTTACTCACATTTTTTGCATTTTTAAACCACGAGGTAAAAACCGCACCAAAGCCCCTGCATATTACAACCCATGATGAGCTAGGAGAGATGGCGCACGCCATAAACGAAAACATAGAAAAAACAAAGCTAGGATTAGAGCAAGATTCTAAAGCAGTAGTTCAAGCCGTAGAAACCGCTAAAACAATAGAAGCAGGTGATTTTAGAGCAAGAATCACAGAAACACCACATAATCCACAATTAAATGAATTAAAAAATGTATTAAATCACATGCTAGATGATTTAGAGAAAAAGATAGGTAGTGATACAAACGAGATAGCAAGAGTATTTGATAGCTATGTCAATCTTGACTTTACTACAGAAGTAAGAGATGCAAATGGTAGAGTAGAAGTTGTTACAAATACTCTAGGAGAAGAAATTAGAAAAATGCTGCATACAAGTCAAAGTTTTGCAAAAGAGTTAG
>NZ_JMKW01000066.1 GCF_000686565.1 Helicobacter bilis ATCC 51630
TAATTGCTGTTTGTATGTTAGTGAAATTGGGTTTTGACTTGAGAAAGAATAAAGGAAAAAACAATGAGCAATAACATGATACAACAACGCAAAAACGAAGTTATGGTTTTGCTTGAGAATAAATAGATACAAGAGCGATTATGTGTTTTATGAAGAAAGGAATACAATGTCTATAACAACAACTACATGGAATAAAAGCAGTTGGAGAGATTTCCCAATCAAGCAGCACCCAATCTACACAGATAAGAGTGCTATAGAATCTGTAGAGAAAGAGCTATCAGGCTTACCACCATTAGTATTTGCTAAAGAAGCAGATAGTTTGAAAGAAAAGTTTGCAAAGGCTAGTCGCGGCGAAGCATTTGTATTGCAAGGGGGCGATTGTGCGGAGAGTTTCTCACAATTTAATGCAAACAATATTAGAGATATGTTTAAGATTATTTTACAAATGAGTGTAATTCTAACCTTTGCATCAGGTTGTCCAATAGTAAAGGTCGGTCGTTTGGCAGGACAATTTGCAAAACCTAGAAGTAGCGATATAGAAACTATAGATGGCGTGAATTATCCTAGTTATAGAGGTGATTTGATTAACTCACAAGATCTTGACAAAAGAGAGCCAGATCCAACTCGCCTGTTAAAGGGATATCATCAAAGTGCAAGTACGCTTAATCTTTTGCGTGCATTTTCTCAAGGTGGATTTGCGAATTTAGAACAGGTGCATTTATGGAATCTTAGCTTTGTCGAAAATAATAACTTTGGTAAAAAATACGCCGAGTTAGCAAGTGATATAGCAAAATCATTGCGTTTTATGAAGGCATGCGGTATTGATACAAGTAATACTCGCCAACTTAAAGAAGTATCATTTTATACATCGCATGAAGCGCTTGTGTTGCATTATGAAGAAGCTCTAACAAGACAAGATTCACTTAGTGGTAATTGGTATGACTGCTCTGCACATATGTTGTGGATAGGGGAGCGTACACGAGATATTGATCATGCGCATTTGGAGTTTTTACGTGGCGTTAGAAATCCACTTGGGGTAAAAATCGGACCCAATGCTACAAAAGATGATATATTGAAAATTTGTGATATTTTAAATCCAAATAATGAAGCAGGTCGATTAAGCCTTATTGTACGTATGGGAGCCGATAAAATTGGAGATAAATTTCCAAAATTGCTTAAAGAAATATGTAATGCTGGACGCAATGTTTTATGGAGTTGCGATCCAATGCATGGTAACACAAAAGTAGCAAGCAATGGTTATAAAACTCGTGCATTTGAAGATATTGTAAGCGAGATTGAACAATTTTTTGCTATACATGCTGCACAGGGTAGCATTGCAGGTGGTGTGCATTTGGAAATGACTGGTGCCGATGTGACAGAATGCGTGGGAGGAATACAAGCCATTGCAGAAGATAAGCTGCATACAAATTATCACACGCAATGCGATCCAAGGCTAAATGCTACACAGGCACTTGAGCTAAGCTTTATGTTGGCACAAATACTTGCCAATCGAGCTGTATGATATTTCATATAAAACGTTATATAAGTGCATAAAAAATATAATAAGAATTAGATGGGTTATATACTTATGTTTGTAGTCGTTGCGATCAAAAACAATGAGATGTATCTTAATGCACTTTGATATGTGGGGTTAAAATGCTAAGATGCTTTGTCTTTCCTGCATACTTATTTTATAAATATGGAGTTTGTGTATCTATATGTAAGATAAGATATATTTTTATTGAAAGGTGATTAATGGATACAGAAGATGAGCGGAGGCTAGAAGAGTTTGTTGCACAAAGTTTTGATTTTGCAAGGCAAAATGATAAGGAAGCATTAGAGATTATGATTAAAGCTGGATTAAATGTTAATTTGGCTAATCATCATGGAAACACCTTGCTTATGCTTGCTGCCTATAATAATAGCTTGGAAACTGCAAAAATGCTCTTAGAATATGGGGCAGATGTCGATAAAAGAAATGATAAGAATCAAACGCCTTTGGCTGGAGTGTGTTTTAAGGGATATTATGAGATGGCTGAACTTCTCATACAATATGGTGCGGATGTAGACGCAGATAATGGGCGAGGATTAACTCCTATTAATTGCGCCATTATGTTTAGAAGAAAGAATATCATTGAACTTTTGCTTAAATATAAAAAACAAAGATTGTCTTTTATGCAAAAGATTGCTATTTTTCTCTTCAATAGATGAATGTTTTGAACAACTTTGATTTTGTTAATTTGCATTTATTTTAATATGATAGTATGTCTAGCAGAGTAATATGGTTATAGACTATATGCTCTGAAAGGATTTAATATGAGCAAAAAGCTTACAACAGCAACAGGCACACCAATCGGTGACAATCAAAACTCGATTACAGCAGGTAGTAGAGGTCCCACACTTTTACAGGATACTTGGCTTTTAGAAAAGTTGGCACATTTTGATCGGGAGAGAATTCCAGAGCGTGTCGTGCATGCTAAAGGAAGTGCAGCTTATGGAGAACTTACAATCACTAACGATATTACCATGTATTCCAAAGCAGATATTTTTAGTCAAGTAGGTAAGAAGACAAAAGCATTTTTACGTTTTTCGACTGTCGCAGGAGAAAGAGGAGCGGCTGATGCAGAACGCGATGTACGTGGATTTGCATTAAAATTTTATACAAATGAAGGCAATTGGGATATTGTAGGAAATAACACACCTGTCTTTTTTATTAAAGATGCAGTAAAATTTCCTGATTTTATTCATACGCAAAAAAGGGATCCAAAGACAAACTTACGATCTGCAACGGCAGCGTGGGATTTTTGGAGTTTGCATCCAGAATCACTTCATCAAGTAACAATTCTTATGAGTGATAGAGGGATCCCAAGAAGCTATAGGGAGATGCATGGATTTGGTAGTCATACCTATAGTTTTATTAATGCAAAAAATGAGCGTTTTTGGGTAAAGTTTCACTTTAAATCTATGCAAGGGATCCATAACCTAACCAATGCAGAAGCAGAGGCAATTATAGCAAAAGATAGAGAGTCGCATCAAAAAGACTTGTTTGAAAACATTGAAAAAGGAAATTTTCCTAAATGGAGTTTCTGTGTGCAGGTTATGCCTGAAAAAGAAGCCCAGAATTACAAGGTAAATCCCTTTGATTTGACAAAGGTATGGAGTCACAAAGATTATCCGCTTATTGAAGTGGGAATTTTAGAGCTAAATAAGAATCCAGAAAATTATTTTGCCGAGGTAGAACAAGCCGCATTTAATCCAGCCAACATTGTCCCAGGTGTTGGGTATAGTCCAGATAAGATGTTACAAGGAAGACTTTTTAGCTATGGTGACACGCAGAGATATAGGCTTGGAATCAATCATTCCCAACTTCCTGTAAATGCTGCTATTGCATCTGTGAGCAATACACACAGAGATGGTTACATGCAAAGAGGAAGTTTTGGTGGAGAGAGAAACTATAATCCAAGTATATTTAATGATTATGCGGAAGATTCTAAAGCAATCGAGCCTCCATTACATATTCAAGAGGGCAATGTTATAACAAGATATAATCATAGAGATGATGACAATGACTACTATAGTCAAGCAGGAGATTTGTATCGTCTTATGGATGCTAGTCAAAAAGAAGTGCTTTGTCAAAATATTAAGGAAGCAATGGAAGGTGTGCCAGTTGATATTCAAAGACGACAGATTGAGCACTTCACGAAAGCAGATGCAGCCTATGGTAAGAGAGTGGCCGAACTTTTAGGCTTATAGCCTAAATTCTCTGTGAGCTTGCATGAAACATGACGCAGTGTCTTTAGATATGTGCAGATTATTTGAGTTTCATTGCACTCACATAGAATATAAACCTATTGCAATGGGAAGCAATTTAGGAATATGAAGATTTCTGCTGTGTGTTTTTTATGATTAAACTTAGCCCTTAGTTGGCTGCATTATATTTTATACAACAAGATGTATGATTATTTAGTAACAATTAAGATTATAATTAGGTTATAGCCCAAGAGCTTGTAAATGCAGACAGATTTCTAAACTTACTTCAAGCTTTGTGCCTTGTATATATTTTTCAGAATCTTTTGTGATAAGATAGAGTTCATTGTGAGTAGCCCCAAAACTCATATTAGATTCACTGATAATATTAAGGCACATCATAGAGCATTGTTTTTTAATAAGTGCATTTTTTGCGTTAATCTTCGCATTTTCTTTGTCGCATTCTGCTTTAAAGCCAATCTTTATAAGATTAGTAGCATTAAGTGAGGCTAAAATATCCTTATTCTCATGCAACTCTAGGGTCATTGTATCGCCTAAATCTTTCTTTTTTAACTTGCCCTCTCTTTTATGTGGGATATAATCGCTTATTGCTGCTGCCATGAAGAGATAGATTTTCTCATTCTTTATAGAATCTATTGTATGTTTAAGTGCGTTTTCATAATCTTTTGAGCTTTTTACTTGTATATGTTTAATGCTTGGCGGTAAGATTATGGGCGATTTCGAGCTAATGAAAATGACTTTCGCACCTAAATAATAGAGCGCTAAAGCAAGATTGCTAGCCTGCATACCGCTTGAATGATTGCTAATACACCGCACAGAATCAATCTCTTCAATACTGCCACCACCTGTAACAATGGCGTATTTATCCTGCCAGTATGGATTGTTAAAAACCGCTTTCTTTAAGGCAAAAAGCATAGTTTCAGTGTCTGCCATCGCCCCATTGCCTATATCACCACATGCTAGCATGCCTAAGGCTGGGTTAATAATCTCATAGCCGCTATTTTTTAGAATCTCTATGTTTTTCTGCGTAATAGGATTTTCTAGCATGAGAGTATTTGCACTTGGGGCGAAAAGCTTTGGGATATTTGGCAGGGCAAGGGCGGTTGATAGGTAGATATTGTCAGCAATGCCATTTGCGAGTTTATTGAGACTATTTGCAGTGAGTGGCGCAAAAAGGGCAATATCAGCCCATTTCGCATAGCCAATGTGATTTTGCGGTGGGTTGGAATCTTTTTGCATATTAGATTCTAAAGTGTTTGAATCCGTGTAAGGCATGCTAGCCCAGCATTCATTACTATCATGAAGCAAGGGCGTATTGCTTAGCGTCTCAAAGCTTAGAGGCGTGATGAATTTCAACGCACTTTGCGTAGCGACAACGCGGACTAATGCCCCCTCTTTACGCAAAGATCTAATTAGCATTAAAATCTTATAAATCGCAATAGAGCCACTCACAAATATGAGAATCTTTTTATCTTTTAACATATTTTTCCTTTATGTGCTTATGTGCGATTATACTTAATAATAGGGGAAAATGCAACTATGGGATTTTTGGGTGAAATATGCTGAGTATTTTGAGTTGTGTTTGATGTGTATAAACTTACTGCCCTCTAGGGCTATAACTCTGCTTTGTTGTTGAATTTGTGGCAAAAGCACATTTCAAGTTAAGTAAAACTAACAGGGATATATCAAGCAATTAGGGTATATATACATAAGATAAGCAATCTGTAAGAACTCTTGCCTGCAACAAGCATTAAGTATTTAATACTTGTTGCTTTATTTTGCCCCTTTGTCTTTTCACCGCATTCCGCATAATCTCTATGTCCTTGAAGCCCATAAGTCCCAAGTTCAATCCATGTATTGCGATACCTTACAATAATATATTGTATTTTATTGTCTTTAAAATTGGATAATATATGAAATCTCTTTAATTAAGTATAAATAAACTTAGATATTGGTATTTCTTGCACATTTAGCTATACTATTTTTTAAACTTGTCTATCTCTTTTTGTATAGAATCTAAATTTTTTACCACGCTTGAAGTCTCGCCTCTTATATCGCCATCTTTATCAGCTAATCCCCCAAAACTTAGCCAGTTAAAACTCCCTACAATCATAAACTCATCATCGCATATTAGAATCTTGGAGTGATTATCATCTGTGTTTGCTTTAAAGTTTGGATAAGATTTATCCCATTTGTCAAAAAGCATTTTAGATTCTGGATCAATAGGAGCTTTCTCAAATCTATTGCGTGGCTTTAGTCCATATTTGATAGAAACTTTTATACCTTTTTGCAATGCAGATTCTATGTCTTTTTCATATTCTTTTACTACTTTGTGTCGCACCCAAGGGCTATGGATATAGACTGCTTGTTTTGCATTTTTAAGCGCGTAGAGTAAATATTCTTTATGCTGTGCTGTTTCTATGGTCGCTCCCTCGCTTAGATCAAGCTCCAAATTGACTTGCTTTTGTATTGCTTCTGCTGTGAGATTGCTAAATTTCTCTATATTTTCTTTAAAAGCTTTATTTTTTGCATTAAAGTTACTTGTATCAATGAGTGTGGCAAAAAGCTTTATAACCGTTGTGTCCATCTCATATTTTTGTTAATCGCTGGGGCTTTGTCTTCGTGTGTTTCCTTTTTTCTAATACCGCGTTTGCTCACTTCACAATGTTTCTCGGATTTGATAATTATATGAGATGGTTCACTTTTTTTATTTTTGGCTCATTTTCTATAATCTCATATGTACCCCAAATATAAATTTAAATATTATTCAAAACTGAAATTATATCATTTTTCACAGATGACACAGAGTATTAACCTTTCATTTCCGCAAGATTCTATCCAGTTATTTTTATTTATGTCTTATCGTTAAACCCCCGCACTCACACTTAGTTATTTAGAAACCTAAAATGATTTTGTTATAATACTTAAAATTTTATGGCTTCACAAAAAGGGATTCTATGCAAAATACACGCCTTATAACATTTATATTGCGACATTATCTTAAGTTTGATAAAACGCAGCCTTTTATATCAATCACTGCGATTTTAGCCTTTCTTGGTGTGGGTGTGGGCGTTATGGTGCTTTTAGTAACGATGAGTATTATGAATGGCATGATAAAAGAGTTTGAACACAAGCTTTTTATAATGAATTATCCAATTACTATTTTTGCAACTTCTAATAGGGGGCTATCAAAAGAGCTTTTAGAATATCTAGAAGAAAAGTTTCCAAAATTAAAATTTAGCCCATATATGCAAACACAAGCAGTAATCCGCATGAATGCAGAAATCTATCCACTCGTTGTGTATGCAATCGATCTAGAGAGAGAGAAAAATGTCAATAAGGTCTTATATGAAAGTCGCACAAAAGAGTTTAGCAATACCTTTAATCTCATTATGGGTGAGACATTTTACTACTCACTTGGGCTAAATAAAGATGAAAAAGTTACACTCATATTTACAGAGCTTGCCCCAACAGGCATAGCCCTTACCCCAAAGATGAAAAAATTTGGCATTGATGGCACTTTTACAAGTGGTCTGCGAAACTATGATAACTCCATTGTTTATACGACTTTTGAGGCATTACAAGCATTGCGTGGTGTGGGAAATGGGGCTTATGAGGGATTTCATATCTTTTCTAATGAGCCTATGAAAGATATAGAATCTATCCGCCTTGCTATAGAATCTTATATGAAAGAGATTGGCAATATCGTGCATGCAGAGGCACAAGGCTGGTGGGAGCAAAATGGCAATTTCTTTGCGGCTATGGAGTTGGAGAAAAAGGCTTTGTTTTTGGTGCTTATGTTAATTATTCTTATGGCGAGTTTAAATATTATTAGCTCATTGCTTATGGTTGTGATGAATAGGCGAAAAGAGATTGCCCTGCTGATTAGTCTTGGGGCAAGTAAGAAACATGTAAAGCAGATATTTTTCCGCTTAGGTGCAGTGATTGGCGGGAGTGGCATTGTATTTGGCGTAATTGGGGCATTTATTGTCATGTGGATTCTAAAGACTTTTGATATTATCTCAATCCCTGCTGATGTGTATGGTGTATCAAAACTGCCTATTGAGTTACTTTGGAGTGATTTATTATGGACTATCATTGGAGCATGTGTTATTGTGTGCTTATCGTCATATTATCCTGCTAAAAAAGCAAGCAAAATAGATGTATTGCAAGTCTTGCGTAATGAGTAGAATTTTAGATTATTGTGTTTGAAAATACATGTTTTTAGATATAATATAAAGTTTTATGTTTTGTCATAACTTAAGGAGCAATAATGCTAGAAGGGCAAATTATAAGTTTAGATCCTGCAAATAAAGAGGGTAAAGTAGAGCAAACACTCAATAAACGCGTTTATCCATTTACCTTTGATGTGTGGCAGGGCGAAGAAGAAGAGTTAGCAACAAACATTGAGGTTGAATTTGTAGTAGAAAATCGCGTTGTCGTAAAAATGCAATTAAAAATTTCACTAGAAGATGAAGAGGCAATACCTGTTACGAAATCTCCAGAAGATTGCATTAACGAATATTTCGCAAGAGAAAAGAATATCTTAAGTCATCATCATGATTTTATTGAGGGCAATAAAGAGCTTGACTTTATGCGTATGAAACGCTTTTTATTTACCGCTTATAATGATTTGTGCGATTTAGATTCTATGCTTGAAAATAAAGAGTTAAAAGCGGTTAAGCATGAAGTTGCATCACTATATAGAGACTTTGAAGAGTATAACAAAAAGACACAATATCCACTGCCCTATGCTTTTGAGAGAATCTTTTTGGTGCGACAAGTCTCTTACACTCATTTAGAGCAATATATCGAAGATGTGAAAATAGGCATGGCAGGTGCAAAGGCAGAATCTGAACCGCTTGGCAGAAAACTCGAAGAAGAAGAGCGAACTTTAAGACTAATGCCTGATAAAAAAAGCAAGGAATACTTAGAGTTTGAAAAAGAAGTGAAAGTTTTACGCAGAAGATTTGTAGATTTGATAGATTATATCGCCAAACAAAAAGATATTATCGCAAGAGAGAGTGCGAGATTGCAAGTCTTTAAAGAAAAGCATTTTCAAACCTTTGCTGATGTATTTGCCCCTATGACTGCTGAAATAAAGGGGCGTTTTATAAAGCTACTTAATACAAAAGGTTATGAGCTAGATAAGGCAATGTGGGCGCGTGCAAAGACAAATCAGTATGTAAAGAAATTTTTCCGCGATGCAGACATTCATGGTGGATATAATTCAAAGACTTACCTACGCTATTTTCTCAAAGGGCTTGATAAAAATAAAGTCGTATCCGCAAAGACAAAAGAGCTTTTTGGACTGCTAAAAGATTTAGAAAAGCTTAGTATGCAAAATGTCATGGTGATACAAGAAAACGACACAAAGTCATTTAAATCCCAACAGCTTATTGAACGCGTAGATTCTGGACTTAAGGTAACGATTGAACATAACCCCTTTGATGCACTTGCAAAGCTAGGGGCAAAACCACAAGATATAGTTGTGCTTGATTATAAAAACATGGGATTACTAGCCTTTGATTTCATACGAGAATATAAAGCAACGCCAAATGCGAAAAACCCTGTGTTTATCGTAGTTACACCCACACCACTTGAATACGATGTAATGGAGGAAGGCAGAGCAATCGGTGTAGAATATTATGTATTAGCAAATGACGCTGAAGGCTTCTCTGATGCTATACGAATGGTTATTTAATCATTAGTTCTCAAAGATGCGATTAATTCAAGATTCTGTGAAATTTGAGAATCTCGCATGTCTTATTTAAAGCAGAATTACAAACATAAAGCTATATTGTATTTGCATGTTGAATCTTGTAGGTTGTGGTATTTGGGATTTTGAGAATCGTTAGCATTCAAGGATTATATTTATTACACTTTCTGTGAATTTACTTTTAATCATGACAGGCTAAGATTCTATGGGCAGCATGTAAAATGCAACAGATATATCTATATAGATTCTAGAAAAGATGTTTCATTTTTAGCTACATTGCAACACAAAGTAGAATCTGTATTTTTAAGATTTTATGTTGTCTATTTGGTATCAAGCTTTGCGCTCCATTGCTTGGGAATTTCTACATAGCATATTTACTTCATATTTTTGCATTCCTAGCAACTCTATTTCATAAAATTTTTCATACTTTTATTGTATTTTATAATAATTGTAAATAAATGTTTAATAATGCTTGACTCGTTTTTTTTTTTTTGTAAAATCAACTTTCAATTTAGTTTAAGTAAGGAGAAAAAATGGATCAAAGTCAGCTTATGGCGCTTACTGCTACATGGGCAAATCTCTTACCTGAAGGCACACTTGTTGGCATACAAAAGTGGCTCGAAAAGTTACCTGACGATAAGGCAAGCATGCTAGCTACAATCCAGTTTAAAACCCCTATGACAGGATTAATATGTGGCATAATTGGTGGTGTAGTTGGTGTAGATA
>NZ_JMKW01000067.1 GCF_000686565.1 Helicobacter bilis ATCC 51630
TACAACAAGAGGCACACCCTCTTCTTTTGGTAGTTTTGTAACCGCACAAGGTGGGGCAGGAAATGCAGGGGGAAATGGGCAGTTTGGGGAAATGAAGTTTAGTATTGTAGATATACCAGAGAGTGAGACTAGCATAAATGTAAGTATTGGAGCGGGGGGAAGTGTGGATATATTTTATTAATTTAAAGATTCAGCCTTGATTATGCAATTTGCAAGTTTTAGAATCTGTTGGGGCAACAAGTGGGAAATACTTCACGCTTTAAAGATCTAGTTTGATTTTAAAACCATGCAGGAAACAAACTAGCTTTCCAAGATTGATGGTAGGCTTTTAATGTTTTTACCCTTTTTTATGGTCCATAAAAAAGGGTAAATCGTTAAAATGTTACCACAAGATGAAAGCTTATATAAAAGGATTAAAATGCAACAAGTAACCGAACAACTCATCACCGGCACAGCACAAACCACAGAACACATCATCACAAACAACACAGGCAGAAGCTTTTTACTCTTAGCACAAATGCAGGGGGGAAGTGGGGATATAAACGAGAATTTGAGACATACATTTACAGAGGGGCATTATGTTTGGAATCATCATGGTAGCGGAAACGCTTATGATAACTACTTCTCACAAAATGGCAATAGGGGGAATTTTATAAACCTAAACCACAAGGATAAGAATTTTTCAGTCGTTGGCGGAAGTGGTAGTTTAGAGGGGATTAATACGAAGCGTTATAGGTATTATTGGCATGTTGATAGAGATTTTAGCGGCGATATTACTTGGAAAGGTTGGCGGGGTGTTGGTTGGCAGGATTATAACAATAGCTATAAAATCGCACGAGAGGGACAGAAAAAGCATATAATATTATTCTTTAGGGCAGGGGATAGCATACGGATTAATTTTACGAGTTTTGGAAGTAGTGGGGATAAGGGGTTTGTTCGCTTAACCCCTTTAGCGTAAGCGTTTGTCTTTTTGCGGATTCTTCGCTCAAGGGCTCGGTCATGTATTTAATATACACTCCCTTCGCCTTTCACTCGAAAACCGCAAAAATTCATCAAAAATACTTCACGCTTTAAAGATTCTAGTTTGCGGTCAGCGAATGGATTCTACTTTGCAAGTTGCAAATCTTAGAATCTAGCTTAGAAATACTTGTCATGTTGAGGCGTTAGCCCAAACATCTTTTTATTTGCAAAAGGGATTTTTCGCTACGCTCAAAATGACAAGGGCGGTCAAAGTAAAGTAACGAAATAAAGGCATAACACCAAATAAAAAAGGATTTTTGATTTATTTGTAAAAACATGTTAAACTTAAAGCCTCCTTTCTGTTATACCTAGCATGTGACAATTTGTAATATTTAAAAGAATTTGTTAATATGCGATACTAACAAAAAGCACAAATAGCAAGAAAGCTATTATAATGACTTTGTTGAACATATCAAACTCTCCTTTCTAACTCTTGCTAGAAAAGAGAAATTTACCGCTTAAGTTGGTAGTTTAAGCGGTAACAAATTATACTTCAAATCTACAAATTAAATCAAGCCGTTTTATATCTTTTTGTTGTTATCTATAAATTAAGGATTAAACATGCTAGACACACATCAATTTTTTGAAAACCTAAACGAAATACAAAACAAAATCTATAATTCCTTTTTCCTAAAAGAAGTAGATAGGGTAAATCTAAGCCCAAATGAAAAAGCCCAACTAGATATAAAGATATTTGAGATTGCATGTAATAATGCTTTGAAACTACAAGAGATGATGCAAAGAGAAAAAGAGCTAGAATTTAGCTTATATCAAAAAAGGGTGGAGTTAGAAATAAATGTTATAAGGGCAAAGGCAGAAGCTACAAAGGCATTAAGTGAAGCAATAATTAGCGTCATTCAAGCCTATGTAACAAAGATTAGCGTTATAGATAATGCAAACATACAAAGGGCAAATATTTATACGCAATTAATGCAAGTAATCGCAAATGCAAGTAATCTAAACGCCCTAAGTCAAAGCGATAAAGAGGGCAATAGTCATATAGGCAATGCGATTAATATTATTTCAAAAATCAAAGATACAGAGGATGTAAATCTAGATTCTAAGCTTAATAAATGCATTGAAAATCTAGTGAATAGAAGTAATGATATTATGCTGCTTGGTGCTGGAAGTCAAGATATTTTCATTTATGCAGTGAAAAAAGAGATACAAACAAACGAAACGCTAGAATTATACGGCATGCATATTTTCAGTAATAATGAATGCGAATTTATGCTAGATAATGAGATTATAAAAGGGCGTGTAATGGTATTTAGCAAGGATAAAGAGGGCTTGTATAAGATAGGATTTAGGGCGAAAAATATTCAGGGGGCATGGATTGAGACACATATTTATATTGTAGTTAAGGATAATGTTATAAGTCATGATTTACCACTCATAGAAGCTTAGCGTGATGCTTTTTGCGACTTTTTGCGGATTATTCGCTCAAGGCTCGGTCATTATCGTTTAGATAACTCCCTTCGCCTTTCACTCGAAAACCGCAAAAATTCACTAAAAATCAATCACGCTAGAGTCCTTATTACTCCACTTCCTTAAATCACAAAAGCCATAACGCAAATCTTAGAATCTAGTTAAAGCAAACAGGCAGAGAAATCACGCTGCAAAATCTTAGAATCTGTTTTAGAAATGCTTGTGTTGAGACTCTCCCTTGTCATGTTGAGGCGTTAGCCGAAACATCTAACCTTTATGCAAGTAGAGATACTTCAGGTAGCCCTTCAGCATGACAAGTAATAAAGCTTAAGTCTGC
Source organism: Helicobacter bilis ATCC 51630 (assembly GCF_000686565.1). Lineage (GTDB taxonomy): Bacteria > Campylobacterota > Campylobacteria > Campylobacterales > Helicobacteraceae > Helicobacter_A > Helicobacter_A bilis. The sequence goes on from NZ_JMKW01000067.1 coordinate 2,786, forward strand.
AAACTCAAGCGGCAGCAAAATTATATTACAAACACATAATTAAAGCTTATAAAAACTTCTTAAATACATTTAAAATCTGTTATAATTCTAGTTGGGGCTGTAAATGCCCTAGCTAAAATCTTTTTTTCCTTACTTCCTTTCTAAAGATATGTTTCTACAGCATATCTTTTTAACCCCCTTTATTTCAGTATAAAAAACTTGTTTAATTTCATTTGTATTTGTTTTGAGGCTTTTTTAATTTTTGCCCTTTTTTCTTGTCGTATTTCGCTTTCACTCAAGATGACAAAGAGTGGCAACATGACAAAAAAGACAAATGACAAAATCCAAAACAACAACTTTATAAAGGATTTATATGCTAGAACTCCAAACGCTAACTGAGCTTTTAAAGGAAAAAATGGGGAATTCACGCACTTTAAGTGAAAATCTCATTAAACAAGTGATTATACAAAGCGCAAATGATTTAATCAGCGAGTTTAAACAAAATGTCTGTATCCATACAGAAACCTTGCAAACAGATAAAGCAATAAAGATTAAAAATATTGCGTATATCTATCAAGCAAAGTTTAATAACAGCGTAATCCCTTTGCAAAGATTAAGCACAGCAATACATGATAATACTACAAAATTAATCGTATTAGACACGCAAAGCGTAAGGCTAGAACCTTTTAGCACAGGCACATTAGAGATTTTAGGAAGCTTTTATGTTGATAATGAAGCTGAAGATATCCCTTTAAGTCATCTTTTCTTAAGGGCGTTATTGCAAGGGGCGACATTAAGTCTTTTTATTATGCTGGATAAACCAATAGAGCATATTAAAAACGCTAAGGCTTTATTTGTAGATTTAAAAGATGAGTTAAGGACACAATTAAATAGGGCGCAAGAGAAGCAGAGTTTATCGACTAAGAATATAAGAATTTAACTAGCGTGTTGCTTTTTGCGACTTTTTGCGGATTCTGCGTGAAATATTTCAGTCATGTATTAATTATACACTCCTTCATATTTCAGCTTCTAAACCGCAAAAATTCACTAAAAATCAATCACGCTATTATGCTAAAAAGATTTTCGCACGGATAGTTTCTAGTTTGCGGTTAGCAAATCTTAGAATCTAGCTTAGAAATACTTGTCATGTTGAGGCTTTAGCCCAAACATCTCTTTATTTGCAAAAGGGTTAGATGTTTCACGCTAAAGCGTTCAACATACAAGGAAAGGCGACAAAGGAAACAAACCAGCTTTTTAAGATTGCGTTATAGCTTTAATAGTTTTTTAAAATTTTTGGGTAGGAGCATACTTTGCGTATGTGACTACTCAAAAATTTTAAAATCTTTTAAATGTATAACCAAGATGAAAGCTTTTAAAAAGGAATAAAATGTATCGAATGGTAATCTTTAACGAAGACGGCTACATAACCCACAAACATAAAATAAGCATCATAATGGCAGGAACAAAGCTTTTAAAGGTGAATGAAAGTTATATATTTAATGATACACCTTTTTATGTTATGCAAGGAAGTGGGGCGATAGAATTTGAGTTATTACCGCATACAAAGCCTATATTTCATAAAATACAGATTGAAAACCTAGATTATTTTATGCAGTATGAAAAGCATAAAAGTAGCGATTATGAGGAAAGAGAACAGATTGAAAACTTTGTTAAACTATATGATATAAACCAGACTTATGGCTGCATTAAGCTTTATAATAGTAGCTACAATCGAATCGAACAAGAATTAAGCGGAATAAGTAAGCATGAAAATAGAGTCCCTTTAACAGAATATAAAGAGCAAATAAAGTAGCTATTGCCCTAAAGGATACAGAATGAAATATTTAATGTTAGTTGCAATTCCTTTATTTTTTATAGCATGTGCAGAAAAAGTCGTTATAAAAGAGGTTTTAATCCCTACAAAATGCGAGATTCCAGAGAGAATAAAACCACAAGCAAAAGATTATAACGACTTTACAGAGTTTCAAACGCATTTAAGGGCATATTATAAGTTTATAGAACATGATTTAGAGTTTTGCAGAACAGGCAAAAAGACTACAAAATAACCCCTTTAATTTACAGCGTAGATATGCTTTAATTGTTGGATATTTTGTCATGACAAGGAAAAGCAACATGACAAGCAAAGAGCCAAAAGCAAACAAGCGACAAAGGAGCTAAGAATGCGGAAACAAACCACGCAAACAAACAAAGCTTTCCAAGATGAAAGCTACAACAAAGAAAAGATTAAAACAAAAGGATAAAACATGTTACTCGCTGAAAAACTAACCCAACTCCAAAACCAACTAAACACCCTAAACACACAAGACAACACCGAGCTTTATGAAACACTTTATAAAGATTTGCAACAAGTAAGCAGGCAGTTAAAAAGCGATTTAGAAAGGGCTACAAGACATCTAGAAAACAAGCTAGAAAGCGAAGCAAGTGAATACCAAGACATTACTACAAAATGGGTTAAAAGAGAGTTAAAAGACTTAAAGCCAGAGTTACAACAAGACTTAGAAAAAAATGCGAATATCTTTTTAGAGACTTTTAAAGCTACGCTAAAGCAAGAGGTAAGCACAAAAATACATGAAATAATCACACAAAAAACAGATAATTTGCATAATGAAATCGACTTAAATGTGATTATAGACAATCTTAAAAACACACAAAGCCTAATAGATTCCATACAAGAAAACACGCAAAATGCCCTAAAAGAGAATCTAAAAGAAGCCCTGCCACACATTAAAGAGGAAACAAAAACAGAGTTAATACAGCTTTTACAAAGTCAAATCGACTTAAATGAAGTGATAAAAGCCGCCCTAGAGCAACAATCCCTAAATGAAGTATTAATGCAAGAGTTGCAAACAAAAATAAGCGAGTTTGTAGCAAATAATGTCAATGCAGAGGGCTTAAAAAATGAGTTAAAAGAAGCGATTGCAGGGATTAAAAACGACTTTTTGTTATATATCAATGAAACGAAATTTAACGCAGAAAATAAAATACAGGACTTAAATGCGTATATAGAATCTTTGAAGCAAAATATACTAGAAACAAAGCAAACTTTTATAAATGATTTAGACAGGGAAAAAGAAGCGTTTAGGGAGGCGTGTAAAATCGTTTTGCTAGAGTTTGATAGCTATATTAAATCGCATAAAGACTCTATGTTACAAGAGATTTTAGAGAGACTTCATAATAGCTTTGATACAGAATCACTAAAACAAGAGATTATAAGCATAGTTACACAAAGCACAACAGAACGCATTTTGCTAGAAAAAGATTCTATAACAGAAGAAAGTATCAAGCAAGTAGCCCTCTATTTTGTTACAAATCTCACACAAGAGGCGATATTAAACGCTTTAATTGCAAATGAGGCAGTCATAAAGCGGTTTGAGAGTTTAGGGCTAGAGTTATTACAAGAGAAGCTAAGTCATGCGGTAGTAAAAGATTTCGTAGCACTTGCCTTGAAAGAAAAGGCAAAAGAGATATTAAAGAATGATGAGTTGTTGAGGGCTGAAGCAGAAGCGGCAGCCCATATTGCTTTTATGCGTATTCAAAGCGGTTTCACAGAAATACAAGATGCCCTAGATGCACTTAAACAAGAAAGCGACATTGAAGCGGAGTTAGAAAAACTTGCCCTAGCAAAAGAGGAATTAGAGATAAAAAAACAGGAATTAGAATCTTTGAAGCAAAATCTAGAACAAGCAAAAGAGAAAGCAAAACAAGATTTAATACAAGAGCTAACTCAAAGCACAATTAGCCCTACTTTGCAAACGCATATACAAAAAGAGTTAGAGAATGTAAAAAATGAGATTCTAAGAGATTTAAATAATAATCATAATATCACAGACTTACAGAATCTAAAAGCCACACTAGAAACACTTATACAGGCAAATACAGATGAGATAAATAAGCAAACACAAAAGCTAGATACATTTATACAAGATAATGAGAACGCATTAAATGAGTTGCAAGAGAAAATAAAAGAAGTAGAGAATAAAGCGACAACAGGGCGACCGCAAGGTGATGGGATAGATAATAAGGCTCTAGTATGGAGTTAGTTTAGAATGCGTGTTGCTTTTTGCGACTTTTTGCGGATTCTGCGTAAAAGTCTGCGGTCATGTATTTAATATACACTCCCTTCGCCTTTCACTCGAAAACCGCAAAAATTCACTAAAAATCAATCACGCACGAGACTTGGCACTTGCACACTAAGCAAAATCGCCTCAAAATACTTCACGCTTTAAAGTCTCTAGTTTGCAAGTTCGCAAACCCTAGAATCTAACCTTTATGCAAGTAAAGATGTTTCGCCTTTGCCTCAACATGACAAGGAAAAAAAGTAACATAACAAAGCAAACAAACCAGCTTTTTAAGGTTTGTTGTGAGAACAAAAAAAAGGAACTAAGAATGCGGCAGTATTTTGAGGCGATTTTAAGTGTTGTTGAGTTTTTTATAAAGGAGTGTATTAAACATACACGACTGCAATAAAAAACGATAACTCACTTAAAAGCGTCCAAAAGACAACGCAAGAATATTTAAAAAAGGATATACTATGAAAACAACCACCCAACTCACAGAAATCTTTAACGCCGACAAAGATGCTAACACAAAATCCCTACTTGAATACAAAGAAGCAGTAAAATACTATCACGGACAACAACTCCCACAAGAAGCCCTAGCAACTCTAGCAGAGAGAAGACAAGCCCCAATCATTGAAAACATTTATAAAATGATTGTCAATAAGATTTTAGGCTATAAAATACAAAGCACACAGGAGGTAAGAGTTTTTGGCAGGACAGAGACCACAAGGCAAAAAGCAGATTTATTACAAGAAATTATACGAAGTTTTAATCAAAGTAAGGTTTATGATAGAGAAATACATTTAAGGGATAGGGATTTATTGTTTGGTATGGGGATTCTAGAATTATGGGTTACAAAGGATAGAGATAAGAATAATAAAATCACGCTTAAACACATACCAACTGAAAGCTTTATTGTAGATAAGTTTAGCACTGATTTAAATGCACTTGATTCTACAAGGTTTCATAAGATTTTAAATATAAACGAAGCCCAAAGCCTAGATTTAAATATAAAAGTAGATTTTGAAATAGATAAAAACGATAAAAGGGCGATGATTATTGAAAGCTGGATAAAAGAGGGCGGGGTATGGAATAGGTATTTATGGCATACAAAAGGGTATGTTTATAAATACGAAGAAAAGCCCTTTAAAAATGGCGCACACCCTTTTGTAGTATCAAAGTTTCAACAAGACCATAATTTTATATGGTATGGAATCTTTAGGGATTTAAAGCCGATACAAGATTATATAAACATCGCTGAAAATAGAATGGCAAATATGCTAGGCGGAAGTGTAAAAGCTTTTGTAGAAGAGAGTGCTATAATTGATCTAGAAGACTTTAGCGATAAAATTGCTGATGACAATGTCGTTATTAGAGTGAGAGATCAAGCCCTAAGAGAGAATAAAATACACTTCATAGAGCATAACGCACAGATAACACAACTCACACAAAAGACAAACGAAAAAAGAAATCTAGCTAAAATTCTAAGCGGTTTAAATGAAGAAGCACTAGGCATGGCGACAAATAGACAAAGCGGGGTAGCTATCGCACAAAGAAGAGATGCAGGGCTTATGGGATTACAAAACTATGTAATGCAGAGTGATATAAGCGATAGAATCTTATATGAGAAATTTATCGATTTAGTGCAGTATTATTACACAAAACCACAACTTTTTAGAATCACAGATGAAAAGAATATTACACGATATTTTGAGATAAATACAAATGAAAGTAATACGATAGAAGTGGGCGAATATGATTTAATCTATACCACACAATTAAAACAAACAGGAAGGGAAGAGAGATTTGCACACTGGGCAGAGATTATAAAGACTATTTCACAGATGAGACCAGATATTGTAACAAGTTTATTGCCAATCATGCTAAAAGATACAGACTCAAGTGTAGTTACAGATGTGCAAGAAGTATTAGCACAAAGTGAGCAAAGTCAGGCACAAAATGCAGAGGCAGAAGCACAAAAAGCACAACAACAAGAACAAATCCAACTAGCACAACTACAAGCACAAATAAGAGAATTAGAAGCCAAAGCTATGAAGCTTGAAGCACAGGCACAACTTACAATGCAATTAGCACAAGCCCAAAGTAAAGAAATGCAACAAATGCAGGATTCAGCTTTGCCTCAACATGACAAGGAAAAGGGCGAACATGACAATAAAGGGCAAAATGACAAAAGCAATCAACAAGATAAACAAAGCAAAAACGATAAAGCAAACCAAGAATTAAACAAAGCAAAAAAGCAATTACAACTCAGCACAAGTGATATGCGATAAAACAAGCAAAAAAAATACATTAAAAACACCCCCTTTATAATTCCTGCTAAGCAGTTTATTATTCCCTAAATATTTTAAAGAAAGGACAATAAATGCTAACAATTGCAAATTTAAGCGGTGGCGAAGATTCCACTGCTATGGTTATAAGGTATTTAGAGTTAGGAAATAATATTGATTATATTCTCTTTTGCGACACAGGCTTTGAGTTTCCTGCAATGTATGAGTATATAGAAAAGCTAGATTTATACTTGCAAAGAAACTTTAATAAAAGCATTACATGGCTAAATAAAGGTGGCAAGGAAAATGCAGATGATGAATATACAATATTTGAGAAATGGGCTTTTATAAAACCTATTGAGATAGGGGAAAGGGCGACATTAAAAAGGGGTATTCCTAGATTAATAGGGCGTGATTACTGCACGAGAGAAACAAAGATTAAACCTACTATGAAGTTTGTAAAGGATAAATGCAAAGATAAGTTTAGAGTAACTGCATTAATCGGCTATACATACAATGAAGTAGAAAATGGCAGGGTTAGTCATTTAGATTATGCAATAGCTAAATATCCTTTGCATGAGTGGGGCTTTAATGAAAAGGAAGTAAGCGATTTTTTAAAAGAGAGGCAGATAATGAATCCGCTTTATAATCATTTTCAAAGAACAGGGTGCTTTCTCTGTCCTAAGCAAAGCAAGGCTAGTCTTTATAATCTTTATAAACATTACCCAAAGGAATGGGAGTTAATGAAGCATTGGGAGCTAAAAGCAATAAGCCTAGATTGTGTGAATAAAAGCTTTAAAATGAAGTTTCTAGGGCAGTATGAAAAAGAGTTTGAATTGCAGAGTAAGCAAGGTTTGTTATTTAATGAAAATGAGTTTAGCGAATATGAGACTTGCTTTTGTGGAAAATAGGAGAATTTATGTTTGATTTTTTAAAATATCAATATGTTGAGATAAGAGAATATGATTTGAAAGATGCTTATAGAAACGCAGAGGAATTAGAAAAGATAGGTTATGAAGTTGTAGGAAATGAGTATAGAAAATTTGCAATACAAATGCGTAAGCCTAAGAATGTTACA
>NZ_JMKW01000068.1 GCF_000686565.1 Helicobacter bilis ATCC 51630
TATTTTGCCTAATATGCCTAAAGCACTTTGATTTTGTGCATCTCTTGTGGCTACTTCATTTTGGTCTATGGTTAATGCGGTTTGGACTGCACTTTGAAATACTCCTAAAAATGTCTTTGCCATAAAATCACTATATGCTAAAGCCTTTTGGTCATCTGTAAAAGCGTAGCTTGGCATATATTTTACAAAACTATCTAATGCGTCTTTATATATTTGACTATCTTTCATCTTAGCTTCTATAAAATCAAAATTCTCTTGGAATTTCTTTAAAGTGAGATTTTTTGTGTCTAACATGTTAAATCTTTTTTTGTCATCTTTTTATAAACTTTTACCTTTTTTGTATCTCATCTGTGCTTAAATCCTTTTCTACTTTACTTTTTGTTGGGATTGTATGCTGTTTGTTTTTCATTTCTACTTCCTTTTTATCAAACTTCCCTTTCACAATATCTTCAAAGTCATCACCATATATAGCTTTTAGTCTCTCTATTTCAGAATCACTTGCCCTGCCTAAAAAGCTATGCAATTCTGCTTGTCTTACTAGCATTTCATTCAAGCTATTTCTAAGCTCTGCTACACTCTCTTTGTTGGCAATCTCTTTTTCATAAGCCTTTTTTGCCTTTTCTCTTGTATCTTTTGCTTTTTGTATCTGCCCTTGTAATTCTTTTATATATTCATCACTTATAAGCTTATTGTAGCCATTATGAAATCTTTGCATATAGTTTTTATCTGTATATGCAGCATCTCTTACATCTAGTCTTATAGAAATGCTTAAAGCTTCATTTAAATCTTTACCGAGATAAAAGTCAATCATGCCGCTATATCCCTTTTTTGCTAAGATATTTAATCCACGATACTCACATATTACTTTAATGTTATCGCTAGACTTTGCAAAGTCTTGTATGATTGCATTTAGTTTTTCATTAGCTAAAGATTCAGGACTTTTTTCTTTTTCTTTCTTTTTGTCTTTATCTTTTGTAGCCTTTGGTGTGTCTGTTTTATTATCTTTATTTGTCTTTGCCTTATTATCCTTAGCAAAGTTTATTTTCTCTTTTCCAAAGCTTATAGTGGTATTATCTTGTGTTTGCTTTTTAAAAGCTTCTAGTGTGTTTATATCCTTTTGCATACTAGATTCTAATTTATTTGCATTCTCTATTTTATTGTGATTATTTTTAAGGATTAAATCATGTGTGCTTATAGCATTCTCTACTTCATCAATGGATTTTACTATATTCATAGCTTCTAACTCTTGTTCTGCATTAGGGCTAGTCATAGCTTTTAGTCTGCCATGCAAGTTGTCTTCGCTTATATCTTCTATTACTCTTGTTTTAAGGTTTGGGTCTTGTATTTGTTTTATTATCTTTGTTTTCTGCTCTAGTGTTTGAAGCATTAAGCTATCACTCATTTGTTCTGTTACATAAGTATAGATTCTAGCTTCAAAGTCAGGGACTAAATCCATTAAGCGATTACCTTGTCTTATAATCCTACCTTCTCTTTGCTCCATATTAGCAGGTGTCCAATCTAAGTCTAGGTGATGTATTGCTGCTAGTCTTTCTTGGAAGTTACTCCCTGCACCCATTTTACTTGTGCTACCGATTAATACTCTAATTTCACCGCTATTAATCTTTTGAGATAGAGTTTCTTTTTTAATGCCCTCAAAGTCATGCACGAATGCTACTTCGTTTTCTTTAATACCTTTTTCTATGAGTAAATCTTTTAAATCATTATAAGCACTAAATCCATCACTTCCCCTTGCAATCTTGCTTTCTAAATCACTTGCTTTATCTCTTAGTTTTTCTAGTTGATTATCGCTTAGATTATGAGATTGATTTTGTATTACTGAATCTATTCTTTCTAATTCTTTTTGCCATTTCTCTAGTGTTTCAGGTTTGATGGGCTTTTTTGGCACTGAAGTATCTAGGAATACTAATTGTGTGCCTTTATGCTCGTTAAAGTCATTATACACTTCTAGGATATTATTAGCTGCTGCTGATATTTTTCCATTCTCATCTCTTGTATATGAAGAATCAATTAAACGCATATCAATACTTGCTTTATTAGAATCAGAGATAATCTTTAGCATATTATCCCCGCCTTTCTCCATTGCAGCCTTAGGATTATCTTGTAATTGTTTTGCCCTTTTTTTCACACTCTCCATAAAATCTATTTGTGCTTGGTTTCTTTTTAATACAACAGGTATTCTTCTTACCTTTGGTTCTATAATCTTGCCACCTTCTTCTAGTATAGCTTTTTGCATATCTTCTTTAGTTACTAAGTCTGCAAACTTATAATACATAGCTTTTAATTCTGGTAGGTTTGAGAAGTCTCTAAGCCTTGAAGTGAGTTTATACTCCCCTGTTGCTTTCATTTCAAATTCACTACTAGCCCCAGCAAACATCTTACACCATTCATCAAATACATCTACACCCTTATCCTCTAAATCCTTATGTCCTAAAAACTTCTGTAAAGTATAAATGTCACTAATGAAGTTTGTAATTGGTGTGCCTGTTGCAAATAATATTCTATTGTTAGGTAACTTTCTCATGTGTTTTATTTTCATGTAGGCATCAATTGCTCTTTGTGAATCAGCACTGCCTATACCTCTTACATTTCTTTGGGCTGTAAATATAGGCAGATTCTTTAGATAATGTGCTTCATCAAACATTAAAGTATCTATACCTAAATCTTCAAAGAATACATTCTGTTTATCATTGGCTACACTCATAGAATATTTAGTTGCTCTATCTTCTGCTTTTTCTATGCGGTTTATAATAGAACCTATCTCTCTTTTAGAAGCATTACTTTCTTTTTGTAATTTCTCTTTTATTTGCTTTAAATACTTTACTTCCCTTTCTATATATTTCCCAAAAGCCTCTGGGGATACATTCATGTTTGTAAAAGCTGTATAGGTTGTAATGATAATATCATGGCTATTGTTTTTAAGACTTGCTAGGGCTCTGTTTTTAAAAATTTTGTATGTTTTTTTGTTACAATACGATTATTAATTTGGCTACAAAATCTGGGAGAATTTAATGCTAAAAGAGTTAAAAACTATTGAGATTATAAGCGATTATTTGCGTCAATGTAGTGTTTTAAAAGAGATAGAATCCATTACAGATATTTATAATTTTTTTGTATATTTGCAAGAAAATAAGCATACATTTAATACGCTTTATATCTACAACTATCTCTATCATTTTATAAGCTCAAATGAAGTCGCAAAACGAAAAACTAGTGCTAGGGTATTTGAGGATTTATTGGCTATTTTATTTAACGCACAAGTTGCAGATACAAAACAAAGAAAGAATCTAAGCTATGAAGTGAGTGATTATTTTATCAATGTTAAAGATAATATCGCTTCAAATCGTAGAGAAAAGGCTGATGTGATTTTTACAAATGGCTACTCTTTTTCTGTAAAAACTTTGATTGCAAAAAAAATAAAGAAATAAATATGGGTAGCTTTGAGAAAAAGGTGCTTTTTGATTCCTTAAAAGTAGATAATTATCTAAGTGAGCGAACTTCAAGTGATGGTGCTGGAGTAGGAAGCAAACCGCAGTTTTTAAAGCTACTTACACTTATTGAAACGCTTTCGAGCTATGAAAGTTTTAGAGAGAAGTTTAATAAAATGGTAGAGTTTATTTATGCTGATGATTTGCTTTTAGCTATTAAAGATGATACAAAAATGCAGCTTTATTTTTTAAGTGGGAAGGAACTTGTAAGATTATTTCATAGCTTAAGTGAGAATAAAAACAAGTTTTTAAGCATTGTCAATCGCTATGAGGGCAATTCATTACGCATTGATAGAGATATTTTACTGCAAGAATGCTCTATGTCCTTAAGCCTTGATTTTTCCTATCTTAGCTCAAGCGTGATGGAGCTAGTTGATGAGTTTGATTATTTGTTACACGAAAGCTATGTGAAATATTTTAATGGCGATAGAGATTCTAGAAATAAGGCTTTGCAGGGGCTAGAATCTTTATTTTCAAGCTTTGAAGCACAATACAAAGGTATATAGTGAGTAAAATCAAAGTGATTAGTCTTTTTTCTGGTTGTGGTGGGCTTGATTTAGGTTTTATTAAGGCTGGTTTTGAGATTGTGTTTGCTAATGATATTGATAGGGAAGCTTGTGAAAGCTATCAAAAAAATATAGGCAATCATATTGTATGTAAAGATATTTATACGCTTGACATAGATGAGATTCCAAATGCTGATATTTTAATCGGTGGTTTTCCTTGTCTTGGCTTTACTATCGCAAATGGTAAAAATCGCAATCTAAACTCACATTACAATAAGCTTTATTTAGAATACGCAAGGGTGCTAAAAGCCAAACAGCCAAAATACTTTTTGGTAGAAAATGTCGCAGGGATTCAAAGCGGAAAGGCTTTTAAAGAGCATTTTTATAATGAAATACTGCCTACTTTTGAGAGATGTGGCTATGTTGTAAAGCATACTATCTTAAATGCAAGTGATTATGGAGTGGCTCAAAATCGCAAAAGAGTGATTATTATCGGGCGAAGGGTTGATATAAAACAAGAGATAGATTTTCCAAAGCCGTTAAACAAAAAGCCAAAGACATTAAGGGAGGCGATTTTTGATTTACCTTTAGAGTATGATGAGAGTATTGCTAATCACACAGGAAGTAAGCATAAAATAAATATAAATGGCTATGTAGGTAATAGAATCTTAGCGTGGGATAAACCAGCCCCAACTATTACAGGCAGGGGCAGTAGAGGTGGCGGGGCGGTTATCCACCCTCACCCGAATTTACATAGGCGGTTAAGTGTGAGGGAGTGTGCTAGGATTCAGAGTTTTGAAGATGATTTTATTTTCTATGGGAGCAATGGAGCAGCTTACGCACAAATTGGCAATGCCGTGCCACCTTTGATGAGTTATTATATTGCTAAGGAGTTTAAAAAAGCTTTTTGTTACTATCTGTATGCTAATACCCCCAACTTTTAGTTTATCAATACCCCTTTTCATAAAGTAGTTATGAGCTGAAGCACTGAAATTATCATCTCTAATAGTAAAGTTACTATAAGGGGGACTGCCTATAATTAAATCATAAAAGTCATCTTTTGCAAATTTAGAGTTTTGGAATCCTGCATTATCTATCTTAAAATAAGGATAGATAGTCTGTGATAGTTTAGCAGTAAAAGGGTCTAGCTCGATGCCTACTACATTAGCATTTGAGTGAAACTGCCCTAAGAATCTACCACTCCCACTGCTAGGCTCTAGTATTAAATGATTATTGTTTAGTCCTAAATCTTTAGCAAGTTTTACCATAGATTCTACAATAGGTGTAGGTGTGTAGTAAGCATCACCTGCCCTGCGGAATAAATAATCAGCGTCTATCTTTGCTCCAACAGATTCACTCAAACTCTCTAAAAGCTTATTAAGGCTATCTAGTCTCTCACCTTTTTCTTTTATCACTTGATGTAATTCATTACTTGCCTTACCAAAGCCTCTAAAATTACTTAAAATCCTTTTTTCATCATCAGTTGCTACTCTGCCACTCTTTAGTATATCATCAAGCAAACTAAGAGATTCTATATTTGCGTCATATAAGGCTTTTTGTCCTTTTAAGTCTTGTATTTCTCCTAGTTTAAATTCTTTATTCAGTGTTGCTAACTCTTCAGGGTTTAGAATCCCTGCTGGATTGCTATCACTTTCTATATTGTCTGATTCTTTTGGACTTTGTTTTTCTTTTGGTTTTTGTGGTATAATGTCAGCAGGTGTTTCAGTGGGCGTTACAGGCTCTGCATATCCTGTATTCCTAGACACTGACTTACTTCCTTGAGGCTCGGGTGCAGAGGGCTTTAACTCAAGGGCTTCTAATTCTAGCGTATAAATCTTATTCCCTTTATGCTGTTCGTTTAATGTTTCTTTTAGTGTTATAAGAGCATTTGCATTATCTAAATTCATGCTATATCTGTGAAATAACACATTGGGGTTATTGCTTTTTTTGTCTTTATGTGTTTCCCTAAGTATTGCCCCTTGATACAAGTTTTCTATATCTTGCACGGCTTTAAAATGTTCTTGTGGAGTAAAGCCATTATCTATGCTTTTTTGTATTGCTTTATCACTTGTCATTTTGGCAATATTTTTGCGTGAAATTTGTGCTATTCTGCCATCATTTTGATTAGTAATATTTTTACCTATTAATGAGGTTAAAATCTCTTTTGTCTGTTCTCTTAAAATATATGTATTTTCTTTAGTATTGGTTTCTAATTCCTTGTTTTTGTCTATTAACTCCTGTGTCTCTTTTACACTCTTACCACTTGCCTTTGCTTCTTTGATTATTTCTTTTGTGGTTTTTGGTATTTCCTTGTCATGTTGAGCGTTAAGCGAAACATCTTTATTTGTTTGTGGGTAGTCAAATCTATGTAAGCCTTTTTCTTGGACTAGATTATAGGCTTTTTTGACTTCTTTTAATGCTTTTTTAATGTTACTTATCTTATATATTTCTGCAGGATATGGTGCTTTATGCAAAAAATGAAAAGCTTCCTCAAGAGTTGGCAGCAAACCTACCATTCCCCTGCCAAGTTGCTGCCTTTCTTCAAGGGTTAAAACACCAGCTTTAGCAAGTGCTTTACTATCAATTTTTAATATATCATCTTGTAAAGTTCTAGCCTCATTAAAATCTTTGATTGCCTTAGCTATATACATTAAGTTTTCAGGTTTGTCGATATTTTTTATTAATGATATCTCTTTGCTTCCATATTCATTATTATCATATTCTTTTAAGAAGTTATCGATTACTTCTTTATCAGTGAGTTTTTTGGGTTTTACTTGTGGTGTAGATTGTGTGTCTATGTCTTGTGTGGCAACTTTAGATTCTGTGTTTGTGTTAGAATCCTTTTTACCCTTTTTCTTTAGAGATACATTTCTGTGTATTCTAGTCCTTGAGTTATCCCTATCATCGTTTCCATCATGCTTATATCGCTTGTTGTCAGTCTCATCAGGTCTGATTCCAGCATTATGTCCTTGTGTATCTCTGCTAATATTAGCATTGGTTTCAATGTCGCTGCCGCTATGGCTAGAGTCATCTCGTATATCTCTTTTTTCATTAGCTTTTTCATTCCACTCTTGTGCCATCTCTTTTGTGCTTGGTGAATACTCATTGCTAATTCCATTGTCTCTTTCTGCAAGGCTTCTTGTGTCCTTATTTCCTTGCGGATTATCGCTCGTGCGTGAAGTTGCCCACTTAGTATCAGCTCCACTCTCTCTTTGAGTAGCTTCATGTCTATTGTCTGTGTGGCTGTTTTCTTTTTCTGTGTGGCTTGTTGTGTCTTGTTTTGCATGTGTATCCTTTATTTTTTGTGATTGTATTGTATCTTTAAATTTATTAACAATATGATTATTATCTAGCTCCCATTCCTTTAGACTTTTTGCAAATTCTTCTGCAACGCCACTACTAATCTTATTACTTAAAGCAATACCTTTTTTAGTATTTTGAAATTCTTTAAAAATGCTTTTATCCCAATCAATATCCTTATTAGCCTTTAAATCTTTAAGTATGCTTTCATAATCATCATATAAATCCTTATTTTTAAGCTTAAAGAAAATTTCCTTCATAGCGTATTTATCTAAATCGCTAAAGTCTTTATATTTCCTATCACCGCTTTTATTTGCATGTTTTAAGATTCTCTCAATTTCATCAATGATTAAATCTTGCCTAGATTGCAGGGCAGAAGTAAAGCTATCAAATAATTGTATTTTGTCTTTTTTGCTTAGATTTTTGCCTTGCATATTATTGATAGTTTCAAAAAAGCGTGTTGTATCTAAGTTTTCAAGGTGTAAATGTTGGTTTTGCTCTCTTATGCCTTCACTTTGATTTATTGCTTGTGTATTCTCTTGTGTTTCTTTTTGTGTTACAGGTTCTTGTGTGCTTTTAGATTCTATCTCTTTATGCTTTTGTGATTTTGTTGTATCTCTTTTTTGATTGAATGGATAGTCATCAAGCAATTTAGTTTGTATTTTTTCTATTGCTTTAAGTGCTTCATCAGCAGATTTAAAATCATCAATAATGTCTAAAGCAGCACGATTGAGAGAGTTTTTGACTTTTTCTGTTGCAGCTACATAATCATCGTATTTGATTGATACATTATCTCTAACTTCATTAAGGTGTTTAAGTGCTGCATAAACTTCTTCTCCATTATCGCTGTATTCAAGTTTTGCATGTTTCATAAACCACAAATCATCATCAGGGTCGTATTTTTTTCGAAAATCAATCATTATGTCATCGTAATAGGCACTATAAACACCCCTGTGCATTCTTTCTTTTTTTCTATATCTTGTGTGCTTTTAGACTCTATCTCTTTACTTATTTCTTGTTTTGTGGTAGGATTAGTCTCATTGTTTGGTAGCCCATTCAACGATTTGTCGTTTTTGCTACCTTGTTGGGTGAAAGTTTGGATAATACCAACGCTATCCGCAAATTTATCGCTTACCTTTTTTAATCTTATTAAATCTTTTTCTCTTACTTTTGTAGCATGTATAACTTCGCCATCATCTTTTTTAACTCCCATTTTACCGATTTTATTATCACTTAATCTTTTTACAATTAAAGCAGCGTCTAGCCTATTGTTGTTATAAAAGAATTCAGGGTTTTTCTTAATCTCTTTTATAAGCTTAAAAACATCGCTTGGCTTGTCAAACATTTCTCTATGTTTATTTACTAGGTTTTGTAAATCCGCATATATTTCACTGCCTTTAAGCTTTGCTAAGTCTCTTACATAAGGCTCTACCTCCATTGCTACTTGATAATCCGTGATAGGTTTATCATTGTTTGGCTTTGTGGTGAAATTATCCCCCAACACATTACTAAACCTATCCACTTCCACTGCTTTGTTTTCACTAGGTTTATTGTATGCTAGTAGCTTTGTGTCTTGTGTAGTGTTTTTAAACTCCTGCATAGAATCTAAAAGTTGATTAGTCTTAGCATTAATATCTCTTAAATGTGCTTTTAAATTAGCATTAGCTTTATAAGGCAGTGCTTTTATCTCATTTGTTAAAGGTTTAAAGTCTAGCTGTGCTAAAGGCTTATTTAATGCTTTTGTGGCACTCATAAACTCTTTATAGAGATTATGAAATATAAAATTCTTTATAGCTTGAGAAGTTAAAGGCAGGGCATTGCCTTTAGAATCTACAATAATGCTAAAAGGCATACTCATAAAGTCTTTAAAGCTTTTGTCTAGCTTTTGCAAGGCGTGTAGTGTCTCTTTATACTCTAATAGCTTTGTTTCATTATATGCTAGTAGTTTAGTGTCTTGTGGTGTGTTATAAGGGATTAAAGCATTATTTGCTTGTGTGCTGTTATATGGGATTAAGCCTTGTGTATCTTGTTTCATTAGATTTGTAGCAAAGCTTGGTTTCGTTTGTGTAGGTGTTGGGACTAAAAGATTACTAAAAGCATGGATTTCTTTTTTAGTCTCTGTGCGAGTATTTAAAGGCATTAAAGCCTTACTGCTTGTGCTTAATTCACTCTCTATATCTTTTATAGCTTCTTTGGCAAAGCTAATATCATCTTGTATTTGATGTAATACCCTTTGTGTTTGTGCTATAAGAGTGCTATTTGTCTTTAAGATATTGTTATCATCAAAGGCTTTAAAGCTTTGCAAGTCTTTCTCTAGCAGTTCTCTTTTTTGTAATAAATGATTATATTGTGAGTAGGCATTCTCTAGTGTCTTTTGAGTAGGTTTATCTAGCTGTATTTCCCCACTCTCTATTTTTCTTTGAAACTCTTGCATACCGAGTTTATCAAACTCTACTTCCATTTTATAAGGTGCTTCATTGTCAAAGTCATCTATTTGTCTAGTAGGCATGAAGTTAGGATTAGATTCTATAACTTCTTTTTGTATAGTCTCTATATCTTTTCTAGCTTCACTCAAAGCATTATCTATAACTTCTTTTCTCTCTTGTAATTCTTGCTTATTGGCTGTGATTGCAATTTGAGTTTCTTGTGCGTCTTTTATGGTGTAGAAACTTGCTATATCATCTTTGTCAAATTGTGTTTTCCAGTATTCTAACTCTTTTAATA
>NZ_JMKW01000069.1 GCF_000686565.1 Helicobacter bilis ATCC 51630
ACCTTTTTATGTTTTTAATGTATCTTTTAATCTTTTGTTTGTTAGTAATGTTTGTATTGTATGTTTTATTAAGTTTGTATCTAGTCTTTAATTATTTTGTATTGTGTGTAATTTTAATTTGTATCAAAGTATTAATTAATTTGTAATTTTGTATTGCTTAGTTTGTAACACTTTGTAAAGTGAAAATGTAATATATAATCACTAGATAAAAATCATATAAAAAAGGATTAGATTTTAAGTTATAATGTAAGGGTATTTTAAAGGCAGGAAAGAAACAAAATTTTAAAACCTTATTCATACACCATAATCAAAACTGAAATCTTTAGAATATATGTTATTTTACTTGTAATTTTATGTAGTAATGAAAAAAGGATACACAAATATAAAAGCGTGTAGTTATGTAGTGTGTTTGCAAGTCCGTTATTTGTGTGGTTTGAGAATAAAAAAGTATTAAGTTTTTCAGTTAATACTTAATAGATTTTATAAGCTTTTGTTGTGTAGTTTTATATGCCTTTTAAGCACATAAAACATACTTAATATGTAGTAATGTTTTTGTGTATCCTTTTTTAGAATACATTCAAAAATACACATAAGATACAAACAAAAAAATCATGTGGAAGTAAAAAAAGGAATTATAACATATAAGCATATTATAAAACACTTATGCAAAAAACCCTTTATATAAGGCTTTTATGTGTTAGTAATTGAGTGTTTTTTTGTATTATAAAATGCAACTAATTAATGTAATATTTTGGAATGACATATTAATGTCTTTCATTCCCGCTACAAATTTTGAGCCTTTTACAAACACTCGACTACCATTAAAATCATAACTAAGATAACCCCTCGCACCAACTATTGACATAAAGAAGTATTGCTAACCAGCCTTTAGACCAACATGAAATAAACCAACATTGAATGGAGTATCGAATTTATCAATATCTTTGTAGCCCCCATCAGCATAAGCCTTACTAGCATAGTTATACATTCCCAAACCAAAAAACGAAACACTACCATGCACACCTACAAATAAGCCATTATTTTCTTCTGCTAAAGCGGTATTGCCAAACCCTATTGTAAGCAATGTGTTTGCAGCCATTACACTAAGCTTCTTCCTCATTTTTTAATCCTTTAAAAGAAACTTCACAAAAAAGCTCAAAGGATTTAAAATTTTAATAAAAACAAACAAATTACAAACTACAAAAAAAAAAAAAACGATTTTTCTGCATTTCAATAGAAAAAATGTAACATTTTTATGGGATTTATCGATATTTTTACATAAAATGAGATGAAATCTTGTTTTATTTTAAGCTTTATTTAAGTATTTTAGGGTATGGATTCTTGATGATAAGTTTGAGTGAGTTGTATTTTATGGAATGCAGATTCTAAATGGCATTCCATTAGAAAATAACAATACAAAACCTTTTGCTTGTCATATTAAGTAGCTACAAATCCCACTTTCCTTATTGTTTTGCACTCCTGAATTTTTTAAATTTTTAAGTATCACTACACTGCATACAACAAAATATGATAATGCTTCGAGTCTAACTCCCCAACTTTTAGGATGTATGTAGAATTTAAAAGTGAATATAAATATAACCTAGCAATTATGTCTTAAACCCTATAACACAAATACGAAGAAAATGACAGCCTATGCGTATGTATTATCCGCCATTTAACCCTATATTAACTTGCTATCATTCACATAAAACAAATTTCAAAAATCTTTACCACCTACGCCTTAGCTTCCGCAAAACTCTTTTCTATAAGCTCACATAAAATATGGATACATAAAATGTGAATCTCTTGAATGCGAGGGGTATCATCGCTTGGTGCGACAATGCTATAATCACAAAGATTTTTAATAAGCCCACCATCTCTGCCGCTTAGTGAAAGGGTGATACAGCCTATTTTATTTGCCACTTCAAGAGCATTAATAATATTTTGTGAATTACCGCTTGTTGAGATTCCAATCACCACATCACCTTGCATTGCAAGGGCTTCGACCTGCCTACTAAACACATGATTATAGCCATAATCATTGCCAATAGCAGTCAATGCAGAAGTATCAGTACTTAGGGCAATCGCACGGAGACCCTTTCTCTCTCGCTTATATCGTCCTGTGAGTTCAGCGGCAAAATGCTGACTATCAGCCGCACTCCCGCCATTGCCACAGATAAGAATCTTTTTATTATCCTGCAAGGCTTTGGTGATAGTTTTTGCACTTTCAAGCAAAATAGGTGCAAGTAAGCCAAGCGCCTTTTGTGCAGTATCTATATGTGCTTGTATCTCATTTGTAACCAAATCTATATCCATAATCATAACCCCTTATCACAATATATTCTTAATATTACTTAAATTTTGATAATAAAGGATTAATATTTGTAACTCTAGATTCACACAACGCTACACCATATCACCAAAAATATGTTGAAGCATACTTTTAAGATCGCTGCTATCGCGTTTTAAGTTAATACTATCACAACTTTTATAGGGGTTAGAGTTAGCATAATCATTAACAATAATTCGTTTAGCATGATATAAGCCATAGATGATTTGATGATATTTTATCCCCTCTCTTTCTAGCTGATTTTCTGTTATAGTTTTATAATCTAGCGTTCTTGAAGTGGTTAGGATAATATAAACTTTGCCTGTATCATAGAGTTTATTCAGCATTGCAACATTTTCGTCTATCTTGCTTGTCTCACCCCATTTTGGCGTAAAAAACTGCCCAGAATTTTTTACCAATGTGCCATCAATATCAACAAATAGTGTAGCAAATTCTCTTTTATAAAGATTCCATTCCTTTATTGTCCCCCAATCTAAATAATCTTGCACTTTTGAGTTAAAGAAAACATGTCCGCTAAGCATCATATTATAAATAATATGCGAAATATATAAATTATCTTCATGTGCTAACTTTTCATAATATTTACAAAATTCTTCAGTGCTTTCAAAGCCGTATCCGCCAACATTAAAGATTGAGCCAATCACGCGTTTTTCTATAATATTAGTTATAATATTTTGCTCATTTACAATAACAAAGCTTTTGCTTTTTGCGTATGTTAAATCCATGTCATTTAGGTCGTAAGTGGATACGAAATTGCCACTAACGCGATTCTCTACAAAGTAATTATCACTATCTTTAATATAGATTTGTCCGCATATATTTGCCTTTTTTATGCCTTGATATACGGTTTCTGGTTGCGATTTTGTTTGTTTATCTAGCGTGATAATAGATAGTTTAGAATCACATTTTAGCATTTTAAATTGATCTGTTAAGGGCTTTTGTAAATCATATTTTTCATAATGCTCTTTCATGCAAATAATATAGATTCTACTAAATTCCTTTAGGTTTAAGCCCCTAATTGCCTCTGTTAGCATAAGATTCCCATTTGGGTGTGTAAGAAGCCATTTGGGCTTTACTCCCGGAAATCTTGATGAATGTCCTGCGACCGGTAAAATAAGATTCATTACATTACTCCAAATATCTTTTTTGCATATTCTATGCAATTAATTAATCCTTTGTCCATATCAATGCTAGGTCTCCAGCCTAGCTGTTTTGCTTTGTCATTATTGCCTAAGGCATATTTATTTACCTCTTTTTCTAAAATAGAATCATGCAGCTTTAAAGCACCCTCATATAAAGGCGGATACTTTTCCCAAAAAAGCTTTGCGTCTCTAAAAATAGGCTTTATATCTGTTTGTAAATATTTTGCAATAATTTCATAAATTTCTACAACAGAGTAAGCCTTGCCTGATGCGACATTAAATGTGTCATAAACTACATTATTATCATTCATCACAATCTCACATAGCGAAATAACATCATCAATATAGACATAATCTCTTTTTTGTAAGCCATTTGAATGAAGGACTGGTTGTTGCCCCCCCCCCCATTAATAGCGTTTTAATGATATAGCCAATTAAAGGTGGATGCTTTCTTTTCATATCTTGGTGTGGTCCATATACATTAAAGAAACGCAAGATAGCAATATGCAATCCATAGGTTTTAAAGAATGAATGACACAGCATTTCAGCTTGTTTTTTAGAAGTGGAATATATGAGATAAGGCGAGGTTTCATCACTCTCTTTTGTAGGAAACTCTTTGTTATTCTCATAAATTGCTGAAGTGCTAGAAAAGATAACTTTTTTCACACCATTAAAGCGTGCGGCTTCTAAAACATTTGCACTTCCTGCTACATTAATATCAATGGCTTTATATGGGTCTGTTTGACAATCAGGCAAAGGTGCAATACCTGCAAAATGAAACACATAATCTATGCCTTTCATTACATGTAATAAATCTTTTGAGCGTATATCCATGCCGATAAACTCTCCAAAAAACTCATTATTTACAATCAAGTTATCTAATCGCCCATACGACATATTATCAAGCAATATAACTCTATGCCCCTTTTTACTTAGCACATATCCTAATTGAGAGCCAACAAAGCCCGCACCACCTGTAATTAATATGTTTGACATATTGTATCCTTTATGTTGAGATTGAGAATTTCAGTAATCACATAATCAAAAATGTGATTATCTTTTGCGTAGGGAAGGATTCTAAAAAGATTTATTTTTTGAAAAATGGTGTAATATTTTCTATAAAATTCATATTGCATAAAATGCTTATCTATCATTTCATCTAAGTAGCACAAAAGCATTGCAATTTTAGTGTTATCATAACTTCTTTCATACAGCATTACACTCCATTTATGCTTTGTATCCTGTCTAAGCTTTACAATATCTTGCAAGGGCGTTTCAATAAAATTATCTAAAAAATCAATGAGTATAATCTTGTCGTTTGAGAATAAAATATTTGAAAAAGTAAGGTCTCCATGACATCTTCCAAGCGGCAGGATAATCTCATTTGGAAGTTCTTTTAAATCCCTTTTTATAGAATCTAAACATAGGGTTAGAGATTTATTTTTACATGTATTTATCTTTTGTGCAACCTCATCGTATTTATTATAAAATATTTCTTTATTTATAGTTGTATATATGGAATCTTTTAGATTATTTTCAATAAATTGCAATAAAATACGCATGGTTTGAGCGATACTTGTAATTGTAGCGTTTTCAAAAAATACAATAAAATCACTTGCATAATAATAAGGCATTGAAAAGCCAACTTTTTCATTATCCTTAGTTTCCCAATATTGCTGTAAAACTTGTGGGATTAGAATCTTGTCATGGTTGTCATACATATTAGCAAATAATATTTGCTTCTCGCATTGCTTTTTTAGTCTAGCTTTGTAGTCTTTATTTGTAGTGGTTTTTAGAATCGTGTGATTATTGATAATTTCTAGCTGACATCCAGAGTGTCCTGCTATATATATATATATATATATATATCTTGTTTAGTATTTTGATATGTCAAAGGGTGTTTTGCCATCAATAATAAACCTTAAATTTATATGAAGTTATAGTATCATAAAAGTTTCTAGTATCTATTTGTTTTGTGATATTTTTATAGCGATTTAACAAAATATATAATTTCAAGGTGCATTTTATAATTTTTCATTGAGCGATATTTTATACTTTTTTTACACAAACGCAGGGTAGCTGCCAAGCCATTTTATCTCATCGCCTCTTTTATCAAACAATCTCTTTACACTTTCATCATCTTTATGTCCATAAAAATCCATATAGAATCCAGAATGAAACGCACCATCACTCTGTATCGGTCTAGAATCTATCTTAGTAATATTAATCGATTCGTCTTTAAAGTCTTGCAAAAGACCAAATAATGCCCCAGCTTTTCCAAAATCTTTCATACTTACAAAAATAGAAGTCTTATCATTCTGCCCTTTTTCGTTTGTAAAGTCGCTGATGATGACAAATCGCGTCTGATTTGTGCAATGATTCTCAATATTTGCAAACATAATGGGTAGGTTATATAGCTTTGTGGCGATTTCAGAACAGATTGCCGCACTACCACTCTCACTACTTGCAAGTTTTGCTCCAAACGCCGTAGAACTCACAGAAATATGCTCTATTTCATGCAGTTGATAGCTTTGCAAAAAGTTGCTACACTGCCCAAATGCAATGTCTTTAGAATAGATTCTCTTTATATCATTAATGTGTTTTTCCTTTGTCGCAAAGCTATGATGTATCGGCAGGATAATCTCGTTTATAATCTTAAAATTATGCTTTGCTAGATTGTCGATTGTCTCGCCTACCATGCCATTTGTGTTGTTTTCAAGTGGGATTACCCCATATTTTGCATTCCCCCTTTGTAACGCTTCAAACACCGCACTAATGGTTGTTAGCGGTAAATACGCACTTAATGGACCAAAGCGATTTTCAGCGGCTTGATGCGTGTAGCTGCCAATAGGTCCTAGGAAAGCTATCTTTTGAGGCGTCTCAATATTTCTGGCGATGGCAAATATCTCATAAAAAATGGCTTCAATGATTGATTTATTGAGATTTTTTAGCCCTTTTTCCTTTGTGATTGATAAAAGATTCTGTATGATTGCTCTCTCTCTATCGGGGCGATAAATACTTGCGTTGTTTTTAACCTTTAAATGCCCAATTTGCTGCACGAAAGTTAGCCTTTTATCAAGTAGCTGTATAATCTCTTTGTCGATAGAATCAATATTTTGTCTTAATGTTTGTAAGTCTTTTTCTATGCTTTGTTGTGTATGGGTTGTGGAATCTTTAGATTCTAGAATCACTCTATGTCCTTTAGGTCCATTGCAGCTTATGTATTTTTCGCAAATGACACAAAAATATAGCCTAAAAAAGCTTTTTGGATTATAGCCAAACTTTTTAAATGCTATATTTTAGGCTCAAGTAAGAGATGTGTTCAAGGATAGTTTATTTTTCTAATGCTCAAATACGACAAATGCTTTTATTCTTTAAATGCAAAATTGCACTATGATAAACCCCAAGTTAAGCAATAGCAAACAACAATTCCTAATGCCTTATCCCATCAATCTTTAATGTGTCATCTTTAACTTCTTCTGTGATATCTTGCCAACTATTTTCATCATAAATATTACCTTTGACTTGGAAATAATGGTCAATAATCCATTCGTTTTTTTGTGTTTTTTTTAGATCGCTTGTAATCGGGGTTGCAGTAATAATTTTTCTATTGTTTGGATAATTTTTAAGTATATTCTTTGGCACATTAGGACAACCATTAGGAAGATTTTCGCAAAAAATGCTTGAAATATCATAATTTGCCATAAGTCTAGAATCTACTTTTAACTCTCCGCTTGTATTAAAATCTTTAAATAAAAATATGGTTTCGGGTCGCCCATTTTTTTCTATTATAAAGCGTGGTATTCCCATACTATCTGGTGATCCATGATCGCTTACGATAAGTATCTGCGTGTTATTGTAAATTGCATTATCTTTAAGCCATTGTATAAGATAATCGAGATAATTTAATGCGCATGCTTCAGAATCATAATGTTTGAAGAAGAAGTCTCGTTCGCCTTGATAGCTATATGACATTGTTTCTTTATGTGGATGGTCATGCCATGCCGTTTTGTTGGCAAGTTGATTTTTTGGTCCTTGAAATAAGCATTTTTTTCCATTGTAATACATGGCATATGGGGGATGAGTAATACATGTATGCAAGTATTTAAAAGTTGGCTTTTTAGATTCTGTATTGTGCAAATGGGTAAAAGCATACATTGATGAAGTATATCCTAACGATCCTCTAACGTTTGGGTCCATGATTCTGTAGCCCAACCCCTTATATCGGAACCATTTTCCATTGTTATATATTTTAGAACGCAATGCTTCTGGACTAAAACGAAATGTCCCATAACTTAATAAGCGTTTATATATCGCTGCATTACCTTCATTTGCAAGTTTGAAAGCAATTGTGTCTTCCGGGTGGTGTGTAAGATAATAGTCGATATAGGCATATCCATTTTGTGTTACAAAAATATTTTGATTATAAGCCTGTATGTATTTGGCTGCTTTGGCCGATTCCCCCATAAAATACCCCACATCATAGCCGTTCTTTACAAAAGTATCACCTATAACACCAAAGGCTTCAGTGATACTATCATCAAGATTATCTTTTCTGGCATTCATATTATATACAGCATAATGCTCCCCGCCGATAAGCGTAGCAATACTATGAATAGTAGAGTTTGTCGTAGATATAGCGTTATCAAATAGCACAAAGCCATCAAGCTGTGTTTTAAACTCTGGGAATTGCTCTAAGAGTGGATGCATATGTGAGCCACTGAATGCATCAAGCACCATAACTATGATATTCTTTTCAGTCTTAGAGTAAGAGAATAATTCTTTTTCATAAGGTTGCAGATTGTTATCCTCTGCAACAAGGCTTTTTGGGACTATATAAGTTTTATTTGCTTCCATAATATTAAAGAAAGATATAACACTTAGCACACAAAGACTAATGAGACTAACACTAAAAATACTCTTCAGCCATTTAAAACAAAAATACACAATCGCTACACTTGCTATAAAAGCACACAAGGCATATAAAAGATTATTTGGATTATTAAACTCTGGTTTTTGTAAGACAAAATGATCCATAGCCCCATAATCACCTACAAAAATAAATGTATTGATGACCCCGATAAGAAATAATATGCTTGCAACATATACACCAAACTTAAAAAGTCGTGTTTTATAAAAAAAGCTTGTAATATAGATAACCATAAAGCTAGAACAAAGGAATGCACCAAATAAAACTGCTAGTGTTTGATATGTTTGGCTTGTGTCAAATTGAGAGACATCACTGCTATAAATAGCATAAGGGCTAAAGACACATATTATAAAGCAGATATTAAGAATAGCTAGAATGCTAATATTGCGATAATTTGTATAGGCTTTAGAATCTAGGGCGGTGTATGGGGTGAAAATGTTAAATAATAGAGTCTTAAATTTTCCTTGTAGTTTTGTGGATTGTGTGTTTTTAGGGTTTTGGCTTGGATTTGCAGTTTTAGAATCTAGCTTAGATTCTGTATTTTGAGAATCCACAATTCTAGTGTTAGAGTCTCGGCATTCTAAGGATTGAGATGAGAAATTAGGGTTGTGCAAGTCTTGCGAATGAGGCGTATTGGACATACACCGCAGTGAGTAAGGCGAAGCACTCCCTGATTTATCGCTCAATACTGAATGCCTTTTATTTCTACATTGCTTAAATATCTCTTTAAACAACGCAAACGCCATATTACAAGTCCAATATAATACTAACGCACTCGGCATACTATAAAGTAGCACCAAGAATAATAAGGCAATCAAACTCCCTTGCACTCTCGCACCTAGCTCTTTTGAGCTATAAAAGACATTGATTAAAGTAAAAATAGTCATAAGTAAAGGCAGTATATGGATACTTAAACCAAATAACATAATAGAATCTGGTTTGCTTAAATCATCTATCCATAGAAAGCGGACACTTTGCAAATACTCCGCATTCTCTACTAAATGAATCATTGCAATAAAAAATGGAATTTGTAATGCTAATCCCCCTAAGCCAAATAAGGCAAAAATGGGGTGAAAATGCCTTTGCTTATAGAGTGTGCGGATATAGCTTTGCAGTTCTGCACCTTTAAATACTCTTTTAAACTCTTTAATCTTACTATCACATTGTGCTTTTAACACTCCAAAGGAAGCCACTTTTTTATCAAAGTAAAAAGTGAGTTTTAGCATAAAAAGCTGCATTATAAGAGAGAGTAAAATAATGCTTATGCCATAATTCTTAGTTGCCTTAAAAAGTGTAAATAAAGCCCACTCAAGCACCTGTTCTACTGGAAATATAAAAATATAATATAAAATCTCTAGCATAGCTTCCCTTTCTCTAGTCCTTTTTCTAGCATAGTATCTAGCTCCCTTAGCCTTGCTACAAGGGCGATTTGTGGTTTTAGTCTAGA
>NZ_JMKW01000070.1 GCF_000686565.1 Helicobacter bilis ATCC 51630
TGTAGGGTGGAATTTCTTTGTAAATGATGAATTTGGTTTAAAGCCTTCTGTATCCATTCCTTTTACTGATTATGAAATAGGATTTGGTGTAAGGCTTAAATATCTTTATATGGACACTTATGCTCCCACTCACTCTGTGGGCGGAGTGCTATATATCCACCCAGAAGGGCTTACAGGCATAGGCTCAATTATAATTGGTGCTGGAGCAAATTTTAGCCAGACGCATAATCTCAAAGCAAATGGAGCATATATTGAAGTAGGCTTAGGCTTATTAAAAATAAGTCCACTTTTAGTCAATACCGATATTACCTATCGTGCAAATATCTACAGCAAACATAATGACTTAGATTTAGGGACAATCCACAGCTTAAACTTTGTTTGGACTTTTCTCTAAGGTTTATTGGCTATGAAGTCTTAACATTTTAGCATTATAGAATCTTGTATTTTTTATGTTTAGCATAGCAAAATATTTTAAGCCTAGATTCTATAACTTAGATTCTAAAAAAGATATTTCGCACTAATGCTTAAAATGACAAGCTTTAGAATCTAAATTTAAGAGTTTGTCTTATCCCTTTTGTTTAATGCTTGTAAAAAGTCTTCATACGCTTTTCCTAGCTCTTTTTCCTTTGTGCTTAACTCTTCGCTTCTTTTGCGTAAAAAGTCCTTGCACTTTGTATTATCATCTGGCATATTTGTAAGAATATCTTCTAGAATCTTAATCCTGCATAGCATGTATTCAAACATGCTTTGGTCTATATCTGGCAGCTTTGTCCTTGTTGGCTTCTCATTATTCTCACTTTTTTCTTCCTTATTAATCACTCTAGCCGGAATGCCAACGGCAGTGCTTTTATCTGGCACATCTTTGATTACAACAGAGTTTGAGCCAATCTTTGCATGTTCGCCAATCACAATATCACCTAGCACTTTTGCCCCTGCACCAATGATTGCATTATGCAAGATTGTAGGGTGTCGCTTTGTCCTCTCTAAACTCACACCGCCAAGACTAACACCTTGATAGATCGTTACATCATTGCCAATTTGTGCGGTCTCACCAATCACTACACCAATGCCATGGTCAATAAACACTCGTCTGCCAATATAGGCTGCGGGATGGATGTCAATATTTGTTAGAAACTGCGTCCAGCCCATGATGAGACGGGCTATTAACTTGAATCCTTTTTTATGGAATCTATGTGCGATTCTATAATGCACGATTGCAATTAGCCCGGGATAATTTAAAAAAAGCTCTAAAAAATGATTAAAGGCTGGGTCTTTTTTCTGCGGTGTGTGAAAGTCTTCTTTAATCTGCTCCCATAAAGGCGGAAACTCTTTGTATATAATATTGTTATTTGAATCAACTAAATTTTGTGTCGTGTTAGCCATTAAGTTTGTCCTTATTATAAAGCCATTATTGTAGCAACTTAGTATGAGTTTTGCTGCTGTTGCAAAAGTGTTTCTGCATAGCTTAGGGCGTGTTTATCTAGCTTTGAGCCACTTATCATGCGTGCTACTTCTTTTATACGCTCTTTTTCGTTTAAAAGCTTTATTGTGCTTGTGCTTTCACTCTCTTTACTCACAAGATAATGCCTATCGCATAATAAAGGCATGAAAGGCTGATGAGAGATGGCAAAGACTTGATAATGCTTTGATAAAAATTGCAAGAGTTTTGCTACACCTTCGCTTTCTTCCCCGCTTAGATTTGCATCAATCTCATCAAGGATTAATATCCCCTCGCTATATGTATTATAACTTGCCGCTACACAAAGCATAGCAAGTCGCATACGATTATACTCGCCTGATGATAAAACACTTTTTTGTTTTGAAGCTAGATAGATTTGCAGGGAATCTAGTCCATACTGATAGCATTCAATCTTATTTTGGTCTATACTTACAGATTCTAATCGCAACTCTTTTGCATAGTAATTTAGCTTTTCTACAAATATAGGCAGGTAAGCTTTTCGCTTTTCATGCAGGGTATTTGCAAGATTCTCTAATCTTTTTGTAAGGTTTAAAAACTTTTCTTCAATCTTTGTTTTATCAAACTCAATGCTTTCATACTCTTGCAATTTTTGCTGCTGCATGGCAAGGTGTTTCAGTGCGTCTTCTTCACTGCCATATCTGCGGATAATATCTGCTAATAGGCTTATTCTCTCAAGTAAAGATTCTATATCTATATCAAGGCTATTAAACTCATCTAAGCCATTTTCTATATGCCCCCTTGCCTCCATTATATGAGAGAGAAAACTCGCATTATCAATATTTAGCAATTCAAAAGCTTTATATATAGAATCTAGGCTATCAAGCTCAAGCAAAGCCTTATTGCAAGTCTCCATAACCTTTTCTTTTTTGCTTAATAGCTTTTTATCACTCATAAGCTTTTCATACTCGCCAATTTGGGGCTGTGCCTTTGTGATTTTATCAATCTCAAATTGCGCGAAATCTTTTAGGTTTTCAATATTTCTTTGCATTTCTTCTAATTCTTGCAATTTTATCTTGCATTGCTTATGCTCGATAAAGGTTTGATTATATTCTTGCAAAATCTCATTAAATTTAGAATCTTTTTGCATGGTGATAGAATCTAGTATATGTAGCATATAGTCATTTTCTAGCTCATTGCCATCTTTAATGCTTATGTATTTTATAAAATGGTGTGCTATCTCGCTTAATTTCTTTTTAGAAATCGCTTGATTATTGATAAAATACCTTGTATTTTGCTTTTTTAGGACGGAGATAACGAGATTATTGCTGGGGGTTTTTTGCTTGGTGGAATCTTTGTTTGCTTGTGTTGTTGAAGCTTGTTGCTTGTTAGAATCTATTTGCATGTGAATGTCTGTTTGTAGTATAGAATCTTGTTGTGTTGCGGATTCTTTGCTTATCTTAGAATTGTTGCTTATTTTAGAATCTTTTTGTTTGTTAGGGTTTTTATTTGTTTTAGATTCTGTTTGTATGGCAGAATCTGTTTGTATATCATTGTCTGCCTGTATTGCCGAAACTCTTTGCTGATTGGAATCTGCTTGTAATGATAAATCTTTATTTGCAGTAGCATCTCGTTGTGTTTTAGATTCTGTCTGTGCTACTAAGTCTTTCACATTAGAATCTATTTGCACATTAATATCTGTTTGCAATGCAGAGTCTTCATTTGTGCTAGAGACTTGTTGCATTTTAGAATCTTTATTTGTTTTAGATTCTATTTGCTTATTAGAGTCTGCCTGTATTGTAGAATCTTTAACATTAGAATCTTTTATATCAAAATCATCTGTGTCAAGATCTCCTGCTATACCAAAGTCTTCTAAGCAAATGCCAAGCTCTTTCAATCGCAATGTAAGATTTATCTCAACCAATGCTGCATGAGATTCTTTCAACCCAAAAGCACTAAGCATTGCATGTAAAAACACAGACTTCCCGCTACCACTTACCCCGCTTATAACATTAAAGCCTTTATGCAAATCTAGCTTTATATGTGAAAATGCAGGTGATTTATCGATCAAAATACGCGTTATCATATAGAATCCATTTTTATTTTTATTATAGCATGTCTATGAGAGTGTGTATATAATGCGTTCTATTTCCTTGTGTGATTTGGATATGCGGATTCTGCTTTTTATGATATTTTGCGAAGTAGAATCGCTTAAATTGTCGTTGTGATAAGTTGGAATAACTTCGTGCAATCTATTTGCATGGAATTTGTGGATTGGCACGATTCTGCTAACGCAGAATCTCGCAATGGTGGTGTTAAAATTTTCATTGCTGAAGATTTGATTTTAAAAGGAAAATCTACCCAATGAAAAGAGGTTGTAAAGTCGTCAAATATAATACAAGGCTGCTCTTCACTTGCCTGATAGATTCCGCTTGTTTCATTTGTATAGCCTAAGATAAAAGAAGCACCAGCAGTTAAACGGGCATTTCATATTCATCACAACAGGAAGTATCTTTTGCAATGTGTTTTGTTGGCTGTTTGTATTGTAAAAATTCCCTAAGCTCTTTAAACTCCACACCATTAGGGCAGTCTTGTTGTAGTAAGGATTCTAATGGGTGCGTGTCGTTTTGTGTTTGTTTCATTGTTTGTTCCTATATGGTTTGGATTTTAGGTTTTGATAGGTTTCTATATAGTAGCTTTGATAGTCTTGTTTATCGCGTTCGTTCAATTGGTCGCTAAAATCATCAAAGACTTCAAGTATATTATGAAGCTTTAGAATCTTGCCAAAGATTGTTAGGAAGTCCTTTTTTGCGTTTCTGTTAGGGTGGATTCTAGGAAGTTTGTGAGTGGGAATTTTGCTTGTAATTCTTTTAATAATTCTAAATAGCCTTTATGCTTTTTGCCTTTGTCATCAATGTAGCCATTGAGATAATCTTCTAAACTGCGTAAAAACACTATGCTTTTAGCATTTTCATCACTAAAAAGGGCTAGGGCTTTATCTGTTGGCTCTTGTAAGTCTCTAAGGCAGATGATATTGCCAAATCTTTTAACTGCATTTAGGATTTTATTGGTGTGAGAGTAGGCTTGTAAAAGTCCGTGATAACGCAGGGGCTTATCTACAAAAAGCGTATTTAAGGTTGTAGCATCAAAGCCTGTTAGAAACATATTGACTACAATGGCAAGGTCTAACTCGCGATTTTTTAGTCTTAGTGAAAAGTCTTTATAATAATTTTGGAATCCTTCAGCAGAGCTATCAAAATTGCTATTAAACATTGCGTTATAATCGCTTATAGCAGAATCTAGCAAATCTCTTTGTGATTGTTCTAGGGCGTTTATCTCTGCGTTTTCTTCTAACTCTTGTGCAGATTCTAAAGATTCTAGTTCATCATTTGGTGCATAGCTGTAAATAATGCCTATTTTTAGTCTTTGAGATTCTGGAATCTTATCTAGCTTTGCTTGAAACTCTTTGTAATACTGCATAGCCATAGGGATAGATTGAGTAGCAAAGATAGCATTAAAGCCTCTTAAGCGTTTGCCATTTAGGGTGTAGGCTTTGGCATTACGCATAGTTTGGGTATCAAAATGCTCTAAAATGTAGTTTGTAATGTAATCTATGCGTTGGGGAGATAGCAGGGCTTCATCAGTATCATTGGCTTTTACTTTCTTATCTTTACTTGTATCAAAATCTTGCCTTTGTTTTATTGTGGAGTGATAGCTTACGCGAAAAGGCAGGACATTATTATCCCGTATAGCGTGGATAATGGTATAGCTGTGCAAACGCTCTCCAAAGACACTTTCAGTAGTCTCAAATCCTTGCGCATTTTCTGTATAAATGGGTGTGCCGCTAAAGCCAAAAAGATAGAGTTTTTTAAAGGATTTTTTGATGAGTTTTTGCATTGCTCCAAATTGGCTTCTGTGGCATTCATCAACAATCATTACTATATGATTATCAAAAATTTCATCATTTTTATTTGCTTGAGTGATAAAACGAGAGGGTTTTTGAATGGTAGTGATTATTATCTTATGTTCTTTACTTGTGCTAATAAGTCTATTTTTTAGCTCTTTTGTGTTTTTACTACCACTTGCTGCGCCTTTTTGGAATCTGTCGCATTCTTTCATCGTTTGATAGTCTAAATTTTTTCTATCTACGACAAAAAGCACTTTATGTATTTCTGCTATATTGCTTATGAGTTGAGCGGTTTTAAAGCTAGTCAAAGTTTTACCACTGCCTGTGGTGTGCCATATATAGCCACCGCTTTTTTGCTCTGTGCCTTTTTTATAGAATCCATTGTGATAGCTTATAGCAAGTCTTTGTAAGATTTTCTCACACGCAGCGATTTGATAGGGGCGTAAAACTAAAAGCTTTCTATCTACATCAAGCACGCAGTAAGATATAAGAATATTTAAGAGTGTATGTCTAGCAAAAAAGCTTTTAGCAAAGTCTATAAGGTCATTTATAATGTTATTTTTCTCATCGCTAAAATAGCTTGTAAATTCAAAACTATGGGAGGTTTTAGCGGTTTTTATATTGTTTTGTGTTTTTATGTGAAAATCTCGCGTAGTGTTTGAATAATATTTGCTTTGTGTGCCATTGCTGATAACAAAAATCTGCACAAATTCAAACAAGGCATTTCCACCAAAAAAGCTCTCTCTGCCATAGCGATTGATTTGCTTAAAGGCTTCGTGTAGGCTTACACCTCGACGCTTTAGCTCAATATGCACTAAAGGCAGTCCATTGACTAAAATAGTTACATCATACCTATGCCTTCGTGTTTCTGTGGTGGCTTGATATTGATTAATAACTTGAAGGGAATTTTTATGTATATGCTCTTTATCTATAAGCTTAAGATTTATAAAACTGCCATCATCTCTTTCTAATGGTTGAATATAATCTTCTTGTATTAATATGCTTTTTTCTACAATAGAATCATTGCTTTTAGCTAAGACTTTGTTAAAAAAATTCTTCCATTCTGTATCACTTAGTGTTATTGAGTTTAATTCTTGTAACTTTAATCTAAGATTAGATCTAAGTCTGCTCCATTAGTGATTTTAGCGTATTCATAGCCTTGTGATTGTAATTTAGCAATAAACTCTTCTTCTAACGCCGCTTCACTTTGATAGATAGAATCTGCTCTTTTGCTTGGGGTAAAATCTGCGGCTATGGTAGATTTGGCGTTTGTGTGTCTAAGATAAGTTTTAAGCTTGTCATTCATCTGCCCCCTTTTATTAACTTACACTTTCTAGGGACTTTACAATAGAATCTATTTGTATTCTTAGGCTATTTTGCTTTTCTACAATTTGGCTAATTTCTGCGTTTAGGGCTTTAATGTCTATAACTTCACGCGTATCCTTTTGCTCTACATAGCTTGAAACGCTTAGATTGTAATCATTTGCCTGTATTTCTTCAAAATTTACTAAAGAAGAAAAATATTCTTTATCTTCACGCTTGGCATAAGATTCTACAATAGCAATGATGTGGTTAATTTCTAATATATTTTTATTTGTAACCTTGCTGAAAAGCTCACTTGAATCAATAAATAAGACTTTGTCATTTTGCTTATTCTTCTTTAATACAATGATAGAAGTAGCGATATTTGTGCCGAAAAATAAATTTGGCGGAAGTTGGATAAGGATCTATAAAGTTATTATCTACTAAATATTTGCGTATCTTTTTCTCTGCACCACCACGATAAAGCACACCGGGGAATGCTACAATCGCACAAGTGCCAGAGGGAGAGAGCCAAGAGATCATATGCATAACAAAGGCTAAATCCGCATAGGATTTAGGGGCTAAGACACCAGCGGGAGCAAATCGTGGGTCATTTATAAGAAGTGGATTAGAATCACTGCCCATTTGATAGAATAAGGGGGATTTGAGACAATAGCATCAAAAGGCTCATTATCTTCGTGCTTTGGCTCTAAAAGCGTATCGCCTAGAGAAATATCAAAGTTTTCATAGCCTACATTATGCAAAATCATATTAATGCGACAGAGATTGTAGCTTGTAGGATTTATCTCTTGCCCATAGAATCCATTTTTGACATTATTTTTGCCTAGCACTTTAGCAAATTGTAAAAGCAGTGAGCCGCTCCCACAGGCTGGGTCATAGACTTTATTTACACTTTGCTTACCATAGCTAACAAGCCTTGCTAATAGATGACTTACCTCTTGCGGGGTAAAAAACTCGCCACCACTTTTACCCGCACTACCCGCATACATACGCATAAGATATTCATACGCATCGCCAAAAGCATCAATAGCGTTATCGCTATAATCCAAATCAAGTTTTGAGATTTCCTCCATTACTTTATAAAGCCTTTCATTGCGTTTAATAAGGGATCTTTCGCCTAAGTTAGTGCTAAAATTCACATCAATATCATTAAACAAACCTTTAAAGCCATTTTCACTTTTTAGTGCCTATGCTTGAAGATTCTATATTTCTAAAGACATTGCTTAAGGTTGCATTTAGATTTGTTGCATCGCTCTTATGTGTTTGCAGAACATTAATAAAAAGTTCGCTTGGCATAATAAAGAAGCCTTTTTGATTTATGATATTCTCTTTAATATCATTATCTTTAATGATCTCTTCATCGCTTAAGTGTGTGTAATCAAAATCTATTTCACCGCATTCACGCATATTGGCATTGATATGCTCCGCAGGATTCTCACTTATAAAACGATAGAATAAGAATCCTAAAACATACATTTTAAAATCCCAGCCATCAACGCTTCCGCGTAATTCATCAGCAATTTTCCAAATAGTAGAGTGCAGTGCTGTGCATTATGTATCTCGTGTCTGATTATATATGGGGGGGGGGGAGGTGTCATAATTATCCTTATTGCGTTGTGTTGCAATTGCATGTTATTATTGGCTTTTTATATTCACTAGCACCCCACACGCAAACACACAAAAGCCTTAAATTAAGGATTTTTTGCATAAGTGTTTTATAATATGCTTATATGTTATAATTCCTTTTTTTACTTCCACTTGATGTTTTTTTGTTTGTATCTTATGTGTATTTTTGAATGTATTCTAAAAAAGGATACATAAAAGGATACACAAAAACATTACTACATATTAAAGTATGTTTTATGTGCTAATAAAGCATATAAAACTACACAATAAAAGCTTATAAAATCCATTAAGTAGAGAATGCAAAAATAAAGCATTGTTTGCTTATGTAATTTTAATTTGTATCAAAGCTTTAATTAATTTGTAATTTTGCATTGCTTAGTTTGTAACACTTTGTAAAGTGAAAATGTAATATATAATCACTAGATAAAAATCATATAAAAAAGGCTTGTATTTTAAGTTATTAAGGGTATTTTAAAGACAGGAAAGAAACAAAACTTTAAAACCTTATTCATACACCATAATCAAAACTGAAATCTTTAGAATATGTGTTATTTTGCTTGTGATTTTATGTAGTAATGCAAA
>NZ_JMKW01000071.1 GCF_000686565.1 Helicobacter bilis ATCC 51630
TGCAAAATCAAGTCAAAAGTTTTAAAAATAGCATTGATTTAGTCTATATTGACCCTCCATTTGGCACAAATCATATTTTTAGGCTAGGTAGCACAATGAGTGCGAGTTTGGATTCACAAATCGCCTATAAAGATAAATTTAGCCTAGAATCGTATTTAGAATTTCTCTATTATCGCCTAGTTCTCATTAAGGAGTTGATGAGCGAAAAGGGAAGCCTGTATTTACACATTGATGATAAGGTAGGACATTATGTCAAAATCCTGTGTGATGAGGTTTTTGGCAGAGAGCATTTTATCAATGATATTACGCGTATTAAATGCAATCCCAAAAACTTCAGTATAAAGCCTGACACTTGGTGTAGCTCAAGGGGGAAAAATCTATATAATTTTAGAATCTTCCCATATCAAAATACTTTACCTCTATAATCCCTGCATTAGATTCTAAAGTGTTTTAGAATCTTTGAAAAATGTTGTAGCCAATTACTATCATCTTTGTTTGTAAATTGTAATTGCCAAATTTCTCACTGCCATTTCTAAGCAATGCTACTTTACTCATTTTCACTCATTATAAAAGTCATTTGCCTGTGCTTTAGAATCTAGCCTTGTGAGTTTAAAAATCACTGGGCGGATTCCATCATTGCACGAGTTTATCGCTACACCGGGCTTTTTAATCCAATCTTTAAAGTAAAATACGCTGTCTTTATCGCTATGTGCGAGTGCAAACACATATTGATAAATCGCCTTCCACGCCTCATCGCAGAATCCTTGCGGTTTATCAAAGCCAAGCGAGATAAAACTCTCTCCAACCTTGTGTATAGGACACGCACATTCCACGCCATATTCTTTAGCTAACTCTTCATCAAAATGCGTTTTTATCACTTCAATTTTGACTTTATTCATCACTATTCCTTTTCTAAATCCTAAAATTTACAAAATTATAAATCAAAGCTCACAAAAATATAATACGCAAAATAAAGTAATATACTTACCAAAAGTAGAGTAAAATACGCATTCACATTTAAGCTATCTAGCTACAAATAAAAAAGGTGAAAATATGCAGAAAAATCCAAAAAATACAGAATCTATCCATAATTGTTTGCTTTGTGAGAGTCCATTTGCCTACACTTTAAGTCTTATTAGCGGCAAATATAAGATGACTATTCTATATGCACTTCATCGTTTTGAAGTTGTCCGCTATAACGAGCTAAAACGCTACATTGATGGCGTGTCGTTTAAATCACTTACAAATGCGTTGCGAGAGCTTGAGAGTGATGACTTAATCAAACGCAAAGAATATCCGCAAATCCCGCCTAAAGTTGAATACAGCCTATCATCTCGTGGGAAATCGCTCATACCGGTTTTAGATTCTATGTGTGCGTGGGGACAAACACATAAAAAAGAAAATAGCAATACATAGCATCGCCTTTTTGCAGTCTCTTATCATTTCTATATCACGCAAGATTCTAAAGCATTCTTAGAATCTTAACTTTATAAATTTTGATAGCTTCTACCCCAAGATTCTAGACTTGTCAAAACAGACTGCAGAGTGAATCCAAGTGGGGTTAGGCTGTATTCTACGCGTGGGGGGGGGGGACTTCAGCATAAACCTTGCGTGCGATGAGCTTTGCTTCTTCTAATTCACGCAGATTCTGTGTAAGCACATTTTGAGAAATGCTTTGATTTTTACTTGCACCGATACTTTTTTTCAGCTCACCAAAGCGTTTTGTGCCTTGAAGCAAATCGCGGATAATGAGAAACTTCCATTTATTGCCTATAAGATTGAGTGTCGTTTCAACAGGACACACGGAGAAAAAATCTTTCATACACATTCCTTGAAGTGATAAATAGGAAAAAATTATAGCCTATTTTTTCCTATTTTACACAATACTACTAAATTTATACCTATATTATAAAATTATCTCTACTTGATTTTTGTATATTGCTACTTTATCATTTCAAAGCCCTTTTAGATTCCAAAAACTAAAAGGGTAAATTTATAAAAAGGATACATAATGTTACAAGTAGCAGTTTTAGCGGCAAATGGCAAGGCGGGGAGACTTTTGGTAAAAGAAGCATTACTTCAAGAGGCAAGTGTGTGTGCATTTGTGCGAGAAATGTTTGATATAAAGTGGCTAGAGAATTGTTTGCAAAGTGAATCTGTGCAAAAAGGCGATGTAAAAGGGCTTTTAGATAATCTAGTCGTGGTAAAAAAGGATATTTTCACACTAGATTCTAGCGATTTAAGACATTTTGATGTGATATTTGATGCTTTTGGCGAATGGCAGAATCTTAGCCTATATCAAAAACATATTATGCACTTGGAGCAGATTCTGCAAGGAAGCAAGGGGGCTTTGTTTATCGTGGGTGGGGCAGGAAGCCTTTATGTGGATTCTCATACGCAGCTTATGGATACGCCTAGTTTCCCTGAAGCATACAAACCTCTAGCCCTAGCTCATAGCGAAGTGCTAAAGTATCTTAAAGAATCTAGCAAGTTGCAGTGGTGCTTTGTCAGTCCAGCGGCGGAGTTTGTGCCTGAGAAGCCAAAGGGGGAGAGTGTGCAAATCTCTAATGAGTGCTTCCATACAAATACGCAAGGTCAATCTATCATCGGCTATGCGGATTTTGCCTATAAACTCTGCCAAATTGCCCTAGATTCTAATGCAACCTATGCAAGAAAGCATATAGGGCTATTTGCAGAGTAGCCTTAAGGGCTTTGCGATAGCCTTACGCCCTAAAGGTTTTTAAAGTGTTTTTAGAATCTTAGCGGGATTCCCACCTACAATGACATTTGGCGGGACATCTTTAGTTACCACACTTCCTGCGGCAATGATTGAATTTTCCCCAATGGTAACGCCCGGGCAAATCGTGGCATTTATCCCTATCCACACCCTATCTTTTATCACAATGGGCTTACAAAAAGTCGCCTTGCGATTGTAGGGGTTAAAATCGTGATTGATTGTAGTTAAGCACACTTTAGGCGCGATAAACACATCATCGCCAATTGTAATCCCGCCCCTATCCATAAAAGTGCAAGAGCTATTCATAAAGAAGTTTTTGCCTACCTTGATATTGCGTCCAAAATCCACATAAAAAGGCGGGAATATCCACACGCTAGAATCCACTTCATAGCCTACAATCTCACTAAAAATAGCCCTTGCAGAATCTTTATCTAGCATTTGTGTGTTTAGCTTATGGACTAGCTTTTGTGTGTTTTCTATAACGGCTAAAATCTGTGAGAAATCCTTATCATCAGGGCTTATTAACTCCCCATTTATATCACGCGTGAAAATGTCTCTATCTGTGCTTGGCGTAGCGTTTGTTGTAGCTTTTGCTTTGTTAATGTTTTGCATAGTTGTGTCCTTGTAGGTTTTTGTAGAATCTAGTGGCAATCTTGCAATTAAGATTCTAAGAAATGTCCTTTTGCCCTGCACACATTTGACTAAAATCTAGAATCTTGTCATATTGAGTGCATAGCACGAAATATCTTGTTTAGATTCTATGCTAGATACTTCAGCTTATAGCTTCAGTATGACAACCTAGAATCTACAATGCCAATATAAAATAAAATGAAAGTATAAAGCCTAACACCTAGTGTTTGTCAAGGGGATTTATGAATTTTGTAGGATTATTATAAATTTTCAAGCATTGTTTGAATCTGGGTTTGATGCCGTATAAAGTTTGTTTGTATGCTTTAAGTTTTTGGTTTGTTATGCTCAACTAAAATTTGATAGTTTGTTGCCTTAAAATCAGAATAAAAATAATCTAATGTCGCAATAAGTGTTGCAAAATCAAAGATTGTTTCAAAATCTTTCGTGTTTAGCCCCTCGTTTAATACAAATTTATAGTTGTTAAAATCGTAAGTTTGTGTTAAATCATTCATTATTGTATTTGTTTTTGCCAACAAACAAATGTATTGAAAATCTCTGTCAATATAGCTTGTTTGATTATTTGGGTGTGCGTAAGAAAAGTGTTGATTTGGCGTCAATGCAATGAGATTTTCTACAAAATCTGCAATATTTGGAAATTCATTTGCTGGAAATATATGATGAATCTGCGTGGCATTTACATTTTCACCATTTTGTTTAACTTCTGATAAGCCATTATTGAATTTATCATTATAGCGACGAATGATTTTCTTAGCTTTTTGTATCGTGTATTGTGTATATTTTTGTGCTATAAAATCCATTTGCCCATATTCTTTTCTTGTGATATTTTTATCTTTTCCGCTATGTGCATCACGCCAATTTATGCGGTTGTATTTTAATTCATCTAGGGTTATGATTGTTTTTGATAAATTCCCTTTCATTGTGCCTTTTTTGTGCTTCTTAAAAGCAAGTGGATTTAAAATCTTAGTAAAGATTCTGCCACATTCAACGCTTTGATTTATAGGTGTATGTTCTATTGTAAAGCTAATAAAACTATCCTTTAATTTTTTAAAACTATCTTTAGTTTGTATCTCTAAAAAATGTTGAAATTTATCATAAATTCCACTATCAAGTAGAACTTTTTCTATATATAGTTGCAAGAATAAAAGAGCATTCATATCACGCATTGCGATAAATTCTAATAATTCTATATTGTTTATAACAAAGAAGTTTTTATTTCCTTTTTTGCCTATGTGTTTTAAAACTTGACTATATGCAAATAAGTTTATGGGCTGTGAGAAAAACTTATCATATTCATTTTTTGCTTTAGTAGAATCTGTGCTGGGTTTAGAAAAAATAGCAGTAACATTTTCATTTGCATACTCACTTTGCCAAATATCGTTGATAGAAAATTGTATGGTCTTGTCATAATTTGTATATTCTAAAATGCAGTCTGCGATGATTGATAGCACATCACAAGTGCATTTTTGGTCAATCCACCTAGCATTTCCACTTTGTCTAATATCGTAATCATAAGAATTTAAAAAATTTATAATTTGTTCATTTTTCATTTTTTACCCCTTTTTATACCAAACCAAAAACAACTCGTGCTATCAATATTGAGTGTTCTAGTTTGATAATTGCGTGCGATTTTATAAAATTTTCTAAATTCATCACTTGCAATATAGTCTAATTGCTTTTTTGTAAGGCTGATTGTTTTTTTAGGAATCAAAATTGCCACAGAACCATTTACAACATAGCCCTTTTGTTTTTGTATTAATCTTGGATTATAGGTCATATTTGGAGTAAGATAAACATCATCTCTATCTAAAAATTCAAAAACTTTAAATAAAGATAAATTATCTTTTGATATGTAGCTATCATACCCTTGTATTGATATAATGTTGCCATTATCATTGATATTGCGAGACTTAATAACTTGTATATCATTTTTCATCGTGCTTGTGTTACTGTTAGTTAATTGTCTATCTCTAAAAGATTCAAAAATACCACATTCTAAAGTCTTAAATATATTATCAAAAAAATCATTTCTATAAATAACCCAATATGGTAATTTTTTATCAAAAACATAAGAATGCTTTTGCAATGTGCTTAAACCCATAGGGAAAGATTTGATTTGTATTTCTTTTGATTTGCCTGTTGTTATATTTATTGTTTCTATTAAAACCCCATTAAAACCAAGCTCCCCAAAATCTAGTATAGTTTTAACGCCTTTTTTCTCCAACTCAAGTCGCAGTGTCTCATATTCTTTTGTATTAAGCAGATTTTTTGGCATTATCATCGATACTTTATCGGCTATTTTTAGTGATTTTTCTAAAAATAAGAATGCTAAATTTTTACCTTTTATTTTGCTAAATGGCGGATTGCCAACTATTAAATCTGTATCTCTGCAATTAAAATGCAAAAAATCATCACAAATAAATTCTAGATTAAAATTTTTTGGTGCTTGATTTTCATAAATAATTTTTAAAATTTGCAAACTTTTAGAATCTATATCAATAATTTTTAAATTGACTTGTTTAACATTTTCATATTTTTTAAAAATTATGGGTAAAAAATTTCCACAACCAGCACTAGGCTCAATAATGTCAATAGAATCTTTATCAAAAGTGGGTAGAGTTTTAGTAATCTCATTAAGAATAAATTTATTAGTGAAATAGGCGGAATTTTGAATTCTTTGCATATTTGATATTTCTGCTATATTTGCCAATGTAGCTTGTGAGAAAAAATCCCTATTTTTTTCTATGAAGTTTTTTAGATTATTGAAATCTTGTAAATTATGGTTTGTAATTAAATTTTTTATTTCTTTATCGCTAAGATTATTTAATTTCATAAAATTTTTAATATTATTTGCAATTTGACTAAAAATAATAGTTGGCACTGCTTCGCCTATGCTTTGTCTTATATTCATTTCGCTTCGTTTTGATACTTTGCATTTTTCATCATTGCTTAAAGAGTTAAGATAGTCCAGCTCAAAGGGAAGCCACTTAAAACTATGAGGTATATTCATCATATCCATAAGCTCTCTTATGGAAAATACTCTATCATCTTTTGGGTGGATTGTATTTTGTGAAGCCATTTGGTCGTTTCGTGTATGAATACAGGGAGCTACACTATCCCATTTCTGCCTTGTATATTTATCACCATTTTTATTGACATTTTCTATCATTTTTCCATTTTCTATTTTATGTGGTCTTTTACTTGGCTCTTTATTATCAAATGCACTTTGCCCCTCTTTTATATCCTTTATCCATTCACGCATATTTTGCGGATAGATTCTAAAGCTATGATAAAAGTCTTTTGTATCATATTCTCCCCATTCTAAAGATTTATGATGTGCAATAATTTGTTTCAATGTTTTTTCTTTGCTGTATTTTGGAAATAATTCTAAAGGCGTGATATAGTTTTTAAGCTCCTTGCAAACGCCTATTACTAAGGTTCTTGTCCTGCTTGAATTTGCTCCATAATTTTTAAAATTTAGCACTTCATTATATATTGAATATTCTTTATGCAAATTTCTCTCTATCATATCGCCGATTGCTATAATATCCCCATTTTTATCTGCACAACCTGTTTTATAAAAACTTGCGACATTCTCTAAGATAAAAAATCTAGGCTTGATTTGCCCTATAAGCTCAACACTCTCAACAACTAATGAATTTCGCTCAATTTCATTATGGCTTTTCTTGTGATTTGCCACACTCATACCCTGACAAGGCGGAGTAGCCACTAGCACATCAACTTTATCATTTTCTAATTTTTTATAAAGGTCAATTTGATTAAAGATTTTATTTTTAATTTCTTGTTTTTTTATATCACCTAATATATAGCCACTTTCATATTTGCATTTATGATTTATTTTTTGAATATTTAATCTCTTTTCTAGTATTTCATTTGTAGCAATACATTCAAATCCAGCTTCTTTGAATCCATAGCAGCCAACCCCAGCCGATGAGAAAAGTGATATGTATGTTAAAACACCATTTGGTAACATTTACCTAAAAATTCCTTTTTGTGAGATAACAAAAATCATTGACGATAATATTGCTAAACTCTTTCTTTTTAGCAAAATACTCACTCACAACCCCTGTGCCACTAAACACATCAAAAAAGCTAAGATTTTTCTTATCTCTATAATCAAAGCTTTTTAAAATGCTTGTATCAATAGAATCTAAAAGCTTTGTTTTAGCTCCTGTATAGCGGCGAGATGAGAGAGAGAACATTTTAGCCTTTCTTTGTGAGTATTAAAAGGCAAAATTATACAATATTTGCGTAAGCATTG
>NZ_JMKW01000072.1 GCF_000686565.1 Helicobacter bilis ATCC 51630
TTTTGCATTCTCTACTTAATGGATTTTATAAGCTTTTATTGTGTAGTTTTATATGCCTTTTAAGCACATAAAACATACTTTAATATGTAGTAATGT
Organism: Helicobacter bilis ATCC 51630; assembly: GCF_000686565.1. Taxonomy (GTDB): domain Bacteria; phylum Campylobacterota; class Campylobacteria; order Campylobacterales; family Helicobacteraceae; genus Helicobacter_A; species Helicobacter_A bilis. Next base: position 97 of record NZ_JMKW01000072.1, read on the forward strand.
TTTTGTGTATTCTTTTGTGTATCCTTTTTTAGAATACATTCTAAAATACACATAAGATACAAACAAAAAACATCGAGCGGAAGTAAAAAAAGGGTTATAACATATAAGCATATTATAAAACACTTATGCAAAAAACCCTTTATACAAGGCTTTTATGTGTTAGTGTGTTTTTGAGTGTTAGAGAGAGTGTTTTATTATGTGTTAAAAAGTTAAAGTAAGTATAAAATACTTTTTAGATTCAGCAAATTGCCTTGCTGGATTATTGAGACTTAAGGGATGAAGGGCAAAGATTTTATCCCCTTTCACTTCCCCCCACTCTAATATTTCTAATTCATTACCATTGAATCTAAGGGATAAAGAGGGTTTGCAATCTGGCTTGGTGAGAGTGGTTGTTAAACAAGTATAAATCTACTCTTCTACTTCTATTTGAGATTTACACAACATATATTGTTTTGCATTATTTGTATAAAACCTTATTCCAAATTCATCTTTGACAGAGAGCATATTGTCGTTAAGTATTTCAATGCCAAACACGCTATATTCTTGTGAGTAGGAAGTAGTATTTTGTATGGGCTCATTTAAACACTTACTAACACCTATTTCGTTACAATTATGTGGTACAGAAATAGCTTTTATGGATATATGATTATTTTTTGTTTGAATATCTATAATTTTCAAACTTTCAGCCTCCATAGCAAAGTTACGAATCATTTTTTGCAATTTTTTATTTAATCTTAAGCTAAATCCACTTGCATCGGCTACTAAGCAATCTTTGCCATTCTCTTTATTTATTTCATAAAAATTTGTATCCCATAAATCCATTGCCTGTGCGTTGAGAAAGATTGTTAGAGATATATACAGCATTAGCTTTTTCATTGGTTTGCTCCTTATATTTAGTTTATATTAACCCGCACTTGCGTTACAATGTAATTTTTCTTACTTCCCATTTGTGTTTGTCCACTTAACACAAAATTAGATTGTATGTATAACTTATTATTGTCGCTTGTTCCCCATTGATATGTTTTTTCATTGATACTATGTGTACCAACTTCATAGAATAAATAATACAATTTTCCTTTTTCATCATATTTTCTGCCTACGATTACTATAAAGTGATCGGTTGTTTTATCGGTATTGTATGTATTACCATAGGTATGATCTACACCAACAACAATGGGGTAAGCATTTTCTAATTGTTCATTTATATATTTTACAGCCTGTTTTGCTTTCAAAACATCAATAGATAGATAATCAGTCTGAGTGTTTGCTTTTTTAATTTCTTTTGCTATCTGTAATGTTTTTTCGTATGGACCACTAACATCTTTTACACCTGCTTGTTGGACAGTGTATTTTGAAGCCCTAAAACAAGCTGTATTTCCATAATTTGGAACAGGTGGCTCAAATTGTGAAAACCACTTAACCTTTCCACCACTCTTTTCTCTCAAATCAATTTCACTTTTCCTTTCCCCATACCCCACCTCTAACTTTATTCTATTTGCAGCATATTTTCCTTGATATTCTAGCAATACATTTGCTAGTTCGCAGAAACTATCATCTATTAAAAGCTCTGTATTGATTATATTTTGCGTATTGTTATTTGTAATGGTTCCTACTTTGTTGTTGTTTTCATCATATATATCTAGATAATATATTTTTTGAGATAATGGGATAGGGGATATATTGTCTATTTGTATAAAATACTTTTTAGATTCAGCAAATTGCCTTTCTGGATTATTGAGACTTAAGGGATGAAGTCCAAAGCTTTTCTCTTTTTTTACCTTTCCCCACTCTACTATATGAAGTTCTTTCCCATTAAATCTTAAAGAGAGGGGATATTCAAGTTTAAGCACTTGTTTGACTTTACTGTTTGGAGCATTAATATAAGCAAAGATATGAAGATAAGTAGCTTTGTTTATATCAAAGTATTCTTTTTTTAAAGTAAGTGTATAGTATTCACATATATAAGGATTATCACTTCCTTCTTGTGTAATCTTTCTGTAATTAGGCTTTTGAGGAAGAATCTCATCTGTGCTTAAAATATATGCCCATTTCGTATTTGCTTTAGCTTCTTTGAGTTGTTCTTGTGAGAGCTTTGTATTATTATAGTGAGCTTGAAATGTAAGAGTGTCATTGGCTTTATAATGTATATACTTCTTGTCTTTAAAACTTACACTTTGTACAAGAACTTTGCTCTTGTTTTGTAAAGGAGGCTTTTTTGTGCTCAGTTTTGCATCTGTAATGATATAGTGTTGAGAGAGTTTTGCTTGTCTGTTGATTTGAAAGTTTGGATTAGCTGTTGTGGTTTGGTGTATAGGAGAATAACTCATTTTAAAAGCCTTCACACTGAGAACTTACCTGACTTTCGTGGATTACTCCATAGATTGCCTTACTTGTATCTTTTGCTTCTGGTGGGATATAAGCTACTTTTAGCCATTTGGGATTGGTGGAATCTACACCGAGAGACAGTAATATTCCTTGATTTTTAAGCTCATTTCCTCGTGCATTACAATCATTTAACATCGTATCTTTTTGTATTGCTTGCAGAATCTTGCCATTAGGGGAGTTTCGTAGATTAATGTAGGAGTCTTTGGAGGCGTAGGATAAAATATTATTACTTAAACCCATAGATTCTATAAGTTCTCTTTTGTTTGGATATTTGAAGATTATATTACCCAACAATGAGATATTCTTCACGCTGCCAAAAAAATTCCATTCATCGCCATCGTGAGTAGTGATATTCAACTCTTTAAGTATGCCATTTGCCCTAACTCCGATAATTGTTAAAGGTTTAGATTTTGATATATTAAATAATTTTTGCAATTCTTGGTTGTTAAACTTTGTTATATTTATGTAGGCACTTTCTGGTATAAGCGACTCTTTAGTAGAATACAGCTTATTTTTAGGAATAAGTCCAGATTTATAATATACTTTATCAAAAAACAAAACCCATTCTTTGTGGATTCCGTTCCAATCTTTCCTTATGGAGTATTGCAAAATTCCATTGACTTCTAAATTGCCCTCAAAGCGGTTATGGGTGTGTCCTTGTGGTGTTTCTTTGTTTTGCAAAAGTGCTTGTGTATCTTTGGTGTGTTTAAGTGGTGTAGCATTTTTTGGCAAAGGAGTGTTTTGTTGCAGCTCTTTGAAGTAAAGATTTTTAGCATTAATTTCTATTGTATTATGACCATAAACCAAAGGTTGTTCTTTCGTCTCATCTTCTGGAGTAATATTGAATGCGTGAGCATATGATAGTGATAACACTAAAAGATATATAATGCTCTTTTGCATATAAAGCTTATGGTGTGTCATTATAGTCTTCCTTTATAATAAGTTTTTAGTTTATATTAACTCGCATTTGAGTTGCAATGTAGTTTTAGAGTTTGCATACGGTATCGTTACCCTTTACAATAGCAATATTGCCATTACCCATATCAGAAAAATACACATAGTCGCATTGAGTTTTCATATCAAAACCATAATATATTTCCAAAGATGTATTGCCTTTCCATACATATTGAATCAAATAATCATCGTCTTCTTTTTTCAAGTTTTGCAACGGGAGTTTTTCAAATAACCATTTTTCACCAGCATACTGCATATAAGCCTTATAGGCTTCTTGTATATCCTTAGCTCCTATAATTACTTTTTGTGGAGCACCACAAGCAATCCATTTTTGCAATTTTATCCAATTATCTTCTCCGCATTCTTTCCTTGCCTCTTCTATAAATTCTTGCTCCATAGGACTACAATACTCAAACAATGTTTCTATGTTCTGCGTATATGTGCAATCAACCCTATACCATTGCCATATATACTCCTCGCCAAAAGCAAAATGTATAAGCAAAAGAAATAAAAGTTTTTTCATTTTTAATCCTTTTTGTAAGATAAGTTTCTGCGTATTTGGGTTACGACATAATGCCTATTCATATTGTGCGCAGGTGTTCCGTGTAGTGTATTATTCTCAATGTAAAATCTATTATCATCGCTTATACCTTTGTCTTTATATCTCGTGCCAACTTTAAAAGAGTATCTTCTTTTGTTTTAGCGGTAAAATTCTGAATATTTTTATTAAGTTCATATTCTCTATAGCGTATCGTTTCCTTTTTAATATTTAAATAAGAAAATATATCAAATATAAGTTTTATTTGATTAATATTTGGATTAGATAAATAAATATCTGCCTCATCACAACTTCTAGAAATATATCCTAAGTAAGTATTTATATTTGTTTTATATCTTATAATGAACCAAGGTAAAAACCTTGATTTTTTAATGATAGAATCTCGCATATTATCGTTTATGTTAACAAATCTACCGTGATAGTGTAAAGACACCAAGGAAGCCTTTTCTTTGCTGTATGCTAACAAATTTTCATTAATATTTTGCGATATATATTTTCTATATGAATCGAAAGTTTTTTCTAAAATCTTTCGAGCCTGTTCTTGTGTAAGTGAAAAATTAAATACTTTATTTTGCAAATAACCTTTCACTGCATTTGGTTCTGTAAAACTCTTTTGATTAGACCTATATCTTTCTATAATTTCATAGAAAGTTAGTTCTTCATCGCCTATTTTTAATTTTTTAGAATTATTGGGTAGGTATTCCTTCAAAAGCAATTTTGGGTTGCTGTTTGTTTTTAAATCAAGACCATACCCAACAGTTACATTACCAGCAATATGTATAGTATTTTCTTGTTTATAATTTAAATTCTCAAAAGCAATAAGAAGTCTTGCACATTCTTTTTTGTAGTCATCTTCGGTGAGTTCTTTAATACCATAAAGCATTATAGCGATTCCTTCTTATAGATTGTATTCCATTGAAATATAGTTCCATTACCGCACATTGTGTAGCATATAGAATCAAATGCTTCTTCATCTTTTTCAAACACGATACCTTGATTATTCTTAATAATACGAATTTTACAATGCGCAAAATCTTCATTGTCGCTAATTAATGTAGCAACAGTACGAGTGGAATCCAAAAAATGTATTTTGCCATTAAGCATACATTGACTTAATATCCTTCCAGCAACAGACTCGTAACTAAAATCGCATTTATTTTCTCTACATAATGCAATGTCAATCCAGCCAAAATATCCATTAAACTCTTCATTTCCTTCTTTTTCTCCATTGCTAGAGATTTCATATCTCCCCTCCCAAGACCAAGAAGTAGGCTTAGTCACCTCATTTAACTCTGCCTTCGCTAGATTTAAAAATATAAAAGAAATGTAAAATAATATACTTAATTTATGTATCATAGAATCTCCTTTCTCATTTTATAAACTCATCAATAATAGCTTTATTTTCTAAATTATCTAAAGCCTGTATATTGTTCTCGCTTTCAACTTCTCTTATCTCCCCAAATACACCAAGTTCATTTAAAACTGCGACAAGCCAAGTCCTAACTTGCAAATTAATCCCATAACCTATGGTTAAATACCCGCTACCATCTTTCCTTGCTTTATCGTTGTAGGGGAGTTTTCTAAAACCCTCTACAACTTTAAGTAAATTTGAGGTATCTTCTAAATAATTTCTATTTTCTGTTGTTTCAAACATTAATCAATCCTATAAATTTTTATTTTAGTAGGTGCATTTTAGTTCTCTTTTGTTGCCCTCTAAGAGATAAATGCGTGTTTCTGGATAAGTAGAATTCTCATCAAAATTAAATCTACCACTCCAAAGAGTAATATAATTTTTGCCTTGAAATTCCATAACTCCATAAGTTAAATAGCTTAATATAGGAATTTCAGAGTCAAATACTGCTTGTTCTGGTATTCCTGAAATTTTATTGCTTGGTAGGGCATATGTAGTAAATGCTATGTGAGGCACTTCATTAACCATTACAATTTGATAACTAGTTTTTTCTCCATGAAAATGCAAATCATCTCCATAGATTTTATCACTTGCCTTTGCATCTAACTTACCATTTTTATATATCCAAAGTGCACTAAAATATTCCCCATCTGAAAGAATCACATTATCTAACACTCCATCATTATTAATATCAATTTTTCTTTTATAGACTCTAGGAAAACCGATATAAGGACTTTTTTCTTTGATAGCTTTTGCCATTTCTTCTTTTATAATCTCTCTTTTTTCTGTGCAATAACGATAAAAAACACCATATTGATTATTTGCTCCAAAAGCACAAAAACCTATACTAAAAGGAGGATTGACAGAGGGGGGAACTTCTTGCCATTTATTCTCATCAAATTGATCTTTTCTTGCATATTCACATAATTCTTTATTATTAGAATCTAGCACTTCTCCTAGAAGTTTAAGTAGTTGTGTAATGCGTTCTTCATAAGCACCTGTTATAGAATTAACCTTATCCAAATTTTTAATAAAAGCTCTTTGTGAATCTAAAAGATCTTTTAGTCTTTTTTCTTTATCAGGAAACTTAGAGATTTTTAACTCTTTTCTTAATTGTGTATAGACTTCAGCCATATAGCGATCTAAATTTTTTAACTCCTCACTTTCATCATTGCATATTATCTTTTCTACCTTGCTTTTTGCTTTAGCACAATCAAAGCTAGGTTTAGCTTCTTTTGGGGATTGTGCATTAGCACTAATGGCTAACATTAAACACAATCCTAAAACTATTAAAAACTTTTGCATAAGAACTCCTTTAATTTATTTTACTCTGCTTTAAGCTCTCCACCTTTAACCACAAGTCCATTGGAATCTATAATGACTTCAACTCCACCAGCTTTTATTATAACAGAGTCTCCCTTAGCAATGATTTGGGTATCGCCTACTTGGTGAGTTATTTGATTGCCAGCATTGATATTATAATCAGATTCAAATAGTTGTTCTGTATTATTTGCACTTATAGATAGTTGCTCTTTGCTTTGGATATGTGTATTTGTGTTTGAAAAAATATCAATAGCTCCAGTGCTTGTTAGTGTATGATTAGATTCTGTGTTAATATTTACATCCTTACTCACTCTTATATCTAGGCTTCCCTCCACCACCTCACTTTTATTTCCTTTTATATTCCTATTTTCATCTTTAGCTACGGTAGTGTTTTGATTAGCTCCAACCTCCACACTCCTATCTCCCCCAACATACTCACTACTATCCTTAGCCACTCTTAGTTTATTACTAGCTCCTACATTTAGAGTATTACTTAATCCTACTATGGTATCTTTACTTAGTGCTACATTAGTAAGATATTCTCCTCCAACTCTTACATCTTTTAAACCTAATATTTCTTGCTTATGATATTTAGTAATAGATTCTGTGTAACTTCCTTTTACTTTAGAATCTTTATTGTTTTGTATAGTTTGAGAGAAATTATGTTTTATATATTCATTATAGTCTTTTTGTGCTCTTACATAGATTTCTTCATTATCTTTTATATTTGATAGGGTAAGTTCATTATAACCTTGTTCAATGGTGTTTGCTGTGTTTGAATG
>NZ_JMKW01000073.1 GCF_000686565.1 Helicobacter bilis ATCC 51630
CAAAACAAGATTATAAAACAAGCATTGATAACTTGCAAAATGCATTAAATGATACAGACTTTAAAGCTACATTACTGCAAGGCTACAAACAAGTAACAGATGATGCAATTGAAAGCTTAGGACTTGATAATCAACTCACAAATACTTTAATACGAGAAACCCAAAAGCTAGAATCTAAAGCAAATATAAGCCTAAGCGAAGCCATAGAATTACGCAAAAATATAAATGAAATCATGCGAAATTATGAAAAAAGCAGCAGTGATTTAAAGAAATTTAGGGCAAATAAACACCTAGATAACATAAAAGATAATATCGATAATGCTATTAAAAATGCCTTAGATTCTAAAATATAAAGTGAGTTTTACTCACAACAACTAAGCGATATTAATGCACTCAATATAACAAAGTAATAAAGATTCTATTGTATAATTTTGCAAAAAAAGACAGAATCTTAAAGGATATATATGCCAAACCCCACACAACAAACCCAAAAAATTGCACCAAAACGCACCGATATTCACACGATTTTACTCATTGGTTCAGGTCCTATTGTCATTGGTCAGGCTTGTGAGTTTGACTACTCTGGCACACAGGCGGTAAAAACGCTAAAAGCTCTTGGCTATCGTGTCGTGCTTATAAACTCAAATCCAGCGACTATTATGACAGACCCAGACTTTGCGGATCGCACTTATATTGAGCCTATTACTGAAGAGATTATTGCGGATATTATTAAGCGAGAGAGCGTTGATGCGATTTTGCCGACTATGGGCGGACAGACAGCCCTTAATGTCGCAATGAGTATGTATGAAAAAGGAATGCTTGAGGGCATAGAGTTTTTAGGTGCAAAGCCTAGTGCGATAAAAAAGGGCGAGGACAGACAGGCTTTTAAAGAAGCGATGCTAAAAATTGGTATGGACTTGCCAAAATCCCGCTATGCCTACACAGAAGAAGAAGCCCTAGAGGCAGCAAAAGAGATAGGATTCCCACTTATTATTCGGGCTAGTTTTACCCTTGCAGGTGGGGGCAGTGGCGTGGCATATAATATTGATGAGTTTAAAGCGGTGGCTAAAAATGGCTTAGAGACAAGCCCCATTAATGAAATCTTAATTGAAGAATCCCTGCTTGGCTGGAAAGAATATGAAATGGAGGTTATACGCGATAAGTTTGATAACTGCATCATCGTGTGTAGCATTGAGAATCTTGACCCTATGGGTGTGCATACGGGAGATTCTATCACTATCGCACCAGCTTTAACACTCACGGATAAAGAGTATCAAAGAATGCGTGATGCAAGTTTTAAAATCTTGCGAGAAATCGGCGTAGATACCGGCGGGAGCAATGTGCAGTTTGCTATAAATCCAAAAAATGGCAGAATGACTGTTATTGAGATGAATCCGCGTGTATCGCGTAGCTCCGCCCTTGCAAGTAAGGCAACAGGCTATCCTATCGCAAAAGTGGCTACAATGCTAGCTGTTGGCTTTAGCTTAGATGAGATAAAAAATGACATCACAGGTACGCCGGCGAGTTTTGAGCCTAGCATTGATTATATTGTTACAAAAATACCCAGATTCACATTTGAGAAATTCCCACAGGCAGATTCCACACTCACAACGAGTATGAAGTCTATCGGCGAAGTAATGGCGATTGGCGGGAGCTTTAAAGAGAGTTTGCAAAAGGCGTTGTGTAGCCTTGAGACAGGCATTTTTGGGTTAAATCAAATCTGCAATGATTTAGAGACTATTAAAAAAGAGATTAGACGACCAAACGCAAATAGGCTGCTTTATATCGCCGAGGGCTTTGGGCTTGGAATGAGTATTGAAGAAATGCACGAGCTATGTAAGATTGATAAGTGGTTTTTACACGAGATAAAAGAGATTGTAGATTCTGAATCTAGTATTACTTCGCAGATTTTAAGTGACGAATCTCTTATGCGGCGGATAAAAAGCTATGGCTTTAGCGATAAGATGATAGCCCATTGGCTAAAGCATAATGATGGAATGGAGATAAGTGAGAGTGAAGTGTATCAGGCTAGAATTGGGCTTGGTGTGGAGTGTGTGTATAATGAGGTGGATACTTGTGCGGCGGAGTTTCCTAGTCTTACGCCGTATCTTTACTCAACAATAGGTAACTTTGTGAGTGTTGGCAATTCGGCTTTCACGCAATCTTTTGGGGAGTTTGAAAATTCTTTGTGCGGCAGCCCTTTGAGGCTAGCCTCCGCAGAATTTTCTGCACAACCCCAAAATCTTACGCAAAATCCTAGAATTGCGGATTCTGTAAATACAGAATGCCAAGATTCTAGTGATATGGATTCTAGCAACACAGAAAATTCTAGTATCGTGAGTGAAGTTCGTGGGTTATCAAAGAATTGTGCGGAGACTAGCCTAAAGGGCTGTCGCACAAGCAATTCTGCAGATTCCCGTGAAATTCACCACAAGACGAATTTTTCTAAGGTTATGATAATCGGCGGTGGTCCTAACCGCATCGGTCAAGGCATCGAGTTTGACTATTGCTGCGTTCATTCAAGCTTTGCCCTAAATGATCTAGGCATAAAAAGCATAATGTATAATTGCAACCCAGAGACCGTTAGCACAGATTATGACACAAGCGATGTGCTTTACTTTGAGCCAATTGATTTTGAACGCGTCCGGGCTGTGATTGAGAGAGAAAAGCCAGATGGCATAATCGTTCATTTTGGCGGACAAACACCCTTAAAACTTGCAAATTCCCTAACAAAAATCAATGCTAAAATCATCGGCACAAGTGCAAAAGTCATCGACACCGCAGAAGATAGAGAGAAATTTGCAAGTTTTGTAAATAATCTAGGGCTAAAACAACCCCAAAATGGCATAGCTTATGAGAAAGAACAGGCATATAGTGTGGCTAATAAAATCGGCTTTCCAGTGCTTGTAAGACCCAGCTATGTGCTTGGCGGACGGGCTATGCGGATAGTGTATGATGATGATGAGCTAAAGCAGTATATGGACGAAGTGATTGCTGTGAGTGATAGCTCTCCTGTGCTTATTGATAAGTTTTTGGAATATGCCATTGAGCTTGATGTGGATTGCATTAGCGATGGGGAGAGTGTGTATATCGGCGGGATAATGGAGCATATTGAAGAGGCGGGGATTCACAGCGGGGATAGTGCGAGTTCCCTGCCGACAATAAATATTAGGGAATCTATGCTAAAAGAGATAGAGCAAAGCACGGCTAAAATCGCCTTGAAACTTGGTGTAGTGGGGCTTATGAATGTGCAGTATGCAATCTATAATAATGAATTGTATTTGATTGAAGTAAATCCGCGTGCTAGTCGCACCGTGCCTTTTGTAAGCAAAGCTACAGGACTTCCTTTAGCTAAAATTGCCACAAGAGTTATGTGGAATCATAGTGTAAAAAAAGCAGAATCTAAAGATTCTACACTAGAAGAAGCGTTAAGATTTTATGATAAATATAATATGGTAAAAGAAGTGGGCTGTGTTGATATGGAATCTTTGAGTATAGATTCTAAGATAAATAAAATATTCACACATAAGCCATTAAAACATTTCAGCGTTAAAGAATCTGTTTTTCCTTTCAATAAATTGCCGGGAGCTGATTTACTACTAGGACCAGAGATGAAAAGCACAGGGGAGGTTATGGGGATAGGCAAGAGCTTTGCATTCGCATTTGATAAAAGTCAAAGTGCATGTAAGAATCCATTGCCAAAAAAGGGAAAAATCTTTATTTCACTAAGAAATAGCGATAAAAAACACGCCGCAGGACTAGCAAAAACCCTGCAAGAAATCGGCTTTGAGATTGTAGCCACGCTTGGCACACATAAGATTCTAAGCGAGGCGGGTATAGAGGCTAAGGCGGTGCTAAAAGTGAGTGAGGGCAGACCGCATATTAACGACATGATAGCAAACCATGAAATCGACATGGTAATTAACACAAGCAGTAATAAAGCCCAGCCAGACGCAAGGCTTATTAGAGAAGCCGTTTTGCGTACTAATATCCCATATTTTACAACCATTTCAGGTGCAAAGAGTGCCGCTATTGCTATGCAGGCAAATAGCAATGATAATGAAAATACAAGAGTTAGCACTAAAGCATTGCAAGATTATCTCAATGAATAAGATATAAAATAAAAGGATTATTTTGACACAAAGAATAAAACAACATACCTTATTCACCACTTGTGCTGTGACAAAAAAAAGAGATTTTTCTTCATCATGTAAAAGGCAAAAATCTTACTTATAAACGCTATACAAAAAGTCCTTTGCGTTATGGTGGGGGGTAAATCTTTAGCAGTGGGGCTAATTTTAGAACAGATTCCTAGTGATACAAAAAGACTTATTAGCCCATTTATTGGCGGTGGGAGTGTGGAAGTAGCGGCAGCTTTAGAGCTTGATATTGAAGTTTTAGCTTTTGATATATTTGATATTTTGGTGAATTTTTGGCAAGTTTTATGCAAGGATTCTAACGCACTTTACAATGAGCTTTTAAAACTTGAACCCACAAAAGAAAATTACGCAAAAGTCAAAAACGAGTTAAGTTTATTTTGGAATGAAAGGCATAAAAACCCTAACAATAAACCTAAGATAGATTTAGATTCTCTAAAACTTGCAAGAGATTATTATTTTAATTTTAATCTAAGCTATGGACCCGGATTTTTAGGCTGGATGAGTAAAATCTATGAAGATAAAAATCGCTATTTGAAAGCCTTAGAGAAAATTAGAGCTTTTAAAACGCAGAATCTCAAAGTAGAAATGGCGAGTTTTGAAGCGGTGTTTGAAAAATATCCTACTGATTTTTTCTATTGCGACCCGCCGTATTTTTTGGAAGGGGATTCTAAAATGTTTAAAGGGATTTATCCTATGCGAAACTGTCCTATTCATCACAATAGCTTTAATCACGAGCTTTTGGCAAAATGTCTTAAAAACCATAAAGGCAAGTTTATTTTAAGCTATAATGATTGCGAGTTTGTGCGAGAAGCTTATAAGGATTTTAAAATCTTAGAGCCAAAATGGCAATATACAATGGGACAAGGCGAAACAAGAATGGGTAAAAATCGCATTGAAAGGGGCGATGCAGACAACACCAAACAAAGCCACGAACTTTTGATTATAAAGGAGTGAAATGAAAATAGAGCAAGTAAAAACTGCATTTAAAATCGCTGATGTGGAATTTGTAAGCGGTAGCACAAAGCTTAATTTTAATTACTTAAAAGATTTAAAAGATGAAAATGGCAAGGCACTATCTCAAAAAATATTAAGTGAAAATGTAGCTAGAGTGTATCTTATTGTAGTAGATGGCGAGATTAAAAAAAATTGGTGGAAGCCAAGCCGCAGGGGGAATCAAAAGCACTTTAGAAATTTATAGAGACGGCGGAGTAAAAGGGCGTCCAAGCATTAGAAGTTTTGGCGTGTGGTATTTTCTCTATCACACGATTTTATAGGGTAAAAAAATAGAATTTTATATGATTTACCAAGAGAATTTTGAAAAAGAAGTCAAAGGGTTGTTTGGGCTGAAAAAAGTCAAAAATGTTTCTATTTCTTATAAGTTTATAGAGCAGTGTTGCGTGGAGGATTATTTAAGTGCGGAAAGCGAACACCCAGAATGGAATGTGCAAGAGCAAGGAGCAGACTGGCCACTTGAAATAAAAAACCAACACGCAGAACTTCAAGCTAACGCACAGAGTAGAGAAAAGAAAATCAAACGCAAGGAAGTGAATTTAAACTAAGTGTTTTCCGCTGCTATCCCAAGCCAAGCTAGATTCCTATGGACTTTGGCTTACAAACTCTCAACCGGCATAGAATTTAGGCTTAAATACAAGCTAGATTATGATGTCATTATGAATTATGAGCATATCAACACACAAGCTGAAATTATTGAAATATGCGATTATTTTTTTGATTCTGTGAAAAAGTCGCTTTTTGGCGTGTGTGATGAGCTTTCAATCTACACGCACCTTTCTTGCAGGAAGCCAAACAGACAGAGGGCAAAGGATTATCTCGCCTTGCTTAAGTCGTAAGCTATTTTTAGGATCTCTAGACGCTGTAATTTTAATATTGCGTATAAATGCCTGCAACCTATACGACAATATTATTTTCCCCAGCTATATAGATTTTCATCGATACAGCCTTACGCGCATAGCTAAAATAAGAAAGTTTCTTATGTCTCTCAAAGAAGTGTATTCTATCTTTTTTTGCTACAATACTGCTGTTTTTTACTGAATTTTCAAAGATTCTATAAAGCAATCTATATCAAGTGGCATAAACTTTAGATATTTCTGTTTAGTTTTCTCGTATTCTTGGCGTGTGAAATGGAAATAATAGTTTTGTGTATCCTCTGCAACAATACTTGCACCAAACTTTTGATGAAATGCAACTACGCTTTTATTTTCTTTTCTCACATCAAAATGACTTTGTGTGAATCCAAGCCCATAAAATGCAAACTCATAAACACAACAAACAGATTCTATTGCAGCATAAAAAGGTGCATTTTCAATAGTGATAAAACTCCCCCAACAAAAAGAATCCTCTAAAAAATCATAAAGACGCACTAAACCAAATAATGCTTCAAATCAGGCGGCACACGCTCTTCTATCATAAAGTAGTATTCCTTGCCTAAAGATTCACGCTTTTTGTAATCTACAATCCATTCCCTTTGTGCTCCAATCTCGCTATCAATAGGGTGCAAAAACCTTGCTTTATGCTGATTAGAACGCAACGATAAAATAAATTCCGCATCAAAACCCTCCACCAAACACAAAGTAATCTTGCGACCTTTTATCACCGCCATCATCGCACAACCCCTAAAAGCAATCGTTGCGATAAAAAGCATTGATACAATAGGGTAGTCAAACATTTTGCTAAAAGATTCCAAATAGCTACAAGGTATTCACCC
>NZ_JMKW01000074.1 GCF_000686565.1 Helicobacter bilis ATCC 51630
CATCTTTATAAGCTTCTGTCGCATTAAATTCAATATTAAGTGCCATATAACTATTCCTTGTTTTCAACAATTTCTATCTCATCGTTTGTGAGATTGTAGAGTTTATAGACTAAAGAGTCAAGTTTAGATTCTAACTTGCTTGTGTCAAGGGTAGAATCTGCTTTGTCATTTTGAGCCTTTGAAAAAGGCGAAAAATCTTTTTTAGATTCTGTATTTTTAGATACTTCGGCTAACGCCTCAGTATGACAAGCTTTAATTTCTAGGATTTTATCTACACATTTTATAATCTCATCGCATAGGGGCTTATTAGATTCTGTGATTTGTGGGATAGGGAGATTTTCTAGCTCATAAAGATTTACATTGTTGTTTGTGCTTGTTTTTCTAAATAGCCAATTTAAAAGCTTGGAGTTAAGAAGCCCTATCAAATACTTTGCGGTTTCTTTACATTCTACAAAAAGCATTTTTGTAGAATCCAAAAACACAAATTTATTTGTGTTTTTGGATTCTAGCAAGGTGCAATGTATGCGATTTTTGCTAGTGGCAGTATGGATTCCTTGTGTAGCAATTATATGCGATTTTGTATTATGGTTACACATTTTTAAAGTTTCGCTAGATTCTATGCAGTGCATAAGATTGTTATCAATAAAGTAGCGATGTATATTTTCGCCTTTTATGAGATAAATTCCTGTTTGTTTTTCACTTTTAATACGCTTTAAATGGATTGTATTTATATTGCCTTGTAAGCTAGAATCTATCATATCTTTTAGCAGGATTTTATCTGTTTTAACTTTGGCAATAATGGGCATTTCACCTTTTTTAATAAGTGGGATTTCATAAAGTGGGAAAAACTCTAAAATTTGCTTTTGGCTGATTGATTCAAAGTCAATTTTATCCATTTTGGATTCTGTGTTATCGATAGCGATTTTAAAGTGGCTGTTTGGTTTTGGCTTTGCTTTGAGAAATTCTACAATACAAACACCTTGCGACACATTAGTAAAAATTTTCTCATTGTCTTTAAATTCCACAAAGTATTGCATTTGTGTTTCTTTGAGTAGTAGCTCTCTTGTAAATTGTGCGGATAAATCGCACATAATGGAGCTTTGTGTGATAAATGCAACAAGCGAGTTTGTATGTCCTAAATTGTATCCTAGCTCTACAAAAACCTTATATAAGTTTTGTTTGCCTTTATCCTTGCCTTCGCTGTAAGGGAATCTTGTTTTGTCATAAAGCCCCTTTGGCACTTGCATATAAGGTGGATTGCCTATGACTAAATCAAAGCCTAGAAAGTCGCCATTAGAATCTAGCACTTCAGGGAATGCAAACCGCCATTCAAATGCGTTAGTGTCATTTATGAGATTCTCATATTCTCGCATAGATTCTATAAGTGTTATAAGCTCTTTTTCTACAAAACCTTGCGGCTCTTTGGGTATGTCTAGGCTCTTGTGGAAGTTAAAGTTTATCGTGTAGTCGTTGAGACTTTTTATAAGGGCAGAATCTAGGCTTTTGTTTTGCAAGGTGGCGTTATCAATGCCATTGTAGCCATAGCGTTGCAGGTAGCTAGATAGGGTATTTTTGAAGTTTTGGTAGGCTTTGCTTGTTTTGTGAAATATAGCGATGATAAAGCTCTGTGTGGTGTGGATTTTTTGCTTATGGAGTGATTTTAGCTCGGCGTTTGTCTCGTTTTTGTAGGCACTCACGGCGTCTTTGTAATCTTGTATAGTATGTGGGAGTTTATTTTGTATATCATTGATTGTAGATAGAATCTCATTTGCAGATTCTAGGGTGGCGTTATCATTGAGCCGATTTTTTAAATCTTTTTCTAAGCTTTCTTTTGTCATATCTAGGGCGATATTGCTTACAAGCGAATTCCCACATTTAATATTTATATCAATGTTTGGCAGGGTTTCTAAATCGCCTGTATTCTTGCCATTAGAATCAAAGATATAAAAGCTGTATTTAAGCAGCTCTATCCATAGTCTTAGCTTTGTGATTTCACAAGAGTTTGGGTTTATATCCACGCCAAAAAGGCAGGATTCTATCAAAATGCGTTTGTTGTGAAATAGGGCTTTTTGGATTATGTGAGATTCTAAATTTTCGTGGGCTGGGGTTTGATAAGTATGCAGGGTGTTATTAGAATCTTGTATTAAAATCTCATCATTTTCTAGGCGTAATCTTATGTCTTTTAATCGCTTGTAGTCTCGCTCTCCATTATCATCAATGTGAATTTCACACAGAATCTTAAGGCGGAATTTTAGCTCTATCATAGCATTTAGCATAGATACAAGGAAGTGTCCGCTACCAACGGCTGGATCGCAAACCTTTATAGAATCAAAAATGGCATTTGCCTCTTTATAGCCATCTTTTGAATCTGTGAGTTTGTCTAGCTTTTGTGCTAAAGATTCTAAGCTATTGCATTCCCACGATTTTCTTTCATTAAACTTATCTATAACGACTTTTTCTAGCGACTCTTTACACATATAGCTAGTGATAAAGCTAGGCGTGTAGAAACTGCCCTCTTTGTAGCCATTTAGCTTTTCAAAGACTAGTCCTAACACGGCGGCATTTATCAGCTTGTCGTGGTTTGTTTTGGTGTGGTTTATAATGTCCTTTGGCGTGGTGGTGAAGTCATAGGCGTGTAAGAATTTAAAGAGATATTCTAAAAGGGGCAGGGACTGCGTGTCTTTATACTCTTTGTCTTTTTTAAGGATTGAGTGCTTGAAAATGGCGAGATGATTAGAATCTAGTTTGCTTATTTCTTTATTTTGCTTTTCTAACTCTGTTTTGTCAAAAAGGCTTGAGTTAAGATAAGGGATAGAATCTTTTAGCTTTAAGTCGGTTTTTCGCTTCTCTTTTTTAAGGGCTAGTATGTCAAAAAAGAGTGTGTTTAAGTCTGTGAAGTTTTGCAATGTGTCAATGTCTAAAAAGGGCTTTTTAATATGCTTGAAACTTAAAAGCATAGATTCTAAAAGTCGCAGGAATAATATGCGGTTATTCCAAGTGGTAAGCAAGGAAAAGATTGTCTCAAAGTCTTTGTCTCTATCAAGTCCTAGTTTGTTGCAGATAGAATCTAAAAGCGTGTTTTGCTCTGTGGTGGGGAGGATTAGAATCTTGCCTTTTTGGTCTATCTCTTTTAGCCCTAGAATGTAGAGCAATTCATCATAGAAGCTTTGATTGAGTGTGTTGGCATCAATATAGGATTTTCGTTTGAGTAGGACTTGTGGGCTTAGGGCTTGATAAAGCAGGGGCAGGGGTGTAGTCTGTATATTAAAATGGGTAAATTTTAGTGTGGAGTTAAGTGAGGGCAAATAGTCTTTAAGTGTGGCGTAAAACTTGCTTGTGCTTGTGTCTGTGCCTTGATTCTTATCGCAGTTATCAAAGGCTTTTAGGATTGTTTTATCTTTAGCAAATGTGAGATACTCTCTAGCGTCTATGAGATAAAAATCTCGCGTATTTGTTAGGATAATGTGCTTTATGTCGTTGTTGTTATGGGTTTTATACTCGCGTAAAAAGTAGAGAATGGATTCATAAAAGGCTTTGGATTCTAGATTGTGTAGTGTGTTTAATGTGCCACCTTTGATAAATTCGTTTGTATTGCTTAGACTTTTGACTTCAAAAAGCACTTTAGCTTTGTTGTCTTCATAAATGCTTAAATCAATGCGATTTTTGGTGTTGCACTCATAGGCAAAGCTTTTGGCTAGAAACTCTATCAAAGCGATTTTTTGATGCTCTTCACTCTCATTTTCATTTGTGAGTAAAAGCTTATCCCTATGTTTGCTAAAAGATTCTAGCTCACTCTCACTTGGGCTATGGGCGTTTGATAGAAAGTCTTCTAAGGGGATAAGCGTGTAAGTCATTGTAACTTCTCTTTTGTGGGGTTTGTAAAGTGGATTATAGCAAAGATAAAAGGTTTTTGCCTATATATTATTGATATAATCCATACTTGCATTTTCTAGGTCAAATATAAGAGTTTTTAGATATTCTGCTTTTTTGGAGTTTTAGCTGTGGGAACATTTTTTAGAATCTTATATGCGGGGTGGCTTGGCTTTTGTGTATTGGTATTTATTGTATCCTTATCAATGGCGTATCAACCTAGCTTTTTTGAAAGTATTTTTATGGCATCTCTTTTAGCTATTACACCTTATTGTTATTTTCTATGTATTTTTAAGATTCCAATTGATTTTGAAGTGTGGTGCATTCATCACAATCAAAATATCAATGATTTTATATTGTTTTTTAAAAAATATTGGTTGTATTATATTTTTCCTTTGTTATTTCTTGTTAGCGTATTGTTGCTTAAAATGGATTTATCGCTTCTTTTATTCTTGTTGCCATTTATTTGGCTCTATATCATTTTGTTTAAGAAAATGATATGTTTCATTGTGGATAAAATAAGGGGGTAATGCTTGCAAAAATGAAAAGTTATAATGAAAGACAAATTTCAATGGGGTAAATTTATCCTAGATTGTTTTGTTTGTTTTTGGTTAATGGTTATATCTGCTATTATATTCTCATATCCATTTTATAGATTATACGCTAAATTGCAATTTTGTGAAATAGCTTTTATGCCACACCACAACAAGCTAGATTTAGCACATACCGACTAAATGGGTTGTATGACAAGAATTAAAAGAAAGTTGAAATTATAGTGAGATGAGAATCTAAAATTTTGTCATATTGAGTGCGTGAGTGCAAAATATCTTTTTAGATTCTATACATTCTAATTTGTTTTAGAATCAAAACTTGGTAATTTCTCTAAACATGAAAGCTCATTTTGCACACTTAAATCAAAATTTTCTCTTTCTTTTATGAGATAGGATTCTCCATTATATATTGCGATTTCAGCGGGTCGCATACGAGAGTTATAATTACTTGACATGCTATATCCATACGCCCCAGCACTCTCAATAAGTAGTAAATCCCCGCTTTCACAATGTGGCAATTTAATATCTTTTCCTACATAATCCCCGCTTTCACAAATCGCCCCAACAACATCGCATATCTGCGTGGAATCTGTCTCTTTCTGCGTAATATGGCTAATATGATGATAGGCATGATACAAGCTAGGACGAAGTAGGTCATTCATCGCACAATCCACAATGACAAACCTCTTATTTGCGGTTTGCTTCTCACCTATAACGCGTGTAAGCAATGCTCCACTATTCCCCATGATAAAGCGTCCGGGCTCACAAATAGCAGTAAAATCTAGCGCATCAATCTTTCGTATAATCTCATGGATATACTCTTGTATCACAAAGCTTTCTTCATTGTTGTAAGATATGCCAAAGCCACCGCCAATATCAAAGAATTTTAATGGAATCTGCAAGGCTTTAAGGCTCTTTGCAAGGTCTAGAATCTTTTGCGTGGATTCTAAAAGCGGGGCTTTATCTAGAATCTGTGAGCCAATATGATAATGTATGCCAATAGGATTTAAAAACTCGCTTTTATGGGCGTATATATACAACTCTTTTGCACTCTCTATGTCTAAACCAAACTTGTTTTCATGCAAACCTGTTGAGATATAGGGGTGTGTTTTTGCATCGACATCGGGATTTACACGGATAGAGATTCGCGTTTGATATTGCATAGATTCTGGCGTAGTTAAAGGCAGGGAATCTGCTTGGCTAGTCTCTGTCGTATGTGATGATTTTTTTGCAATACAATCACCATAGAGTTTCTTTGTAATGGCTTCAATGCGATAAAGCTCCATTTTAGATTCTACATTTATGAATAATATCCCAAGCTTTATTGCTTCTTCTATCTCATAATCTTCTTTTCCCACGCCACTAAAGATAATCTTATATGGCGGGATACCAGCTAAAATAGCGCGTTTTACTTCATTTAAACTTACACAATCAGCCCCACTACCAAGCTTTGCAAGAGTATTTAGAATGCTTAAATTAGAGTTTGCTTTGAGGGCATAACACACAAGCGATTTAAAACCACCAAAGGAATCTTTTATTTTGAGATATTGTTGTTGCAAAGATTCTATATCATAAATGTAGAGTGGTGTGCCATACTCTCTTGCAAGTTTCTCATAATCACATCTAGCTTTAAAATGTTTCATTCCATTATCCTTTTAATTTTAATGACACAAAAAATAAGCAATTCTAGCAAATAAAAAATAATTAACTTTGGAATTCAGTAAAAAAATATGTTAGAATACAAACTTTAATTCTATAACAAAGGGTTACTTGCCAAAGGGATTTATATGGAAACAAATGTGATTGTTATTGTTGGAAGTTTTGTTGTTGTTGTTGTGTTATTTATCTTTGCACTTTTTAAGTTTGTGCTATCGAATAAGCCAAAAGAAAGAGAGTTTGACATTGATTTAACAGGTGGATTTAGTGTTGAAAGTGTTATGATGGTGTTAGATTCTAGCTCTAGCTCACTAGACGATTTACAAGAAGTGCTAGATAAGCTTTTTAGCGAATATGATAAATTGGAACTAAGCAAACTACAAATTAAAAACATTCTCATTGCCCTATCTCTCCACAAAAACGCACAAAAAGATATTATTATCGAGACTCAAAAAAGATTTGAAGAAAAACACCCAGAACTTGCTATGGAGTTTGAACGATCTGTAAAAAAGGGGCTTGATGCAAGGGGGAGAAGATAGGGGGTTATAG
>NZ_JMKW01000075.1 GCF_000686565.1 Helicobacter bilis ATCC 51630
TCTTGTTGTGGGGGGAGTTGTTCTTCCATTTTTTATCCTTTTTTTAATATTCGTCTTTGTTATTTCATTTCAAAGATTAAGGCTAAAAATAGCTAGTCATTATCACAAAAGATAACTCCTAGCTATTTTTTACCTTAAAGCTTTAAAAGCAAATAATCAAATACTAGAATATGGGGTTATCTTGTTTGCTTTAACTGCAAACTAGAGACTTTAAAGCGTGAAGTATTTTGAGACGATTTTGCTTGTTTTCAAGGAAAATGCAAGGGAGTGTATTAAACATACACGACTGCCGCATTTTCTGCAGAATCAAGCAAAATCGTCCAAAAGACAAACGCTAACTATAAATTGTGCCTGATGTAAAATACAACACCCTTACTTTTATTCTTCCTTTTCTCGCACTTGTCTCAATAGTTAGCATAGAATCTTGCTTTAACCTTGTCTCAACCATTGATTTATACACCGCTTCAGTGGATAAATCAATATCATTTAATAAAAAGTCGCTTGAAAAATCAAATCCTACATCAATTGTGCCTGTATCTGCTTTTTCTATAATCTCAATACTTGCGGATAAAATCTCGCTGCCCTCTCGCATTAAAAAGATATTGTTTTTATCCTCTTTCAAGTTTTCTAGGTTTATTTCATGTGCTACTAAATAGCCTAGTGCGTGTATTCTGTCTGTTTGTGTCATGTTTATGCCTTTTATTTAATTTCTTGTATGGTAGTTTGTTTTTTTATTCATTTAAAGGGGGTGTCTTTTTACAAACTTAAAAAGGTATTTCTAACAACTCTTTTAACTCGCTGATTTTATCATTCAACCCCATAATATAATTAATGTCAATGTGTGTATTTCTTAAAATATCCCCCCTTTGCTTCTCTAAATTATGTATTTTAAATCGTAGCACTATCTTATAAAATAACTCTGTATCTATGCTTTCAATCTCTTTAAAGAGATATTCTCTTACTCTTGGGCTGTCTTTACTCTCTAAAATATCTTGGAATACATCTTTATTGGAAAAATCATTTGCATTTAATATATCTTGTGTGATAAAGACTTTATTTTTATCTCTTGCTAGTTGGGTTAATATAAAATCTTGTTCTTTTTTCTCTTGGCTGCTGTATTCTCTTGGCTCTTGTGTTGGCAGAGAGATATAAGCCTTTAAATACTTTTTTATATACTCTCTTGTAAAAATGTCTTTTGTGTTATTTAGAATCTTTTCATAACCTTGTATTATCTCTTTTTTCTCTTTTATGCTTTTTGCTAAACCTGTTTCTACTTTTAAGCAATAATCTATCCCATCATATTCAATAAATGGCAAGTCTTTTACATCACCCTTTGTGTAAAACTCGTTTAAATCTTTATAATCTTTATGTAGTCGTGTGATTTTAGTCTCAATATATCCATTTTCAAAGCAGAGTTTATACGCCCTTATGCTTCCCTGTCTTCCTGCATCATCTGAATCTAGGGCAATACATAGTGTTATATCATCTTTTAAAAGGCGGCTTAATAATCGCAGTTGATTTACATGTAAATTTGCACTACAAATAGCAAGGCTAGGAATACCTAATAAATTACAAGTGAGTGCATCAAAATAGCCCTCCACAATATAAAGTTTTTTATGTTTATGCTTTCTTACAATTTCACTAGCATTTGTGTAGTTATATAAAATGCTATTTTTCTTGTATAAAAAGCTTTCTTTGCTATTTATGTATTTTCCTGCCTTATAAAAATTAGCAAAGTCATGGACTCTGCCACTAAATCCTACTATCCTATTTTTTTCATCTCTAATACATAATAAGATTCTATCTTTAAAAAAATTATGTCCCTTTTCTGTTAAAAAGCCTAAAGAAAAAGCTAGTTGTGTCCCTAAAATCGCTTTTATTTCGTCTATCTCTAAGCAATACCCAAACCCATACTCTTCTAATACATCTTTTTTAAAACCCCTTTTTGCTAAATACTCTACAAGCTTTTCATTCTCCAATAAAGCTTTATAGCTTTTATAATACAACTTTTCTAGCTTCTCTTGTGTTGCTAGGCTTTTTGCATAATCTTTGCTTTGTGTTTCCTCTACTTGAATGCCACATATTTCACCCGCCTTTTTTATTGCGTTTGTAAAGTCTAGCCTTTCATATTTCATTATAAAATCAATGCCATTTCCGCCCTCACCGCACCCAAAGCAATGGAATATATTTTTTGCTTTGCTTACGCTCATGCTTGCTGTGTTTTCATTATGAAAAGGGCATTTTGTTATGTAGTTTGCCCCGCTTTTTTTAAGTGGAATATAACTTTGTATTATTTCTACAATGTCGATGTTAGACTTTATTTCGTTTATGTTTTGCATCATTCTTTATCCTTTAAAGCTTTCATCTTGTGGCAACATTTCACTGCAAAAGTAAAAGTCTCGTGCGGCAGTATTTTGAGGCGATTTTGTTTGTTTTCAAGTAAAATGCAAGGGAGTGTATATAAAATACATGACCGCCGCATTTTACGCAGAATCAAGCAAAAGCGTCCAAAAGACAACGCACCGCTAAAACATAGGTAGTTCGCTTAAATCTATAACCGTCGCCCCCATTACTGAATCCTTTGTGTTATAATCCTTATCCTTATATATATGCTTTGGGTCTTTCTCAAAAAGCTGGGTTTTAAAGTTTAGCAATATTTCTTCTTTAAAATGCTTGCCTGTTTGCTTGTTTTTCTTTACTTTTAAGCGTTTTATGGCATAACTTGTTAATGAATTATCCTTATTTTCTACATTTTCTAAGTGCATAATAATACTTGCTTCGTGCGCTCCTTTTTTACTCTTAAAAGGTGTGTCTGGATCGCTTTTGCTTGTTTGGACGATTAGCAGTATGATTAATTCCTTTTCATGTGCTAATTTTCCTAAAATCTCAAATTTTTCTGTCTCTTTCTCTTCACCATTGCCAACTTTTGTGTTATTGTTTTCTATTCGCATTTGAGAATCTATTAAAAAGACTTTTATGCCTTTTGTGTTGTTTAAATAAATTATCTTGTCTTTAATCTCTCTTATGTCATATCCATCTGTAATTGTGATGAGATTTTCTTTTTTTAGCAGTGGGTTTGGGTATTCTTTTCTTCTCCTTATATAAGCACTCAAAGTAAATTCAAAGCAAAAAAAGCATACCATCTCTTTTGCACTCATATTTTCTAGCATTTGTGTTGTAAGTGTGGTTTTCCCTGCTTCATAATCCCCGCTTATTAGGATTAATTGCCCTGTTGCAAGTCCGCCATTAAAAGCAGTGTCTAAAAACTCAATGCCAGTGGAATATGTCTTTTGCGGATCATATTGTTTTAAGCTTTTTTCTGCATCTGCAAAGCTTATAAAATCATCTGCTTTTGCCTGATATTGATATGGGGTTAATAGATTTGTGTCAAGTTGTATAACTTGTCTTTGTTGCACTTGTGAGAATATGTAACTTGCTAATTCCTCTTGCCTGTCTAATTGGACACAATATTCATACTCTTTTATGAGTGGGGCTAGATTTGCTATCTTACTTGCCTCTGTGTATTCTTTTAGGAAATTAGAATCTTGCAGGGTTACTATTTTGTTAAAAAATAGATTTTCGTTATAGGTTTTAGATTCTAGCATTTCTTCTAACATTGCATAGGCTTTTCTTGCTGTGTCGCTAAACTCTTTTATGATGTGATTAAAGGATTCTAGCTCCTTTTGTTGTAGCGTGTGATTTATGAAGCTTTTTATGAAAATGGCTTCTAGGCTGGTTCGTATTCCTTGTTGTTGCATTTGTTTCTTCCTTCTTTTAATTATTTTAAAAGCTTTCATTTTGGTTATACATTTCGCAAATTTTCTACATTTTGTCAAAATGTAGAAAAAATTACAAAAACTATAACGCAACCTTAAAAAGCTGGTTTTTGTTTTCTTTGTCTCGTTACTTTTCCTGTTTTGTTTGTTTCTTGTCATGTTGAGGCGTTAGCTGGAAACATCTCTTTATTTGCAAAAGAGATGACGCACCATTAAATTAATCCATTGCCCTGCCTACTAACTCCTGCAAAAAATACTTAATCCCTGCTTCCTTTGTGTCTAAAATCTCTGCAATAAAATATTTTCTCTTAAGCCTTAAGCCCTCATATTCTGTGATAAACTGCCCTTTTGTATCAAGCCTTGCACTCCTTGCTTTGAGATTTGCAAGGGTGATTATAGAATCTTGAAGTTTTAGCATGATTGTCGCCTTATTCTGCTTTTGTGTATCAAACAATATGCGTTTTTCCAAATCAAACAAAACATAATCTTTGTAAGGGGCTTTTAAGCTTTCAAATATCATGTTTAAAGCTTCTAACTCTTGGCAGGTTATATGGCTAGAGTTTTTTATAACTTGTAAAATATCCATGCTTAATCCTTTCTCTATAATTTTTGATAGCTTTCATCATAGCTTTCATCTTGGTTATGCAATTTAAGGGATTAAGTAGTTTTTATGATAGTCATTACCGCTTAGGTAACTCCTATCATAAAAACTACTTAAAACCCATAAAGCCATAACGCAATCTTAGAAAGCTTTGTTGTTTGTTTTCCTTGCCTCTTTGCTTTCTTGTCATGCCACCTTATTGTCATGTTGAGCCGCAAGGCGAAACATCTCTTTTTTTACAAAGCTAGAGATTTCCCCCTTTCGTTTCACTCAAGGGAAAACATGACAAAAGCAAACATAAACAGCCTTTATAACGCTAATAACTTTGCTAATTCCGCTTCTTCATCAAAGTCTTTATATCTCTCACTAAAGCTTTTATACTCACTAGACTCCATAACTCTTTTTTCATGCTTTCTTTGCTGCTTAGTTTGCATTGGATAAAGATCAGTCCAGCCTTTAGCTATGGTGTTTTCTACAATGGCAAACATGTCAAAGCCTCTGTATTTTAACTGCATAAATTTCGCTTGTATGCGTTTTAGCGTATGTTTGGATAGCTTCTTTTTCTCGCTTCGATATTCAATGTAATTTAAATATGCTTCTCTCTCTTGTGGCTCTAATTGGCTTATAAACTCAAACAATTCGCTTTCTTTCTTAGCTTTTTCTTGCCTTGTCTTTTCATTTGCTTTTTTAATAGCCTCATTGCATTGCTTCCATAGCTTTGATATGTCTAGGATTGCATATTGTCTTTTTGTATCTTTTGCCTCATTTTCGACTTTGTCGGATTCTTTTGTTTATATCTATTATATTATTATGTGTGGTAAAATTTGGTCTGACGATATTTTGGTTTGTCTCTTTGCTGCTTTTAGCGGATTTGCAAGTGTGGATTTGTTGCTTCGCAACTGCATCTGCACTCAAGGCTCGGTCATTATCGTTTAGATAACTCCCTTCGCCTTTCACTCGAAAACCGCTAAAATCATTCAAAGATACTTCGCCATTATCTAAAATAGCAAAGGGCTTTTTCTCTTCATAAGATTCTATTGGCTCACTATCTTGTAATACAGAATCACTATCTTTTAAGCTTAACAATACCCTTGTCTCTTTCTCTAGCTCTTTTACTTCTTTTAACTCTAGCTTATTTACTTCTAATTCTGCTTCAACTTCGTTAAAATCTTTTACAAACACATAAGCCACTTCATTTGTAAATCTGCCATTCTCTTGCTGTTGCACTCGTTTTATTAATCCCTCTTTATAAAGCTCGTTTAGATACTTATAAAAGGTTTTAATGTTTAATCCGCACTTTTTAGCCATTGTTTTGGCGCTGAATTTCCACTCTAAGCAATTTCGCCTTAATTTTGTATAAATAGCTATTGCCTGAATGCTTAAGTTGTCATTGTCTATAATTTCATTTGGAATGATTGTGAAGTTTCTTTTGGGGTTACTATATACTACAAACATGTTT
Organism: Helicobacter bilis ATCC 51630; assembly: GCF_000686565.1. Lineage (GTDB taxonomy): Bacteria > Campylobacterota > Campylobacteria > Campylobacterales > Helicobacteraceae > Helicobacter_A > Helicobacter_A bilis. Next base: position 5,837 of record NZ_JMKW01000075.1, read on the forward strand.
TAATCCTTTCTCTATAATTTTTGATAGCTTTCATCTTGTGATAATATTTTAACGATTTGCCCTTTTTTATGATAGTCATTACGCATATAGGTAACTCCTACCATAAAAAAGGGCAAAAACATTAAAAGCCCACCATCAACCTTAAAAAGCTGGGTTTGTTTGCGTGGTTTGTTTCCGCATACTTAGTTCCTTTTGTTTTCTTTGTCTCATTGCCCTTTCCTTTTTTATTTGCAAAAAGGATTTTTCGCTACGCTCAACATGACAAAGTGAGATAAAAGAGGCAACATCACAAGCACAAACAATCATGTGAAAAACCTTTCTTTTTGCCCTATAAAGCAAACCTGTCAAACTCTGCAAAATAGTCTCTTAAATCC
>NZ_JMKW01000076.1 GCF_000686565.1 Helicobacter bilis ATCC 51630
ACAATTCCATCACAATATGATGTCAATGTGTTAGATCATATGTTAGAACTTTATGCTGAAGTAAAGGATTTAAACCCTAAGCTACTCTCGCTTATTTTGGTTAATCGTGTTTCACCTAACCCATTTCTTACAAAAGAACTGACAAATCTTAAAGATTATATTCATGTTACAAAACAAGAAATGTGCTTAGAAGATGTAAAAGTCTTAGATTCTGTTATCTATGAAAGACAGGCTTATCGTAAGGCAGTTATTGAGGGCAAGAGCATAAAAGAGTATTGTGATAATTCTGATAAAGCTTTAATAGATTTTGAGGTATTCTATCAAGAATTACTTACAAACGCAAAAAAACATTTTATGTAATATGTATGTAAATTACATTAATATTACTTAGTTATTTAATGTTTAATATATTTAGATTATATTTATAATATATGTATTATGTTAATATAGCATAATGTTGTATAAAATGATAAAGAATGACTCCAAAGAGTAATTATTTATCATCTATGAATAAGGAGAATTATATGGGATTTAAAAAACTAAGCGAACAAGGCAATACTGAGGAAAGTTTTATTAATAGTGCTCGTGGTGAAACAAGCACGAATATCGTTTTAAAAAAGGCAAAAAAGAACAAACCTTTTACAATAAATTTTACAGAAGATGAATTAAATGAAATACGCCTTGAAGCACAAAAGTTAAAAATGAATGTATCGCAATATATGCGATTTAAAATTTTTAATACCTAATAAATTTAAGTATTGCATTGTATCAAATATTAAAATTCTTACCTTTTTATTTTATGGTTTTTAGCTAAATTCTTGTCATTAAACATAAGGAAAGACGATGGCAAGACCAAAAAAAGATTTATATCAAGGTAGAAGTTTATTTGATTTCATCGAGCAAGACATAAAGCATAATTTTAAAACTTTAGATCAAGGAGAAGTTAATGAACAAGGAAATAACACTCGAGGAAATGAGGCAACAAGTAACACCGCAATATATTCACACTTCCAGTAGAATATTGGAAAAAGACAAAGTGGCAAACAAACAAAGAAAAAGTGTTGTTTATGATGGAAATGATGGACTCATGCGAGTTAAAAACACTCGAACAAATAGACATGCGGATGCGTATGGAGGACAATCTTTATTCTTTTATGAACAAGGAGAAATGGGAAGAGAGGGAAAACACAATGAAACAGAGATTGCTGGAAGAGAAGAGAAAGGAAGAGGGCTATCCGATACCAGCACAAGAGAATTATACCTATCCAGACGACAAGGACATGGAGAGATTGGAGAGACTATTGCCACAACAAGATTACATAGCAATACTCACAATGAGGTGCGAGAACACTTGGAGGGCGGATCTCTACGACAATTATGGAATGAAGATACTCATTCGGTGGATGTATTATTGAGGGGAATGATGGCAGATTTAGGGATTCACAATCCAGAAATACGCAAATTATAGAATAGCAAAGAAACTCTACCCTAATCAAGAAATATTTTTAGGTGGCTTTCAGAATCATGGATTTAATAGAGATTATGATGCTTTTATTGGTAATCCACCTTATGGTGAAAAGAAGATCGCAGATGAATTGAGTGTTAATTTAAATGGATTATTAGTTTGTGATTATTTTGTTGCTAAGTCTATCCAAAATACAAAGCAAGATGGAATTATTGCATCTGTAGTTTCTGATAGATTCCTAGATAAAACGCAAAACCATGTAAGAGAATTAATCGCAAAGGAAGCAAGTTTTTTGGGTGCAATAAGATTGCCAAACAATACTTTTAAGGGTAGAGCAAATACAGGTGTAACAACTGATATAGTGTTCTTTAAAAAAGGTTTTAATGCGACAATTAACAAAGATTGGATTGAGAGTAAAAGCTATATTCAAAGAGAAGGTAAAGAGTATAACATTAAGGAATATTTTTTAAACCCACAACATATTGCAGGAGATTTAGAACTTGTTACAACTGAATATAAGGATTACAAGATTATATATACTCCAAATAAAGATAAAGTCCTAACATTACAACTTGATGCTTTCATAAAATATTTGCTTAAAGATGTCTATCGATATTAGAGAAACTACTTATAAGCAAGACATGAAAATAATCCCAAAAGATTCTTTACAATACCAACACATAAAAGATTATTTGGCAACTATAGAAAGTGGTAATTATTTTGTTTTGGAGGATGAAATTTATCAAAAAACCAAATTAGAAACACAAGATAACATTCAAGTAGTTATTCCGCTTATTCCTAATCAAAAAGATAAAACACGCATTGTAAAGATGATTGCCATCAGAGATACTTTAAATTCTTTAATAACTTTAGAAAAGAATAGCCAAGAGGATCAAGTTTTAGATCCGTTAAGACAAAAACTAAATAGACTTTATGATGATTTTGTAAAAACAGAAGGCTATCTTAATAGAGATGTGAATAAGAAAGCCTTTAGGCATGATAGGCATAGCAATAAGATTTTAGCTTTGGAAAAGAATTATAATAAAGGCATTTCAAAGAGTGTGGCTATAAAACATGGTGTAGCACCTATGAATCCTAGTGCAGAAAAATCCGATATTTTTTATAAAAGAACAATAGCCCCATACACAAAGGTTGTTGCTCATACTCCTAAGGAAGCATTAATTGCAAGTTTAAATGAATTTGGTAATATAGATTTGGACTATATGCAAAAACTTTTGCAAAAGAGTGTAAATGATATAAATAATTCTTCAAATAAAATTACTCAATACTCAAAAGATTCTATAAAAAATTCATTACTCCATGAGAAACTTATTTTTATTAATCATAATAATCCATCTGAATATATACTTGCCAATCATTATTTGTCAGGTAATGTTAAGAAAAAATATAAAGAAGTAAAGGCAATTTTAGAGGATATGCAAAGTTCCATGTCAAACGATTTAAGAATGCACTTGAAATCTAATTTAGAAAGTTTAGAACAAATATTGCCTAAGGATTTAAAAGCAACACAGATTAATGCTGAATTTGGTGCAGCGTGGATTCCTATGTCCTACTATTATGATTTTTTTACACAGATTCTAGAATCCCCAAGAGAAACAATTGTGTTACATCATAATGACAAAACAGGTGAATGGACTTTTAAAATTAATGATGTAATTTCCAATAAAGCACGAACAAATTATGCAACTAATCGTATAAGTGTTGCAAAGCTTATAGAACATGCTTTGCAGCGAAAGCCTATTAAAATCTATGATACATACATGAAAGATGATAAAGAGGTAAGAGAATTTAATGCAAAAGAAAGCACTCTTGCAAACACAAAAGTTGAACAATTAAAGTTTAATTTTAAAGAATGGATATACAAAGATTATGAACGCAGAAATGCAATAGAAAATATTTATAACGAAACTTTTAATACTGATGTTACACCATATTATGATGGTTCTCATCTACAAAAGAATAATAAACAGCAAAGGGGTTTCCACGCTTGTCTCTTTCAAGTTATAATAAAGTTAATTGGGAAAGTAGAATGAAAAAAATATTTTTGATTCTTATGGGCTTAGGGATATTTTATTACACGCCACTTTCTTTTTATTTAGAGCCTAGTTATTGGCAATTTAGAAATATGTGTAAAATGAAATACGAGTTTTATGAGAAAGGCATAGGCAATGAGAATAATATAGACAACTACAAAAAGCAAAATGGTTATAATAATATTGCCACTTGGCATTCTGGTAGTATTATCCCACTGTTCACGCTCTTTTGTATGGACTTAAATGGAATGAATTTTATATAAATTGCACTGATTTTTACAACAAATGGGACAAAGATTGGTATAGCAAGGTGCAAAAAGGAGAAATTTATGGAAAATAAGGAAATAATCGGCAAACTCAAAGACAATGCAGAATTAGCAATGGCTTCTTATGGATATTATGACTTAATAACAAATGATACTAATCAATCATTTATTGTATTAAAAGATAAAGAATCTAAGGCAATAATCCAATGATACACATATTGCTTCTTACCACATTTTCTACCATTCTCTCTTATCTGATACTTAAAAGTATATATACAATCATATTCAAATCAAAGAAAAAGGTTTCAAAGTTTTTAGTCTTTATTGGAGCAGTGGGCTTAATTGTATTTTACTATACACCATATTCTTTTTATGTAGAACCTAGTTATTGGGAGTTTAAGAAAATGTGTAAATTAAATGAGTTACCAAATAATGAAGAGAAATTTAATAAGATTCTAGGGTATTTTGATACAAGTTTAGATACACTAGATTGGGAGGAGTTGAATCATAATAACGATAAAAGGAAGTGGAAAGTTACAAAGGAACACGGATTTTACAGACAGGGCATCTATGAATATGCAACTACAAATAAAGGGAAACAATTAAATTCTCGCACAAGTATAATAGCGGCTTTCTTAAGTAATAAATCAGAAATTAACCAATACAATATTAATCAAATGTCAATAGGTGGTTCTTGGCACACTAGACGCTATTATTTTGAAATAGCAAATTTAACAAGACACGATGATATGTGGATAGAAAAAACTTTAGCTTGCGTTGATGTAGCAAAAGAAAAATTATACACCGCAAGTAAGGAGAAATTATGAATAACAAGCAACAAATACAAAAACTAAGAGATAATGCAGAACTTGCAATGGCTTCCTATGGATATTTTCATCTAATAGGCAAGAAAATTAAAAATGATGAGGATGAATACGGAGATAAAGCTAATAAACCCATAACTCTCCACGACATACTAGACATTACCTACAAAAACTATGAAACACAGGACAGCACATTTTTTAACACAGAGAATCTCAAAGGCGACTTCTCCCCACTCCAAGCCAAACAATTCTTTGAAAGATATGACTTATTAAAACATTACCCCAATACAGAATCTGGATTTTCTGCTACTTTGTTTCAAAATAAGGAAACTAAGGAATACACTTTAGCCATTCGTGGCACAGAGCCAAGTGATACAGGAGATTTAAAAACAGATGCAAGAATGGCTCTAGGATACATTCCACAAGGACAATATAATGATATGTTAAGATTCTACAATCAATGCAAAGCAAAATATCCTGCCATGACAGAATCTAAAAGCTTAAATATAGCAGGACACTCTTTAGGTGGAGCATTAGCCCAAATGCTTACTTTAAGCATCTGTGATAATAAGAATAGAAAGGATTATAGATTGTGAAAATATTTAAAATGCTTTATATTTGTTGGATTATATTTTGTGGCTTAGTTTGTATCATTGGTGGTGCTATGGGACATAATGCAACCTTTGAGGGAGTATTGTATTCATTTTTTTTATTATGTCTTTTTCCTTTCTTACCTTATTTTTATTATTTAGTTTATGAGAAAACAAAAACAGCAAAAAATATATTTATCGTTATTTGTTGCTATTTATTATTATTTATTATTATTATTTGTTGTTATCTATTGCTATCTACTATTGTAAGAGCAGATCAGATTATTCTATTTTATGCAGGCATTATTATGCATGTAATAACATTTATAATAATTTATAAAAACAAAAGACAATCAAAATGAAACAAGCAATCAATAACCTAAAAGACTATGCGGAACTTGCACAAGCAAGTTATTTTTATTTTGATTTATTTAAAGATTCTAATGGTATCCCTAGAAAGATTTATGAATTAGATTCTAATGGCAATAAAATTAAAGATGAGAAATATCCTAGAGGATATAAAGAAATAGAGGTTACTTTAGAACATATAGTAAATAAAAAATATCAAGGACAAGGAGTATTAATAAATCTGCAACAAGGCGATGATATTTTTACAGAGATGAAAAATAGTGCTAAGGAAGTTTTTAACTTTGATAAGCTCAATGGAGAGTTTGGGGAGATTCAAACACAAAGATTCTTTGAACGCTATGATTTGCTTATACATCAGCCTAACACAGAATCTGGTTTTTCTGCTACACTATTGAGTGAAAAAAACAAAAGGATACAGAATCTAAAGCAATAAAACATACAAATAAATATGGCTATATAAACTACATTCTAGCTATAATAAGCACAGAATCTAAAAAGGTAGTCTAATGATTTATATCTTTCTTTTAATGTCAATTTCTACTATTCTTTCATATCTTATATTAAAGTTTATTTATAGAATCATTTTTAAATCTAAAGAGAAAATTTCAAAGTTTCTCGTCTTTCTTGGAAGTATCGGATTGATTATCTTTTA
>NZ_JMKW01000077.1 GCF_000686565.1 Helicobacter bilis ATCC 51630
CATTTCTAGTTCCTTTTACTCTCAAAAAATGTTGAAGTGAAGTCAGGTTGTCCTATGTCATTACGCTTAAATTTTTTAATTTTTTCAGGTTTAATTGTGTCTGCTTTCGCAGGATTTGTTTCTTTTATTGTATCTAATGCCATACTTGCATATAGAGTATTCATATTTTGGCATTCATATTTTGCATAACTTCATATTGTGATACTAAGACTTGTAATATCATGCTTTGTGTTCTTAGCAAGGCTTCTTGCTTTTCCTTATCATTCATCGTTCTAATTTTTGTATCGCTTAGTTGTTTTTGAATCTTACTCATCATTTCTTGTGTGTCTTTTCTGTAAAGCATGTTATATTTACTGCCATTGCTTGCACTGCCCTCTGTGTAGAGATTGTATGAGTTTAACACTTTATTGACACTTTCATTTTGTGTTTTTGCAATATTTTGTTTTCGTTTATCCTCTACTTCTTTTGCTTTTACAATCTCTTTGCGATAATTATCCATATCTCCATTTTTTAAATATTCTTTTGCCTTGTTTTGATATTTGTTTGATACCTCTTTTGTAAATTCCTCATTTGCAAGGGCATTCATACAAGCTTGTTTCAATGCTAATGTAGAATCCATGCCTTTTAGTTTTTTCTTTTGTTCGTTTATAAAATCTTTAAATGTATCACTTGCCTCTTGCAATATATCACAATCGCTTTTTATCCCATCTAAAAGTGATTCTATCCCACTTAGATTTATTAAACATTGCACAATAGAATATCTCTGACACAAATTATGACAATATGCACACTAAGGGTTTAAAGATTTTATTAAAAAGAGTGTAAAGGATTATGTAAGGTTTTAGAAAATTAGTTTAGATTTTTGGTTATCAATTTTTAATTTGCTAAGAAATTAGATTTTTAGAATCTATTTCTTGCACATTAAATCATAGGCAAACTATCTTTTTGGGCCTTGTGTTAGATATTAAGCACACGCAAAACAACAACAAACAACGAACGCTAATCTCCAAAAGACAATCACTTCTTTTTTGTTCTCACATGCTACTTATTTTACGATAGCACCTCATCACAGCGACTGCATACTTCCATGTTAGAATCTTTTTTAAACTGCCAACATCTAGGGCATTTCTCTTTTGTAGCTTTATAGACATGATAGGTTTTATTATCGAAGTTAATGCTAAAGAGTATGTCGCTATTGGTTTTTTCACATACGCATTCACTCACCATTAGAAAATCTGCGATTAAATCCTTGCTATTTTCGCACTCTTTTGGTAGGGATAGGCTTAACTCTAGGCTTGATTTTAGCACTTTTTCTTTTTTGAGTTTATCAACTTGTTCGTTAAATAGGCTTCTTAGGGCTAAACATAGCTTGATTTTTTCTTGTTTTTCTTCACTAAAACTAAAGTTTGGTATAGCAAATTTCTCTAACTCAAACACATTTTTTGCCTCACCTTTAATCACAAAAGGCGCATAATCAAGTGCTTCATCAATAGTGTAAGTTAAAAATGGTGCAAGTAAATGCAAGATATTATTTGCTAACATTGCAAACACACTTTGGATTGCAAGGCGTTTGTTAGAATCTATCGTATCACAATACAAGCTATCCTTACAAATATCTAAATAGATTCCGCTTAAAGTTGCCGTGATAAAGCCATTTAAAACTTGGAATCCTTTTGAAAACTCATATTCACTAAATAAAGTATCTACTTCATTTAATACCTGCTTTGCTTCATGCAATACCCATTCATCAATGATGCTAAAATTCTCACTAGAGTTAAGCTTTGTTAGCCCTTGCGTATTAGCAAGTAGAAAGCGGATAGTATTTCGCAATTTAAGATAGTTTTCACTCACTTGTTTTAGGATATTTTGCGATATTTTTACATCATTTTGATAGTCTGACAGGGCTACCCAAAGTCGTAAAATCTCACTTCCACTTTCGCTAATAATCTTACTTGGGGCAAGGACATTACCCTTTGATTTACTCATTTTCTCACTTTTTTCATCGATAGTAAAACCATGTGTAATGATATTTTTAAAAGGGGCTTTATGATTTATCGCACAGCCTAGCAACAAAGAGCTTTGGAACCAGCCTCTATGCTGATCGCTTCCCTCTAAATACACATCAGCAGGGGCGTGTCCGCTATTATAGCTATCACTATCTAGCACAGCAAACCAAGTGCTACCACTATCAAACCATACATCTAAAATATGTATGTTTTTTTCATATAAATTTGCTTTATCTTTATAAGAATTAGGTAATAAATCAATGATTTCTCTCTCCCACCATACATCGCAGCCATGAGCTTCAAATAAAGATTCTATATGATTTGTTAGAATCTCTTCAATTACAGGCTCACCGCTTTCTTTATCAATGAAAAATGCGATAGGCACACCCCAATCTCGCTGCCTTGAGATACACCAATCGGGGCGATTTTCCACCATGCTTTTTATGCGATTTATCCCATTTTTTGGATAGAATCTTGTGTTTTCAATCTCTTGCAAGGCGACTTGTCTCAGTGTCTTTCCATTATAGTAAGGCTTATCCATGAGAATAAACCACTGCTTTGTAGCACGGAAGATAATGGGCTTATTTGTCCGCCAGCAATGCGGATAGGAATGCACTATCTCTTCATGATGAAGCAGGGCATTTTTATCTTTTAGAATCTCTAGTATTCTTTTTTGTGCTTTAAAAATATGAATGCCTACAAACTCATCTATCACTTCTTTTTCAAAAAGTCCTAGCGTGATAATACTCTCATCAAAACAGCCAGAATCATCAACAGGCATAATAACAGGCAGGTCATATTTCAGGCATGTAAAATAGTCATCTTCGCCATGCCCGGGGGCATTATGCACCGCTCCACTGCCATCTTCCATGCTTACATACTCTGCTAGAATCAGCATAGAATCTCTATTATTTAAAGGGTTTGTAGCATAGTGTTTTTCAAAATTTTTAGATTCTATTGTGGCAAGAATCTCACCTTCTATAACCCCCCTTTCTTTCAATTTTTCATAAAGTTTTTTAGCTACTATTGCACCATTACTCACTAGCACATAAGATTCATTGGGATTTAGCGCAATGGCTACATTGCTAGGAAGAGTCCAAGGCGTAGTCGTCCATATAAGCATATATGGGGTTACTTTTGTGCCAAAAGATTCTAAATTTAGGGCTTTTAGAGTGCTTGTTTGCAGAGGAAATGCTACAAATATAGAATCTGATCTCTTGTCTTTATACTCAACTTCTGCTTCTGCTAAGGCACTTTTTGCCGCCCAGCTCCAAAATATAGGCTTACTTCTTTGTGTTAATAATCCCGCTTTTGCCACTTTCACAAGCGCACGATAAATATCAGCTTCAAACTTATATTTCATAGTCTTATAAGGATTATCAAAATCGCCTACAATACCAAATGATAAAAACTCATTTTTCTGTATTTCCACAAATTTTTCTGCGTGTTTTCTACATGCTTCTCTAATCTCAAGTTTGGTTGGAATCTTTTTTTCTGCTTCATAAGCATTGCTTACTTGCTGCTCTATTGGCAAACCATGACAATCCCAACCGGGCGTATAAAACACTTGCTTTCCCTGAAAATAATGATATTTAATAATGAAGTCTTTTAGAATCTTATTTAGAGCGTGTCCTACATGTAAATGCCCGTTTGCATAAGGCGGTCCATCATGGAGTGTAAATGTGTTGTTTGTGTTTGATTGATTCTTATTTGTGGTGTTTGTTTCGTTTTGATTTGCTTTGTTTGGATTAATTTCATTTGGATTAATTTCGCCCTGATTTGTTTGACTTTGCTTCATTTCATTCGAGCTTGTTCTTGTCGGACTTGTTCTTGCTTTACTCATTGTGCTGTATGCGTATTCCTGCCATTTTTTATATCTTTCTGGCTCTTTTTGCGGAAGATTACCTTTCATTGGAAAATCTGTCTTTGGCAATATCAGTGTATCTTTGTAGTCTTTTTGTGCTTGGTCCATAACATTCCTTTTGCATTTATAAAATTTTGAATTTTAACAAATTTTCACAAAGGATTCTTTAATATTTGCTTTTGTTTGTGAGATTTTACCAAAAGTAGCTTGTTTGTTTTGGAACACAAAAGTTATTTTCAGTAATTTTTTACCCTTAGAAGTAAAACTTGCTACAGAATCCATGAAACACATATCAAAATTCTGTAATGTTGGTGCTGTTTTATGTTTTTGGATTCAGATTAAACACATGGATATGTGTCACACGACCACATCTAGCGGTATCAGCTCATATCCATTGATTATTCAATAAACTTTTTTCATAATCTATCAACAAGATTTATCAAGCAGAGTTTTCAACTACTTTGATTTAGCACGCTTTTTAATAAAATCTTTCTTATATCTCTCCCAGTATTGTTTGGAATCCTTTTTTATGAGTTTTGCTACCTGCTTTTTACATGTTGGCATATCAACAAGCATAAAGTAAGGTCTGCCTACAAAAAAGCCCATATTTACGCCAGTCATAAAGCAATATATAGAATCTTCTTTTGGTGTAAAAGAAAATGTATGCGGACTTTCAGTCTTTGCATAAAGCGTGATAGAATCTTTTGTATCTATATCAACATAATATGCAAAACCCGGTGTTGAAAAAATGCAAACTCATAATCCTTTAAAAACGGCTTATTGACATTAAACTTACCATAATGTGTGCTGATATTGTAGCGTATCAATGAGCCTTGAAAGGCACTTTCCCTATAAAAATAAAGCCTTGTTTTACCCTTTTGTGGATTTGAAAAAGTCGTATCCGTATCACTCGCCTTGAAGCTATAATCTTTTTTAGGATCATATTTGGGGTGCTGCACGCACTAAAGAATAAAACACTTAAAAACAATATGCAATGCAAAATCTTTGTTATCATACTGCCCCCTTAAAAGCCCATATTAAAGCGATAGCTTAAACCAAGTGTAAGCATGATGTGATCAAATTCGGATGTAGATTCTCTTCCTGCGGTTAAGTTAAGCCACCTAAACGAGCCTTTTACAAAGATTCCAATAGCATTATTTTTATTGAGAATCCATTCACTAGAACTCATAATTGCAACACCTTGATAACTTGCAGTTAAAGAGCCAAGCGTAGAGGGCAAACTCATATCGTAACCGAGCCCTACACGCCACACTGCGCCGCCTGATACTTGTGAGAAATAAAGTGCTGGAGTAAAAAAGTTTCTACTTGCCTTCATGCTATATGGGGTATTTAGAATATACAAAGTGTCATCAATTTTTATATAATCCCCTATACCATTGCTAGCATTATACTCATATTCAAGTGCGACTTCTACACCCATGCCATTACTTGCCCTCCATGCATAATAGGCTGATACACCGGGGACAAAATGATAATAATATTTTGTATGACAGGTATATGTGGTCGGATCGCAATACACTTGCGTAGAATAGCCTACACCAACTTTAGCATAAACGCCAAACGAGTTTTTACCATATTCTTGCTCTATTTCGCTTGTGTCATCACTTTTTGGGGGGGGGGGGGGTAACATTTGCACTTGCGATACTTGCAACAACGCATGACAACATTAAACTTTTAGCAACAAACTTTAAATTATGAAACACTTTCATATAAATCCTTTTAAATAAAATGTAAATGAAAGTTTAACAAGTTTTAAACAAAAGGGCAAGTTTATCTATGATGTCTATCGTATTTACATGATTGTGTGATTGCCACTTTTTGTTGTCTAACATTGCTCATAATAATATTTTTGTGGAATTGCTTAGTATGAGAAACTTGTTACTAGTATTTTGTGTTTAGTGTGAAAAAGCTGTGTCGGTAGGGATTGTGTTATCATTGCATTGTGTTTGTGTGTGCTTTGCAAGATTCTAGTAGTTGCTTGCGTGATTGCAAACAATTTAGCAAGGATTATAAGGGAAGTATTTTGCTTAACACTCATGCAAATGAAATCTTAATCACACTCACAAGGCATGACAAGCATTCTAGATTCTCTACCTTTATGGGTGAGTGCAGGGCTTGGGCTTGTAATTGTGCTGTTTGCATTTTACTTGCTTGTATCTTAAAAAAGCTTTCTTTCACTTGATTTGATAGCATTGCTACTTCTTTCTCTCTTTTATTGTTATTTTGCCTAATATGCCTAAAGCACTTTGATTTTGTGCATCTCTTGTGGCTACTTC
>NZ_JMKW01000078.1 GCF_000686565.1 Helicobacter bilis ATCC 51630
TATAATGGATTCAATATCCCTATAAATGTAGGTATTGCAGCGACTTTTGCAGGATCTCATAAAGTAGAAATCGGTGCAAAAATCCAAGCCCTATCAGCTGGATATAGCTCAAAGACTAAGAATGATAAAAGCGAAATGCTAATGAATACACATGTGATTAATGTAGGTTATTCTTACATTTTCTAATGTTTTATAGGGCTTAACCTTTATTTGTTCTGCCTTATTTTGTTTCAACCTATTTGTTCAGTCTTACAACCTTACATTATTAACATTCCATTCCCACTTTTAAAGTGGGAATCTTTTGTATTTCACAGATATATTTTGTATGTATTTTAACTCTACAATAACAGAATGTCGTATTGGGCTTTAAGGTTTGTCATTGCGAGACTTGCAATGCAGGTCGTGGCAATCCATAACTTTATCATGTTGTGTTTTGAATTGTTTTGCAAAGATATTTCGTGCTTCGTATTCAAAATGATAAGCTTTTAGATAAAAATCCTTTGTAGTTTTGCAGAGAATGTGTATGTTTGAAAGAAACTAAATCTATCTATTTACATAAGCATAAAGTTGAGTGCGTGAATGAAGAAATTTTAACTCCACAGATTCTATATCCATGCAATTTTATAGAATCTATAGAATCTGCACCACAAGCAAAGCATGAAATATAGAAATTACAATCCTATCAAGTCTCTACAATAGGTGCAGTGTATGATGTCTTATTATTGCATGAATGTGAGAATTGATTATATCAATCGCTTAAATTAAGATATAAACCGCAAAGGTGCATTTTAAATTACGAAGTTATTTGCAGTATCACGCAAGTGAATCTAGCATTAACTCAAAGCTTTGCTCAAAGCTTTTTAGTCCATCTTGCAGCAGTTGTTCTTCAATAGCTACGAGATTAATATCCATCTCTTCTAGGCTTGCAGCGATTTCTAAATCATCAAATGAAGCAATTTGCTGCATGCTTGGGGCTTTTAGATTCTGCATTTGTAAGGCATGGAGTGTAGGTAAGGGGAGCGTATTGACACAATTTTCAAAAGCAAGTGGATAAACATAATAGCCCTCGTCATTATATATCGCATTTTTCTCTTTGACACCTGTGCTAGCAAATAAGATTCTATAATTTTGCTGTGGCTTTTGGCTTAGAAAGTCTTTATAAATTGCAATAGCATTGGCAATACCATATTTTCCGTATAATTTTTCATCTTTTAGTTGCATATCAATTACCCTATCAAACCTCGATACAAATACGCTGATTACACCTTGTGCTTGTGTGTTTGCCTTTTGAAATGCTTGTAATACTCGTCTGCCTTGCTCCTTTGTGAAAACTAAAGTTGCATTCACATTAATGCCCCGCAGCATTAAATGCTCCATTATGGTGTATCCGCTTTGTGTTGCTGGGACTTTAATCATTACATTTTTTGCGTTTATCTCATGCCAAAGTCGCACGCCCTCATCAATACTTGCGTTTATATCATTTGATAAGAATGGATCGATTTCAATGCTTATTAAGCCATTTTGGGGATTCTCTAAGAAAAGTGGCATGAGAATCTCACTCGCAGTTTTAATATCTTCTATGGCAAGACTTTCATATATCTCTTTTGGTTCTTTGCCTTGTTGTTTTAGCTCATTGATACTCTCTTTGTAGCTTTCACTTTTTAGTGCCTGTGCGAAGATGCTAGGATTGCTTGTTGCCCCTTGTATTTTGCCCTCTCTCACAAGCGTTTTAAACTCATTTTGCAAAAAACTTCTTTCTATAAAATCACACCAAATGCTTATCATATTATTCCTTAATTTATGATATATTTCCATGTTTATAACTTGGGATTATAACTTGTTTTTAAAAGGTTTTAGCAATGTTAGAAAATTTTATTCCTTATAGCACACAATCAATTAATGATGATGATAAAGAAGCAGTGCTAAATGCGCTTTGCTCCACACACCTAACACAAGGGGCTTATACAAAGCAGTTTGAAAGCGATATTGCCGCATATATCGGCATAAAACATGCTATAAGTTTTAATTCTGCTACCTCAGCATTATATGCCGCATTTTACGCCTTAAAAGAATATGTCATAAATAAGAAATATAACTCTAGATTCCAAAATGCACCAAACCTAGACTATGCAGCTAATAATCATTCATTTAGCATTATCACAACGCCAATAAGCTTTGTGGCTACTACAAATATGATGCTTGCAAACAACATTACGCCTATTTTTGCAGATATTGATAGTAATGGTAATTTAGACTTATCGAATTTAGAATCTTTACTCCGTGAAGATACTATTGCAGTCTGTTCTGTGGATTATGCAGGAAATAGTGTAGATATGAAAGCTTTTAGTGATTTTGCAAAAAAGCATAATTTAATATGGATTTCAGATTCTAGTCATGCTTTTGGGGCAAGTTATGATAATGTTAAAGTGGGCAGTCTAGCGGATATGAGTATATTTAGCTTTCATGCGGTAAAGCCTTTTACTACTTGTGAGGGCGGGGCATTGGTAAGCAATGATGACTTTTTTGCTGAAATCGCCTCTCTTGTATGCAGTCATGGCGTTATAAAGCATACACCCTATAATCATGATTGCATAACACTTGGATTTAATTTTAGACTGCATGAAATAAGTGCTAGTCTTGGAATCTCGCAATTAAAAAGATTAGAATCTTTTCTTGCAAAACGAAAAGAAATCGCACTCTTTTATGATAGCTATTTTAAAGATAATCCCTATTGCAAAACTCTAAACATTAAAGAATGTGTAAAAAGCACATATCATCTCTATCCCCTTTTATTAGAAGATTCTCTAGCTACAAAAAAAGAAGAGATTGCAAACACACTAGCTACATATAATATCGGCGTGCAAGTGCATTATAAACCTATTTATAATTTTACAAGCTATAAACATTTAGGGAGTCCAAAGCTACCAAATGCAGAATCTTTTTACAAAAAAGAGTTATCTATACCATGCCATCAAAACATGACATTACAAGAAGCAAAAATGACTGCCGATTATATCAGCAAAACTTTTGAAGATTATGCAAAAAATAGCATTTTGTAACGCTTCTACCGCAATTTTTTGGCAGTTTTTGCAAAATTATGTTATTATTAAGCTATTTTAAAGTTTATTAGATTCTATAAAGAAAAACAATGAGATTAGAAAAAGCACTTGATATTTTATATGGGGAGTTAGTGAATACACCTTTTATTAGTGCTTTTAGTGGGGTTACTTATAATGTGAAAAAAGTAGTGAGTGGGACGCTTTTTTTTGCATTGAATCCAGATGATATAAAGAGAGCAATAGCAAATGGTGCGTATGGTATCGTTTTTGAGGGCGATATGGTATGCAGTGATGATGCAGAGATAGCATGGATTAAAGTGCGAAGCATTGACCAGAGTATGCGGAGATTTGTGCGCTATTTCCTTTTGGAATCCAAATATACGCTCGTTATGCTTACGCCTATTGAAATATCTCTAGCTAAAAGTTTGCAAATAGGCTTATCAATATTGCATAGCATAACCCTGCAAGATTGCCTAGAAGAGATATTTAAACTATACAAAGACCAAGATAAGAGTAAAGATGAAAATACTCTGCCTTTTTGCAAGATTCTATTCACAAGCATTCAAGCCTTAGAAAACCTACAAATTCACACTTGCTATTCTGTGCAGTATGCAAGGCAGAGAGTAGAGAGAAGTAGAAGTATCTTTTCACAGCATGATTTAGAAAAAGAGATTCCAAGACGCTATCATAAGCATTGTAGCGTTATTAGCTATACGCTTTTTGAAAGCAAGATTATTTGGGAGAATGCAGTCTATAAGCTTTCCTTGCCCTATATTTTACTTCCATTTGTAGAAAGCCTTATGGCGACTTTTTCATTTTTAAAGCAAGAGTATTGGCAATCCTATATAGAATCTATGGGCGGTTTATACGCAAGGGAATCAAAGACTACACGCATTGTATCAGGAAAAGAGATTAAACCCTTTAATCCTAGATTGCCAAAATATATGCAAGGTGATATAGGCATTAAGGGACTGCATGTAGAAGAGCTAAGTTATTGCTATCTTGATTCTAATGAGAAACTTAGCTCTAGTGTGAAAGATAAGATTCTACTCTTTTGCACAAATCCTAGTCTTTTTGCATGTCCTAGTCTGCAAGAAAGAGATTTGGGCTATGACACTGAAATACAGAATAACGCTCACATTATCTTTGAATCATTGCGAAAAAGTCGAGATTCAAATGTCTTAATGGAATACTTAAAAGTAGAAGCAAGACATCTAAAAATGCTATCATGCTATGCAAAAGGCATAAAGCTACCAAGAACAACGCAAAAAAATATCACCATTCCTTACGCACATATAAATCATCTCACACAGATTCTAACCAAGACTTCATACCACCTAGCAGTCATTTATGGAATCTCAAAAAAAGCGTTTGAAAAGAATGCCGACTTGCCAAGACAAAGCAAAAGGCAAGACCAAAAAACAATCCATGCTATAACCCAGCCACCAGATCTCTTTAGCGCACATGGCATACAAATATAGATATTAAAGTAAAAGAAGTAATTTTGAAAAAAGATTTAGCAACAAAAGATTCTAATTTGAAAGATTTATGTAAAAAAGATCCTATACTCTCAACATGGAGTGAAAAAGAGCTAAACGCACTAAAGCCATATAGTGAGATTCTATATAAATTACTCACGCTAGAGACAAAAGCAAGTTATAGCATTTCAAGATTATATGATAACAATAGCTTACTCTATGATTCAAGTAATAATAAGATTCTAGATTCTATAAAGTTTGCACCCTTACACCCTGCACCCGCCCATTTGGATAAGAATCTGGAAACTATACCAAATCAGGGTGGGCTGCGGGATTTAGGACGTAATGTTTGGAATCTAGAATTTAATAATTGTCATGTTGAGCGAAGCGAAACATCTAAGAATCTAGAATCTAAAAACCACAACCCAAACCTCACACAGATTTTAGAATCCACAGACTTAACAAAAAATACAGAAGCCATAACCCCCGCAAAAGAAGCCCTTAGCCTATATTTTCACAACATTTCATCTAATGAATTTCAAACCTTGCGAGATTTAGCCCTAGACTTAAAGCCATGGAGAAAAGGTCCTTTTTGCTTATATGGTGCAGAAAGTGATACGCAATTTTTCATTGATTCTGAATGGCAGAGTAATAAGAAAATGAAACTTATCCTACAAGCCCTAGACACAATAGGCTATAACCTCAAAGATAAAGTCGTGCTTGATGTAGGTTGCAATAATGGCTATTATATGTTTGACTTAGCACTGCGTGGGGTAAAGCACATTAGCGGCATTGATCCCATTGCTATATTTTTTCTACAATTCTACTTTATCCACAAACTCACAAATATCTCACATTGCACCTTCCGCCTTTTAGGTGTGCAAGATGTAGCTACACTTAATACAAAATATGACTTGATTTTATGCTTAGGTGTGCTATATCACAGAAAAGAGCCCTTGCAAACTCTAAAACAACTAAAAAGCATTTTAGCCCCAAATGGAATCTTATTGCTTGAAACGCTGATATTACAAGACAAAGCTGCCACCTGCCTTTGCCCCTATCCCACTTATGCGAAAATGCCAAATGTATTCTACATATTCAGCCCACAAGCCTTGCAAAATCTAGCCTTACACGCAGGATTTAAATCATGCGAAATTCTAAGCTATTCATACACAGACAACACAGAGCAAAGAAGCACGGACTTCATAGACAAAAAAAGCTTAGGCGACTATCTCACCCCCACACAAACAATAGAGGGCTATCCCCCAGCCTGCCGAGGTATCTTTGTGCTATCTTAATTGGAATCTTAAAAGTGTGATATAACCAAAGCTATTTTATTGCAAAGGATAATCATGGCAGAAATCTATGTTGAAAAAGCATATTATGAGAATGGGAATGTAGAAATGGAAATTCCATTTAAAGATAATATAGTGCATGGTATTGTAAAATATTATGATGAAAATGGAAATTTAGAATCTGAAATGCCATACAACATTGGTGAGTTGCACGGCATTGCACGATCTTATTATAAAAATGGGAATCTAAAAGCCAAAACGCCATGCAAAGACGATAAAGCACAAGGTATTGCAAGATTCTACAACAAAAATAATGATATGATAAT
>NZ_JMKW01000079.1 GCF_000686565.1 Helicobacter bilis ATCC 51630
CTATGGATATGGCTCGCATTTTGAAACTTATAAGGGCACATTTCAAAGCCATGCGTTAAGTTTTTCTCTCATGGATAGAATCTTATTAGAAAAAATCAATATCGACATAGGCTTACATGGGACATTTGGCTTTTTTGCAACAAGAGATATGTTGCAGTTTTCTAGCACAAGCACAGCCTTTAATAGCGATTTTAACGCATATAATCTCAACGCAAATGTAAATATAGGCTATCCATTTATTTTTCAAAGCTTCTCCATAGCCCCAGTTGCAGGGCTTAGACAAAGCATAATCACACAAAGCCCATAGCAAAATTAATTCTTTAGAGCATATAATCTGTTAATGTCGTGGTGCAAACTACGACAATGTAAGCAAGAATACACTACCATTTGTATTTCTTGCTTATCTAGTATTTAATAAAGCTTTATGTGCTTGATTAGCACTAAAAGTTTATTGTTTGGTGGTACTTTTGTTTAGCCTTTAAGATTAATTCAAAAAGATGCAAACAACAAGGATGCCCGTAGGCTTATAAACACAATTAATCATTAAAAGAAATATATAAGATTTGCTAAACCTTGATTACATAGCTAAAGATTGTGCAATATAACACATTGCAGCTTTTATAACTTCCTTAAGTAAGGCTTTGCAAGTGTCAATACTTGTTTGGGCGTTGGTGGGCGTAAGCACTAAAAAATAATAAAAACCATATTATCATTTTGTCGCACCCATGCAATCCCTGCATTTTTTGAGTCTTTTAAGATAATCAATAAATGCAAACAATTAACGCTTAAACTTCTTCTTAAGTCTCACATAACTTAACACAAAGCATACACAAAAGATTAAAGCTAGGGCATAGAAATTTGGCATGATATTATGCAAACTATCGCCCATTTGATTGAGCCGTATAAAGCCATTAATACCATGATATGCAGGGATAAGATTCACAAGCCATTGTAAGACTTGCGGCAATAGCATAACAGGATAGATAAAGCCCATCATAAACACAAGCGGCAGTGAAGATATGAGTATAATCTGTGTTGGCAAGGCACTATCGCTTATAAAAGTGCTAAGAAACATGCCAAACGCCGCACAACTTGCAATAAACATCAATCCAAAAAACCAAAAATCAAAAGGATTTGCAGTCGTATGGATTCCATAAATCTTAAAAAACACACCAAAATAAAGCAAAAATAACACGACATAAATACCGCTAAACACAAAGATTCTAGCCCATAAAACATAGCTTAAAGGTGCAGTGTTAAAGTAGTGTTTCTCGTGATTTTCATGGGCTTTATTTTGACTTGCCCCTTGTATCATAATCCCAGCGATAAGCGTTTGATGTAGGATAAATACCAAGATAGCCGCTAAAGCGTAATTAATGTAGCCTACTGAAGGATTAAAAAGCGGTATAGAATCAAACCTTACAAGTGTCGTATCATCACCAATGTTGATTTCACCCTTTAGGGCTTTTGCTTTGAGTTTAATCTCATTGCTCCAGTAATTTCCCACTTCATTTAAGCCCTCAATAATCGTGCCATATATCAAAAAATAGGACGCATTCGCACGATATAAAAGCGTAGTTGGCACACCTTTATACATATTAGATTCAAAACCTTTGGGGATACTTAACTGCCCATAGACTTCACTTCTCTCAAGCATATCTTTTGCTGCTTTTAAAGAATACACGACATGTTCTACTTGCAAATTCTCACTCGCATTTACAAGGAAAATGAAATCTTTTGAAAGCTTTGTATTGTCTAAATCAAGGACTACAATCTTTTGCTTGCGCACCACATCTGCATAATAGGGTGTAGGATACAAGAATACATAAAGCAGCGATCCCACAAATACCACAAAAACAATCGTGATATTGCTAAATACTGCCTTTAATTCTTTACCAACCACCTCTAAAAAAGTCATTTTTCTGCCTTTAATTCTTTTGCATGCTTCTCTAATGCCTTTTGTAATTATGCCTAAAAATTACAACTTTTGTTTGGGATTAACCTCTGTGTTGTGGAATACTGACAACTCATTTTAAGTTGAAATTGAATTTCAGATTCTAACCTAATAGGGCTATTGCCATTTTACCTATTGAATATACTGCTCTAGCTCTTGTCCGCTATAAAAGATATAGTTTGCTTTTTGAATCTCATAGTTATTCAAAGCTTGAATGAAGGTAGATTCTGCGTCATATTTTGTGCTTAAAGCCTGTAAGTATTCTGTAAAGGTAACTAGGTTTGCATCATATCGCTTTTTCATGTTGTCATAAGAGAGATTTGCTGATATAAGACTTGCTTTTGCACTTTTTATTTGATTTTGTGCGACTTCGATGGCTTTTCTGTATAGCTCTTCATCTTTTTTTTGCTCATTTTTTTTGTAAGCAAGATTCTTTTCTGTTGCAAGTTGGGCTAGGCGAAATGACTGCTTTTGCATACTCTGCCCAATCTTTGCAAATAAACCATAACTCACTACAACGCTAAATGTATTTTGATGGTCAGCATACGACATAAGAAAGCTTGGCGGTAAAGTATTGCCGCTTATTAGCCCTTTTGCAAAGTCTGGAATCTGAATATTGTAAGTATAGCTATCTTGGATATTTAGCACAGGAAAATAATGTAATTGCTTATTTAGATATTTTTGTGCTTGCACTTGATATTCAAGCGATTTAATATCATCTCTATCTTGGAGTTTGAAGCTAGGAGATTCTATCTGCACGCGTTTTAGAGATTCTATCTTTGTGTTTGTGAGATATTCCAACATGAGTTTGCTTTGCTCTAAGGCAAGCTTTGCATCATCGATTTGATATTGTGTCAATGCTGCTTGTGATTTGAGTGATTCTAAATCGGCGATGGTTTTTAAGCCTTGATTATAAAGCTTTTGCACTCTATCTACATCAGAGTTTATTTGCTCTAGCTTTTGCTCTAGCGTTAAAAGCTTTGATTCATTACTAAAATAAGTATAGTATTGCTGCACGACTTGCAGATAAATGCTCTGTTTTGTGTATTTGCTATCATAGCTTGCCTTTGTTGCAGTTGCACTCTTTTCTCTAATGGCATTATAATCAGCATAATCAAGCTTCATGTTAAACGCAAGTTGTGCATTTTGCGTGGTATAGCTCATTGGCACACTCGCACTTGAATGATTGAAGTTGTATTTTGCATCAAGCGTTGGGATTAATGCCATGATTTGCACTAAATGGTCTTTATCGGCTTGTCTAGCAAGTAGGTCTTGGGCTTGCAGGGCATAGTTATTATTTGCACTATTGAGTAGTTCCTTAAGGCTTAATCCACCAGAATCATTGCGTAAAACATTCTCTAAACGCAAGGTGATTTCATTTTCTTGCATATTGTTTTGTAATGTTGTATTTTGTGGTGTTGCGGTAAATGTGCTATTACTTATAGGTTCTGCGTGCATACATGCAAATATGCAGCAGATACTCATTGCGATTTTTCTAATCACACAAACTCCTTTAAAATTATTTGCATACGCAATTAAAATTGATATTTTATTCTCTCAAGGTAAATAAATTTATATATGGCAGTGTTTTGGTGGGCAATGCTACATTGGATTACGCAACTAAACAACAAAGATAAAAATATATTCGACAATTTGTTTTTGTGCGTTTTTATTAGCCCTTGACTTGTTTTTTTTGTAGAATGCCGCCACAACATAACCTAGAGACAACATGGAAGAATCGCACAGACTAATAAGAAAATACTCACGCTTTATACCTATCAAAAAATGGCGACATGATTTTAGGGAAACACTCATAAACACATTGCATACACAAAAAGGTGCAATATTGCAAGATTATGCTAAGCTTGTAACCCCGACAAATGATAGAGAAATGCAAAAACAAATTCTAAAGCGTAATGTAAGGCTGGTGGAAATAGAAATTGCTTCATTCTGCAATAGAAAATGTCGGTTTTGTCCAAACTCTTTTGTTGATAGGTATTCTAGTAGTATCGAACTGCCAGAACATGTGTATTTAAAAATAATTGACAATTTGGCAGAAATAGATTATAGCGGTATGATAAACTTCCACAGATTTAATGAGCCTCTTGCAAATAAAGAATTAATTCTAAAAAGGGTGAAACAAGCAAGAAAGTCTCTGCCAAAAGCCTTACTTGGTATCTTTACAAATGGCGATTATTTAGATAGAGATTATTTAGATTCCTTAAGGGAAGTCGGCATAGGACATATAACAATGTCATATTATTTTGGTAAGAATATAGAATTTGATGTGGAAAATGTCATTAAACCTGCTATAAACAAGATGGCAAATAAACTTAATTTACAATATAAAGAGGTTGTGAATGATGATAGGCAATATGGTGTTCGATTTATCTATGATGGTGTGGATATGATTTATCGCGCATGGAATCCACGCGTAAATGCTAGCAATAGGGCTGGTTCTATAAATGATGAGCGTATTCCTAGTGTGAAGAGGGATTTTCCTTGTTACTACCCATTGCGTGAAATTTTCATTGACTACAATGGGCTTGTTATGCCATGTTGCAATATGCGTAGTGATGTCGAAACACATAAGCAATTTGTTTTGGGAGACATAGCTGAAGTTGATTTATTTGAATTATTTATGAATGAAAAATTTATAAAAATACGCAAGGCATTAATGTCCAATACGCCGCAATATGAGGTGTGTAAATATTGTGATTACAAGATAAATTTATAAATAATATGAAACCTTGCATTATAATGAGGACATTTTTGTTGCAATATCTCTATTTTCTATATGCTAATGCGTGTCTTATTTAGAATCTATGTCGCAGCGTGTTTTGTATTTCCTGTGAATTTTAGCTTTAATATATGGCGTTAATGATGTTTTTTATGCAATTTGAAAATAATTTGCTATAATTTCGGACTATGTGATTTGGGGCTGTTTTGGCTTTCGACGGAAGTTTTATAGCAGTTTAAGCATACCAGCTGATACCTGCAACTATCAACAAACAATAAACGCAAACAACGCGAATTACGCTCCAGCTTACGCAAAAGTAGCGTAAGTTTAATCTCCTTTTGGAGCCAGATTCTTCTGTCTTTATCGGGAGATTTTAGAATCTGTCATCAATCCGATTGCTTGAGTGTTTTTGCCTAGTGATACTCAAAAAGATTATAGGCTTTGATACATTCTATTTTGCATGTTTTAAGGGGTGTGTTAAGATAACAAAACATTGCTAAGTATGTAGAAATCTCTGTAGGATAGGATTTTCGGACTGGGGTTCAATTCCCCACAGCTCCACCATTATATTTTTATCACATAATTTTTTGTTTTCATTGAGTAATAAGAATAATTAAATTTATCTGTCCATATCATCTCATCTTTTTTAAAATAAATCATTTTAGATTCTATCGTTTCAATGCAGTAAGTAAATCTTGCCATTCTTGCATGATGACTTCTTTACTAAATCTCTCTTTTGCGAGAATAAGGCTTTGCCTACCCATTTCTAATCGCATGGCTTCATTACTTAGAAGTTCTCTCATCGCTTCGCACAAAAGATTCTCATCTCCATCTGGCACAAGGATTCCATTTTTATGATAGGCTATGCCATTTTTTATCTCTGGGTTTGGGGCAAAACAATCTCTAATCGTGCCTATATCATAAGCTACAATAGGCAGTCCATAGCTTGCCGCTTCGATTAAAACCATAGGCATAGATTCTGTATAACTACTCATCACAAAAATATCGGCGTTTAGATACACAGATTCCATATCGCTAGTAAAAGGTTTTAAAAGGATATAATCTTTCATTTGTAAGTCTAGAATCTGCTTTTCTAATAAAGCCTTTTGCCCTTGGTCCTGTCCTATAATCTCTAATTGCCATGAGGGGAATTTATGTGCGATTTTGCTATACGCATCAATTAATCGTGGGAATCCTTTATGATTATTTACTGCATCCATGCGTCCAACGGCTATGAGTTTGTGTTT
>NZ_JMKW01000080.1 GCF_000686565.1 Helicobacter bilis ATCC 51630
TTTAGATTATGGCACAATCTAAGCGAGTGCTTTGTGGAAATAAGAGGTGGTTTTTTAACAGCAAATGGAAAAGATGAAATTGTGTTTGAAAAATCCTTGATTGTGCCTATTGATGATGAAAATGCAGAAATAGAGCTATGGAGTGGATTTTATGATAGCAAAGGCACAAAGCTATACGAGGGCGATATAGTCAAATACGATTCAAAAACAGCACCGCTAGTAGTGGTGTTTGAGAGAAACACATTCTACATTATAGACACAAGCATAGAAAAGGATTTGCAAGTGGATTGTGGAACACGCTTACAATGCATATACGAGAGAAGCAATGGCTACAAAGACAATACAATAGAGTGCGTGCAAGTGATAGGCAATATCCACGAGAATGCGGATTTGTTAAAAAAAAGAAAAAGTGCTTATCAAATGTAAGTATGGGGATATGTATGATTCAAAAGGATTCCCTAAATATTAGAAAAATGCAAGGATTTTGAAAGGATAAGGAATGAATGAAACACAAATAAATGAGTTAAAAAGGGATTTGAAAGATAAAGGCGAGATTATAAAAAGTCTTACAGAATCTAATAATAATCTTGTAGTTAATCAACAAATTACTGCATTAGCAATAAAAGAGTTGCAAGAGAGATTAGCAGAACTTGAAAAGGATATTAGCATAATAAAGGGTAGAAAATGACTTATGATTTTTTAGTATATATAGCTATCTTAGAATTTGTGATTATTGCGTATTTAGTCTTTATCGCTTTTAGATTAAAAAAGCTATGTAATATGTTTGCAAGTTTAATATGTGAGATTAGCGACACTTTGTCTGCCTTGCAATGTGAAGATAAGGATTAAAACAAAGTTGCTTCTTTTTTAGCTTCTCTATGCTTTTTTATAATATCTCGTATTGTATTTTCACTTAAGTTGTATTTATACGCTAGTGTTGCAAAGTTTGCTCCATTAAACTCTTGTATTATCTTTTCTTTTGCGTTTGGGATTACCTTTGGCACATAAAGACTTATGCCACCATATTTTTTACATATCTTTTCAAAGCTCATGCCATTTTTATAATCAATGCAGATTTCTTCTAAGTAGTGCATACAATCCCCTTAATGCCCCTATGTGTTTTTATCTTTGCCTTTGTTTATGTTATTTACTAAATAGCGTATTTTAGCAATAAAGTTTTGAGTATTTTGCTATTGTTTAATGATAAAGAGATGTTTCGCTTTCGCTCAACATGACAAGATTAAGGGCAACATGATAAATAAAGGCGATATATCAATAACACAATACATAATCTTGCTATTCTCAATCATTTACCAAATTTAAAGTGATTTAATATTGTTTCTTTAATATCTTCTTTTAAATCATTTGGAATGTCGTTATCTTTAAAGGGTAAAAATGGTCTTGCTGGGATATTTGCTTTTAAGTTCTTTCCTGCTTTTCCGCCAAACTGATGGAGGGGGGCGTATTCTAGATTTGTGCCAATGCTAACAATACCACTTGCACTCCCCTTTGCCCCACCTTTACTCTTTTGCATTTTTGTGCGTGAGTTAATAGAGCTTTGAAGCATACTAGATTCTGTTAGAATCTTACTTCCTTTTTTATGTTTTAGTGTTTGTTTTGATAGGGGAGTCCATTTATCACCAAATGGGCTAGTCTCTTTTTCAAAGCTTAGTTCTGCTTCATTTTTAGCAAGATTTCCTACTTCATGTAGTATGGGAGATATGTTTTTACATTGTTTTATTGTAAAGTCTAGCTCATTTATGAGTTGTTGAAGTGAAATATTTTGCTTCATTTTAGTCCTTTATAATTGCAAAGTTTAATTTTTATGCTACAATGGTGTTGTTAGAGTTGGTTTGACTTTAACAAGAACGAGATGATGGTCGCACGGGAGCGGGGTTTTTGCTTATAGCATCCACATATCGCAGGTTCGAATCCTGCCATCTCGTTTATTTAATCTCTTTGTATTTTTCTTTTGATAATTCTTCCCTATTAACCTTACTCATCGTAACTAAAAAATTAGTCATACCAAACTTTTTTATTTTGTGATTTATCATTATTGGTATTTTTATAATCTTGTTTTTATCATTTATGTCATCTATCACAAAGAATATATTCTTATGCTTTTCTTCTGTATATATAAAAAGCCTTATATCTTTAGAATCTAGTATGTCATAATCCTTTCTCTCTCTTCCTTGCTTACATGCTGATTATAGCTTTCTTTTCTATCGCCTGTGTGTTAGTCTGCCTTTATCTATGACTATGCCTATTTTTTGTGCTTCTATGTTGAAATACTCTCTTAATGCTTTTATAGCCTTTGTGTTTAGCTCACCTACTTGGGCTACATTTCTTTTTGTGCTTGATAAATCATTGTTGATATAGGCTTCCCATATTTCATTAAAGCCTTGTTTCCATACTTCTTTTTTTGTTTCTTTTTCAATATGCTTTAGGGCTTCATAACTTTTTATATCTTTATGCTTATAATATTTCATTTTATAGTCTAGTGCTTTTTGCAGTGTATTGGTGCTTGAGTCTAGATTCCTTGTATCATAGTTCCAATCTTTATGTGGGGTAAAAGGTGGCGGATTGTTAGCTATTTTCCAACCCCTTTTTTCAATCTGTGTTTTAGAATAGCTTTGGACTCTGCATCTGCAATTCCAAGCATTAGGTGGATAACATGTTTTCCAAAAAGCATGGTCTCTGTGTAGTATTAAGCCATGCAGACTTTTATGACTTTGTCTTACCCTATTATCATCAATGGCAACATACCTTAAGTATGTGCTATGTGGGAGGTTGTATTGTTCTCTTGCTCTTGCTTGATTATAGCTTGTGCGTATATTTGTATAATAGATTGTTTTTAATCTTTTGCTGCTTATATAGATTTCTTTAGATTCTTTTGTTGTTGGGTTTATCACTTGTGTTTTACCTAGCCAACCTGCTTTTTGCAAAGTGGGTGCAATATCTTTTTTCCAAGCGTTAAAACTTTGTCCTTTTGCTAGGGCTTTTTGCAAACTCTCTTTTATATCATAGAGTAAGTCTATTTGCGTGATTTTTGCAATGGTGAATGTCTTATGATGGGCTTCGTGCATAATCTCATCATAATCAAAATGTAATTCCTTTGTCTTTGCCATAAAGTAGGCAATATTATCTGTGGGTGGGGATTTAAAATCAAAGGTCATTATGCACACTCCCCTTGCCATAAATCATAGCATTTGCGATATAGTTTGATAACTCATCTTTTGCAAGTTCTAAATCACTTCCTTTTAGCATAGATTCTAACTTTAGAAATGCTTCATCATAGGTTTTACAATCTTTTAGTAAAGCGTTTAGGTTAAATGTGTCTTTTGGACTTAGTGTATGCTCTAGTTTATCTATGCTATCTAGTGTGTTTATGTTGCCATCTTTAATCTCTCTATTCTTCTGCATATTCTTAAAAGATAAAGGCGAGTTTATATCTAAGTCTATATTGTCTCTATATTCTAATCCCTCTATTTTAAATGTGTTTTCAAGGTGCTTTAAAGGCACTTTAATACCCATATTAGATAAGAGATTATACACTTCTGCTTGAAGTTTCTCATCTTTTTCTGTATTTGTGTCTATCTCAAAGTAAAAGGGGGCTACATGACTAAAGTTATATTCTAGCATTTTAGCTAAGAGTGGTGTGATATTTTCTGCTAGAAGTCCTGCATCAAACTCTAATACATTCTTTGTTATACCCTCATGCACATTACCTAGTGCCTGTGTGCCATTTTGCACATTATTCCCTGCTAATACTTGACTTGTGATCACTTTAGAGATACACTCATCACAATATCTTACAAAGTCTAGGAATGTGCCTTTATCTACATTTCCATTTAAGACTTCTAGTATATCATCTTTTGCAAATAAGCCTACACCATTGCTTCTTAGATTTAGGGCTGATTGTAATATAAGATTGCTTGTCTCTTGTGTGCTTGTAGCTTCACTCTTTATAATTAAGGGTGGGACAGAAAAGCTATCTAAATAACTCATGTATCTTTGCAAGGTAATATGCTTTAGACTTGCTAGGCTTATAATCTTATTCATAAGGCTAGATTCTATGAGATTTCCTGCATCACTTGGATGATAGATTGTATAAATATCTTCATTTGCTTCATGCAGGTAGATTCTATTACTGCCTTGTTCTATATAGGGCATAAAAGATTCATCACTTTCAAAGTATCGCATACTTATAAAATCTAGCTTTGGATAAATCTTAGAATTAAGAGATTCCCACTGCAAGATAAAAGAGCTAAATCCATAAGGAATAGATGTGCTAAAGAAACCATTAATGATCTCAAAAATGTAGGCATTGAATTTGGTTATAGCATGAATGATATGAGTGATATGTTTAAAGGCTTTTACTCAACTGCTGGTGCTACTATGAGCCTAGAACAAGCAAAAGAAGTCATGGAGAAAATAGCAGTAGCCGCAAATGTATCTGGCGTAGATGTAGAATCTCTAAAAGTAACACTTGATAATCTAGGCAGTGGTGTAGCAGATACTGCAACAGATTTTGGTCGTTTTATAAAGTCTCTAGGCTTAAGCACAGAAGCTATGACACAAGCAAAGAATGAGGGCAAACTCTATGAATTAATGCTAGAAAAGCTATCCCCTTTGCAAGAGAGTGTAAAAGCACAAAGCATGAGTTATTCTGTTGCAGTAGGTAAGCTTAACTCTGCATTTGATGATTTAAAACGAAGTGCTATAAGTGTATATTTTGAAAAGATAAAAAACTCCATTGCTTCAATGACTGAATTTATTACAAGCAATAAAGATAGATTTCTAGCTGTATTTGCTGCATGGATAGATCATATACAGAGAATATGGGATAGTCTAAAAGAGTTAGCATTATTCTTATGGGAAGAGTTTGGCAATGCTTTAAAGTGGATTGCAAGCTGCTTTAAAGAGAGTAATAAAGAGCTTGATACCTTTACTATCTTATTAAAAGGTATGCAAACTACTATGGTAGGCATTGTAGCTGTTATTAATGTCATAGTTGAAGGTGTAAAGCTTGTTATAAATACGATTAAAGGCATGATAAATAATGCAATGGCAGCAGGTGATGCATTAAAATATGCTTTTTCATTTGGGAAAGACAAAGAAGCCCTTGCAAGCTTTCATAAAAGAATGGCAGAAAATGATGCAATATGGGAGAAAATGAAAGGTAATGTCTCTCATATGGGAGATGTGCTTGTAGATAGCTATAAAGAGATACTTGCTCTATGGAATGATGAGCAAGAAAAGGTGAATAAAGATGTTGAAACAAATACTACAAAGCTTGTAGCTAAGAAAAGAGCTATTACACAAACAAAGCAAACTAAAGCACAAGAAAAAGGCTTAAGCGAGACTGAAAGATTAAAAGCATTCTGGGATTATGAGTATAGAATAAGGGAGAGAAATATCTCTCTTATGCAAGATGGTAAGAAAAAAGAAATCGCATTAGAGAAACTACGCTATGAAAGAACGATTACAAATCTAAACTTTGAAGTGAATGAAAAGCTAAAGAGTGGAGAATTAGAGTTAGCTCAAGTTAATGCCTTGTATGAAGCAGAAAACAAGCTGCATGAAAAAAGAATAAAAGAGATACAAGAATATAATCTCTATGTAGAACAGATTACAACAAGCCTTAATTACTCACTTAGCTCTGGGTTTAATGAACTCTTAAGTGGTAAAAGTAGTATAGCTGATGCATTTTCTAACATTATGAGTGAAGCACAAAATTCAATCACACAAGGTTTTAGCACAGCTTTAAGTGATGCTTTTACTAATAGCAAAGCACGATATATTGAATCTAGAATTACTTATCACAAAATATGGCGATATGCTGTTTGTCATAGATGAGGCGTATTATGAGTTTTGTGGTAAAAGTG
>NZ_JMKW01000081.1 GCF_000686565.1 Helicobacter bilis ATCC 51630
AAGAGACAAAAGAGCTTTTATGGCAGCACCCACACAATGCAGGAATGCAATCAGCAAGGGAACTTCTAAAGATTGAGCGAGAGATTTTAGATTCTTGCGATCAGACTCTGTGCTTTATAAAACATTTTCCATAAAGGTATTTGAGCGATGGCACTATCCCTTGCTTTTTCATACTCATCTTTTGGATACATTTTGTCCCATGCTTCCATGAGTTTTTTCTCTTGATCGCTTAAGCGGATATTATAAGTTTCACTCATGTAAAGATATGTGCGGGCGATAAGCCCTTTAGAATAGTTTGCAGGATAGAATCTCTTTGCTTTAAAGTCAGTATAAACCTTGCAATTTCCATATTGATTATAGACTATATATCGTGGGGCTTCTGCGTATCTAAAGTTGCTTCTGTCTGCATTTATTTCGCCTATTGCTGGGACAAGGTTTCTTGGGTCTGCTTCCATGAGATTAAAGGTTTTATCATCCCTGCATGCTTTTCTGCCGCCTTTTTGCCAACATGGGAGATGATGTCCAAAGTTATGGGCTGGCATGATATGCTCAAACTCAATATTTTGTGTGCGTTCATTAATTGTCTTTTTCTTTGTGAGTGGCTTTCTGGGGGTGTAGTGTGGAGATTCTATTAGCTTTATACCATTATCTGTGATTTGAAAGGGTGCTTTGCAATAAAACTCGGTTGTAAAGCCTTTAGATTCCCATATCTTTGTCAATATCTCTTTAGTCTCGCGGAATGTTTGCGGTGGCTTTAATCCATCAAAAAGCAAGTAAGCAAATAAGGTTAGTAGAGAAGCAATACTTATAGTTTTTAATCTACGCACAAAACACCTTTCATATTTTTATAAAACATATAAAACTTGTTACAAAACATTGACTACAACACTAAAAGATTCTAAGAATCACAAATCACCCCAAAGATTACTGCCATCAATTAAGAGGTTCTAAGCCTTTACAACAACTCAACAATCTCTCTCAAACATTTCACAACATAACTTATAGAATCTTGCGTGATAACATAAGGTGGCATAAAGTAGATTGTATTCCCAAGTGGGCGAAGTAGCAAGCCCCTTTTTAAGCCCTCTTCAAAGATAAATATATTTGGTCGCTCTTTATCTGTAATAACATCAAAGGCTATAACCATGCCGCATATTCGCATATTGACTACCTTAGAAGAATCTTTTAGAATCTCAAATTCCTTTTTCATAAATAGACTTAATTGCTTATTCTTCTCAATGATATTTTTCTGCTGAAAGATATCAAGCACCGCATTTGCCGCCGCACATGCAAGTGTGTTACCTGTATAGCTATGTGAGTGTAAAAACGCCTTATATGTGCTATATGGCGCATAAAAAACATCATATATAGAATCTGAAGTAATCACAACTGAAAGTGGCATATATCCACCACTAATACCCTTTGATAAGCATAGATAATCTGGCACAACATCGCATTGCTCTAGTGCAAACATGCTTCCTGTGCGACCAAAGCCAACGGCTATTTCATCAAAAATGATTTGGATTCCATACTTCCTGCATAAAGCTATCGAATCTTTAATATAGTCTTTATTATACATGTGCATATTACCTGCACACTGGATTAAAGGCTCTAAGATAAACGCACAGATTCTATCGCCATACTCTTTTAGAATCTTTTCTAGCGATTCTAGTGCATGAGAGTAATCGCCAAATTGCGTTTCTGGGACTTCTGTGCGTAAAGATTCTAATAAAAGCGGGGCATAAGTCTCTTTATACAAAGCTACATCACCAACGCTTAAAGTCCCTATTGTCTCGCCATGGTATGAGTTTGTGAGTGAGAGAAAAAGATTGCGATTAATATTAAGATTGCGAAAATAATGAAAACTCATCTTCAATGCTACTTCAATAGCAGATGATCCATTATCCGCATAAAAGCATTTATTAAGTGGTTGTGGTAGCATATCACAAAGCCGCTTAGATAGATTGATAATAGGCTCATGGCTAAATCCAGCTAGAATCACATGTTCTAAATTATCAAGTTGCTCTTTTATCGCTGCATTAATATAGTCATTACAATGTCCAAAGAGATTCACCCACCAGCTACTCACACAATCAATATAGCTTTTATCATTAAAGTCATACAGATAGATTCCCTTTGCCCTTTTTATAGGGATAATGGGTAATTTCTCATGGTCTTTCATCTGCGTGCATGGATGCCAAATATGTGCTAAATCAAGCATGGCTAAATTATCATTTTGCATGAAATACCTTTATATAAAATCATCTCTTTATAGTAAAATAGTAACTAAAAATCGCATTTTTTGCAATGCCAATAAAAAGGAAAAGAATGCAGGCTACAAAAATACTACAAGCCCTAAAAGATGATAACAATCTACGCACACTGCAAGATATACAGCACGATGGCATATATATCATAAAAGATAATAAAAGATTGCTAAATCTCTCTAGCAATGATTATTTAGGTATTGCTACTGATAGGGAGTTACGAGAGGAATTTTTTGATACGATAGATAAAGAAAGTTTGCTTTTAGGTAGCACTTCATCGCGTAGCCTAAGTGGAAATTATAGAATCTTTACGCAGTTAGAAGACTATATCGCCGCACAATTTAGTAATAAATCTTGCCTACTCTTTAATAGCGGCTATCATCTTAATATCTCTTGTATGCAAGCCCTAAGCGAGTTTAGTAATGTATTGTTTGTCGTGGATAAATTCGTGCATGCAAGCATTATCGATGGCTTAAGGCTTGGTGGAAAACGCTTTATGCGATACGCTCATAATGATATGCAATCTCTTGCAAGTATTTTAGAAAAGACACATAATCAATATGAAAGCATTATTATTGTGAGTGAGGGGCTTTTTAGCATGGATGGCGACTTAGCACAGCTAGATTCTCTCTGTGCGTTTAAACAGCAATATAGTAATGTTATGCTCTATCTTGATGAAGCCCATAGCGTTGGGGTATTTGGTGAAAATGGGCTAGGTTTAGCTAGTCTAGGCTATGAAAATTCTATTGATTTTTTAGTCTATACTTTTGGTAAGGCGATTGGGTCTTTTGGGGCGTGTATGATTTGTTCACCTCATCTCAAAGACTTTTTTATTAATAAAGCAAGGGGCTTTATCTACTCAACCGCCATCGCACCTATAAATGTAGCATGGAATCTTTTTGTATTTCAAAAGCTTAAATCCATGCAAAATAGAAGAAAACATCTATTACATCTAAGTGAGCTATTACGCAAAGAGTGTGCGAAATATAATATAAACTTAATGGGTGAAGCACAGATACTATCACTCATCGCCCATACAAATGAAAATGCCCTTTTACTTGCCGATAAACTTAGTCATAAAGGCTTTTTTGCCCCAGCGATTAAAACCCCAAGTGTCCCACCAAACACAGCACGACTTAGAATCTCTCTCACAAGTAACATGCAAGAAGAAATGATGATAGAGCTTGTCTCTACATTAAATGCTAATAGAATCTAATTCACATTATAACACATACAACACACCCTAAAATGCGCATCTTATACAAAAAATCCAAAATATTTTTTATACTTTTATAGAAAATTTTATTTTGGCACACCTTTTGCTTCATACATGTCAAGTGCAAGGTTTGCACAAATACTCTTTTAATAAGGACATTATATGAAAAAGACAATTTTGGCGGCTTCAGTTATTTCTGTAGCTCTTTTAACTGGTTGTGTAGATAGCGGTTCAAGTGTAGATAATGCAGCTTTAGTTCCACCTGCAGCAGGTCCAG
This sequence comes from Helicobacter bilis ATCC 51630, assembly GCF_000686565.1. Classification (GTDB taxonomy): domain Bacteria; phylum Campylobacterota; class Campylobacteria; order Campylobacterales; family Helicobacteraceae; genus Helicobacter_A; species Helicobacter_A bilis. The sequence goes on from NZ_JMKW01000081.1 coordinate 3,761, forward strand.
CTTTAGCACCTTTATCTGTGCCTACTTACCCACCTGTGGGTTATAATGCTAATCCTAGCCTTATGGCTTCAGCCCCTGTTGGCAATAGCGGCATTGTAGCACAGCCTACAACACCACCAGTAGCAGCTCCATCAGTGCAAACCGCATATCCAATGCAAGCAGGACCAGCAGTCCCACCATCACAATATGATTATAATCCAGCACCTCGCTATGATAGAGGTGATTATTCACGCAATACAAGAAGTGGTAGTGGTGGTTATGAGCAAGGCTTTGATAGATCAAATGCAAATAACTTTAGTGATATGAGAAAAGGGGCAAGCGATAGTGATATATCTGTTGGGATTCAAAACTCTCCATTACTAACACCAAATAATATTATTGAGATTCAAGCGGTTGGTATGGGTGTAGCTCCAGAATCTACGGTATCTCCAGCACAAGCCCTAGCATTAGCAAAGCGTGCAGCAATCGTAGATGCGTATAGGCAAATCGGTGAAAAAATGTATGGTATCAGAATCAACGCAAACGATACAATCCGTGATGCAATCGCACAAAACTCAACTATCAAAGGCAGAGTGCAAGCTTTAATTAAAAATGCAGAAATCACAGAAACAGCATATAAAGATGGCTTGTGTCAAGTAAATATGGAAGTAAAACTTGATGGTAGAATCTGGCATCGTGTTTTGAATAATGGTTAATTTTCACATAGAATGTGCTAATATTACAGAATGCAAAAAATAAAAAGGTTTAGAATGTGTAAATTGCAAAGCGGTTTTGCCTATATCGCTAAGGGTTTTAGTGTATGTATTTTGGGATTGTTTATAGCGGCGTGTTCGTGGAAAAGCGACAAAGAGCTTACTAATCCAAAGAATCCAGATGGTATCTATGACCCTATGATGAATGGCGGCAGTGCAAACGCACAAGCTGAAAATGTATTTACACCGCAAGAGCAAGAGCCACAAAACCTTATCACAAGCAATGTAAAGCTGCTTTACATTAATACCGCACCTTTCAAGTTTTATGACTATGGGAGGCTTAATACCTATAAAAGCGGACTTGTGAAGCTAGAGCTTTTTAAATATGCACAAACTATCGGTAGTATTCGCATTAAAGCGGGGAGAATGTGTGTGCTTACAGAATGCAGCTATAAATGGCCTATCTCTAAGAAGTTTTTTGGGAAAGTGAGCTATGGTGATTTATTTGAAGACATTCTATTTGGACGAGATATATTTGGTGGCAAAGGGAAGCAAGTAGGTCCCAATGGAGTTTCGGTGCAAAGATTCCAACAATCAGGTGAAATGATTTACTATGAAAGAAAGCCGGGCCACACTTTGTTTAAAAATATGTCCACAGGAGTAACCATTGGGGTTGATGACTATACACCTTTATCGCCAGATAATGGCGTGCAAAACACACTCAAACTCCCGCAATAATTTCTCTTTTGTTATGGAATCTCGTTTGTTGTGAGATTCTCTACTCATTTCTTAAATATATCTAAGGCTTAATAATGTTTGGTAGCTTGGAGTTCGCATACCATTTTGGGTTGGTTTCACAAGGCTTTGGAGTGTAGTGCGTAGATTCTAGCTTCATATTGCATTAAGTCTCCAAACAAAACAAAATATCTAAAAAGCTAGGAATCCTAAAAAAGATATTTTGTTTTATTTATGGAAACTTTGGGTTTAATGGATTTATAGACTTTTAGATTCTGTAATGTATGGAATATAAGTTTTGTTTATTGTTATATTGAGCATTACGAAAAAGGCGAAATATCATTTTTAGATTCCAAGTCTTTGGGTGGGTGCAGGGTTTAGGGTGCAATATAGCAATATTTTAGATTCTATAAAAGATATTTCGTGCTTACGCACTCGCACGACCAAAGCTCTTGCCCACACTTGCAAATATGACACAACCTTAGATTCCAAACCATTGGGTTGTCATTTTGAGTGTAGCGAAACATCTAGCATAGAATCCAAAATAAACACAAAAACTATCAGAACGCATAAAACCTCATGTAAAGCAAAATATGTATAAAGATTTATAATTTAAAAAATATTTCTGTATGTTTTCTATTTATTTACTATTTGTTTTTTTTTGTAG
>NZ_JMKW01000082.1 GCF_000686565.1 Helicobacter bilis ATCC 51630
TATTCATTATAGTCTTTTTGTGCTCTTACATAGATTTCTTCATTATCTTTTATATTTGATAGGGTAAGTTCATTATAACCTTGTTCAATGGTGTTTGCTGTGTTTGAATGCTCTGTTTGTGATGAATCTGCTTGGTTTAGTGAATCTGATGAGTTTCTTATATTTGTTAAGTTTATTGTTCTGCTTGATAAAGAAGTCTTATGGGAATCTAGGGGATTATGTATTAGGCTAGGATTAGTTGTATTATATAAACTTCCAGATATAAATGGCTTATCTATATCATTATCTAAGAAAGAGATTATGACTTCATCTCCAATTCTTGGAGTATGATAGAAGCCAGAAGAGTTGCTTGCAATAGGAGATGCTACTCTAAGGAATGAAGTATATGAATATCTCATTTTATATGTGTTGTTCTCTTGATTAGTGCGTGTTTGGTTTGTGCTATTACTCTCATTGGTAGTGTTTGGATTATCTTGTAAATAATGTTTATCTTTTTGGATTCTTTCTAAGAGGGCATTATCTCTTTTTTCTTGATTTGCATAGATATTCATTCTCACTTTTACTCGACCATATTCATCTGTATAGATTGTGTTGTGTTCTTGCAAAATCGTTTGATTTGCTTGTTCTTGTGTTGGTGCTCTTAGATAACCTTCTCCTATTACAATACCTTGTGTATGCAATGGTGCTTTTGGTTTAGCTTTAGTATTTGGGACATAAAGCATATGAGAAGGCATAAGCTTTAAAGTGTTGCTATAAGATTGGATAAAGCCATTTTGATTTTTAGATGATGATGATATTATAGATTCATTGTCATGAGAGTTACTTATTGTTGTGTGAGCGACATCTCCTTGTGCTGTGCTGTATTGTGTTAAAAGTGCATTATCTATGAGTGTTTGTTCTATGGCTACAACAATAAACTCTTTATGTTTATTAAGCAGAGTGTTATCATTATTTGCATATTTATATTTTTCATAATCTATTTGCAGAAAGTCTGCTAGACCTAAATGATAAATATTGCTTTGTGCCTTTAGGGTTGCATCAAGCATTTGTAATCTTTTTGCTTTGAGATGCAGTGGCTTTCTTGTATCAATAGATTGTGTAAAAGAAGAGCTGCTATCATAAGTATGTGTAAAAGAAGTCAATGTATTATCTGGTTGCCCTGTTTCTTCATCTTGATATGTATAAATCTGAGAAGAAAATATATCAATTGGAGCATTTGCATCATGACTTGAATAAGTAAATAAATTGCTATGTAAGTTTTCTTCTTTAGAAAAGTTATGGATACATTCTTCTTGAAGTGTATTAGCAACTGCATGAGGATTGTAAGCAATATTTTTTGTAGGTTTTGTTGTCAAACTATCACAAAAATAAATAGTATTTGCATCTTCATAAAAGTAAATACCATGGTTATGAGCTATTCTAGTTATAAAATCTAGATCAGATTCATTATATTGAGAAATAATTTCTTTCGTATTATATGTTTGAATGATTTGAGAAAAATCAAGAGTTTTTTCTAAGTATCCTTCATAAAATTTTAAGGTGTGTTTGATAACTTCTATTGGTGTTATATCAGTATAGATTCTATAAGCAGTATTGAGTGATAAGCGAAGAAGTGGTGATTGCAATGTAAGGGTAAAATTATGTCTATAGGTAAGTGTATTTGTGGTATTTTGTTGAAAAGAACCAAGGTATTGCAAATGCGTGATAATGCCTTTATAGGTTGTGGTTTGCATATTTGAGTAAGAACGATCAAAATAAATTATCTTACTATCCTTATTGTGAGGGGAATGAGAAATATTGAGAGTGGCTAAACAATTAAGAAAGTCTTTTGGCTGCAAAGAGATATTTGAATTATGGGAATTTACTTCTAATAAAAGGTTTTTTTGCATAGATTCTATAAAACCATTGCATTTTATACTCAATGGAGATTCTAGACTTTCTTTAATAGTTGCTTGAGTAAGTGTAAGATTGAGAGATGGTTGAGATTCTTTTGTGTCTTGACTAGAATAATGTTTTTTAAGATTTGAAAAGGTGGAGAGTGAGAGATAAGATTGCATAATAACCCTTTGTGTAATTAAGAAGTAATATGATTGAAGAGCATAAGAAAAACTCTAATTTTATTTGCGAGATGAATTATTTTTAAATAGTTTTGTTTTAATAATCCAGTGTAATGCTAATCCCATCTAATCCTAGAGGTTTGATAGAGAAATATTAGCTTGTGTCACTTACTTCTAAGCATTTCTCCAATCATCGCTCCCACTCGTTCCAGCAACAACATGCTCCCAAATGATTTTTCTGTAATTTAAAGAAACCTGAAAGAGCTCTGTTTTATCGTTATTGTTTTTATCTTGCGCATTAGGCATAACAAGATTAATGTCGGTAATAATAGCATCTTCAAGCTTTGTTGTAAAATAATGTTCGGCTCCACCACTCATTGATGTTCTAAACCAATGCACCTCTACATTGTTTAATCTTTCGCCTTTTGTTAAAGCATTGTATAAAAGCGGTACCGCTTTATTTAAAGAGCAAGTGAAAACAAAAGGTTTATGCACTCTTTGACCACTTGGTTGTCCGCTTTGAGTATCTGTTGGAACTGTTACAATATGAGATATTTCTTGAGCCATTATCTCATCTTCATGTCCTGATTGATATCTATTACCAATACTTGCTTCAGTAGAAGCTCCACTGGAAATGAGACCTTGAGTAACACCTTCTATCCTAATATAAGCTGGTTGTGCCATACGCATCCTTTGTTAAGGTATAATTCTTGATATTATAATAGGGTTTGGTCAATATGCAGAAAAATACCATAAAATTTAATGGTAAAGTAATTAAAAATTATCACGCTCATACTACTTTTAATAATCTATATCAAGAAACTAACAAAACTATTTTTAGAGAATTATCAAAAAGTGATTTAATGAAAATCCAAGATATTTTATCAGCAGAGCTTAGAATACAAATAGGGGAGAGGGGTGGCAATGAAAAACATCAACATAAATAGTAAAGAGAAAAGGTAACACAAACTGCTATGAAGCATTTTAGCGAAATTCTACTAGAACTTGAAATAAAAGTAAAAAAGATTAGGAACAAAAATGAAAGAGGATAAAGGTTATCAAATGCCAAGCCAAAGAAATACAACAAAGTAAAGAATTTTTACAAAATTTATTGGGTGGAAAAACACAACTATTTCAAAGAATTTAATTAAAAAATATTTCAAAAGTATTTTTTTTTTTTTGATATTGTGTATAATATTTGTGTATGTAAATTAATATACAAAAAAAAGGAGTGGTATGCCATTTATAAAACGTGGGCTTTTTTACATTGCTTTCAACATTTTTGATGAGTTTTGTAGGGTGTGCTGATTTATTAAAATTCTCTCAAGATACACGAGAAAAAGTGAATCATCCTATTCAAGCATTCACAAATAAGAATAACAATCAAACAGATACTGAAGAAAATAGGCAAATAGATTGCAGTGAATTACCGAGCAAAATTATGACAAGAGAAATAGACAGAGAATCTTATCGGAGTCCAATATTAATAGAAATAGAAAAAAAGCAAAACGAGCACGATACAACATCCATGCTACCACCAATAGAAAGTTTGTGCGAGTATTGCCCAAGCTCCCTATGGTTTATAACCAACCACAAGTTGCAATGCTTTTGCAACAAAATGCATTACCTAACATATTCAAAGAAAGATCAGAAAAACCCAATACAAATGTGCGATGGGCAGATATTGGGATTAATAGAGATTAATGAGATAAATACCGAAAATATAAAGGAATGAAATGTTTGCATTAAGTCAACTATCTGTATTAGAGCGAGAGAGGCTTTTTAAAACACTGCGTATAAACATTACTCATCATAGTAATGCTATTGAAGGACTGACACTAAGCTTTGGAGAAACAAAAACATTACTTGAAAGTGGTAAGACGGCAAATAATAAGCCTCTTGATGAGCAACTTGTTGTTTTAGGGTTTGCAAATGCTTATGATGTAATTATAAGAGAGGCAAGTGATAAGAGTAGGATTCTAGAATCTTCATTTATTAAGGATATTCATTATCTTATTTTTGAAAATGCTTTTAAGGTTATGCCGCATTTAGTTGCTAAACCTATTGGTGCGTTTAGGACAAATCAGGCAAAGATTATAGGTTCGCAAGTAAAATTAACACTGCCTCACCTTATTGACCAAGAATTAGAGAATTTGCTTTTTTTATATCCTAGTAATGCTTTAAGTTTAGAACAAATTGCCTATTTTCATATAAGTTTTGAAAAAATCCATCCATTCTCTGATGGTAATGGGAGAACAGGTAGACTTATTATGGCATATCAAGCCATTCAAAATGATTTTATTCCTCCGCTTATTACAAACGAACAACGAAAAGCATATTTGGAACTTTTAGAACAATGTCAAATGCAAAATGATATTACCGCCTTTACACTATTTTTGCAAGAATGCCAAGCACAGAGTTTAGCATTAATTTCTAGTAAATAAAACTACATGTATAATACATAAAATATACTTTTATTATACATATATAATATTGTATATAAACTATTTATAACTATATTATATATGTATATTATAGTGCTATATTTATTTTTTATATTGAGATTCACTAAATAACAATATATTATATGTATAATATATTGTTATTAACTATTTAATATTATTATATTAAGTAAATAATATAAATAGGATTAGTGCATGATTATTTCGATTGTAAATGAAAAAGGCGGGAGCGGTAAAACAACCCTAGCAGTTAATCTTGCTGCACGACTTGCAGAAGATGGAGATAATGTTTTATTGGTGGATGCAGATCCACAAAAATCTAGTGAAGTGTTTTCAGATATGAGAAGTCAAGCTAACTTAGAGCCACTTTTTCTAGTGTTTCAAAAACTGGTATAAGTCTAGGCGATGAGATTAAGCGTATGCGTGGCCATTTTGATAGCATTATAGTGGATACAGGTGGAAAAGATTCTAAGGAGATGAGAAAGGCAATATTGGTATCAGACATTATCATTATCCCCACAATTCCATCACAATATGATGTCAATGTGTTAGATCATATGTTAGAACTTTATGCTGAAGTAAAGGATTTAAACCCTAAGCTACTCTCGCTTATTTTGGTTAATCGTGTTTCACCTAACCCATTTCTTACAAAAGAACTGACAAATCTTAAAGATTATATTCATGTTACAAAACAAGAAATGTGCTTAGAAGATGTAAAAGTCTTAGATTCTGTTATCTATGAAAGACAGGCTTATCGTAAGGCAGTTATTGAGGGCAAGAGCATAAAAGAGTATTGTGATAATTCTGATAAAGCTTTAATAGATTTTGAGGTATTCTATCAAGAATTACTTACAAACGCAAAAAAACATTTTATGTAATATGTATGTAAATTACATTAATATTACTTAGTTATTTAATGTTTAATATATTTAGATTATATTTATAATATATGTATTATGTTAATATAGCATAATGTTGTATAAAATGATAAAGAATGACTCCAAAGAGTAATTATTTATCATCTATGAATAAGGAGAATT
>NZ_JMKW01000083.1 GCF_000686565.1 Helicobacter bilis ATCC 51630
TATTTCTAAACTCTGCTTGTGGCATTGTCTCTACTTTACCATTTTGTAAGGCAGATTCTATGGCTTTTGCTAATTCTTTATTAAAAATATCCTTACTTACTTCTTGCACTTGCTTTTTACCTTTTAAGAAATCTCTAGGATTAAACTTTTGCATTATTTTAGCAAACATAGCTGGATTATTCTCACTCAAAGATTTGTAGTCTTGTTGTATGCTTTTAATAGCTAAAGTAGCATATCTTTGTGTGCTTTCATTGTTATAGAGTTTGCTTACTGCCTTACTCGCAACACTACCACCAATTAAGCCTAACACAAAGTTTTGCGGATTAAATCCTACAATGTTTCCATTCTCATCTGTTTCAATTCCTGCTGCTGTGCCACCTAAGAATCCACTGCCTAAATGTGCATTACTTTGCATAGTTATAGAATCTTTTATGTTTTATGGTATAATGTCGCTAGAGTTTAAAGGCAGAGACTCGCCTTTTATAAAATCTTAAAGAGTGGATAAACTTTTAAGATTCCTTGTCATTATAAGCAGTAATGATCCACTTATTTTTTGTCGGATTCCCATGCCAATTTTGTTTTAATCCCATCTTAAAGATTTGTCCATGTTTATGATAGATAATTGTCTTTCTGCCTGATTTTTGAGTAATAACCTTACCTTTACCTATAATCTCACTCATAGCGTTTATAAGTCCAGCTTCGCCCTCCCCAAAGGCTTTAAAATCCCCTGCGTTTAAATGCTTCTCAATAATCTTAGCAAGTCCATAGCCTTTTGCTTGTTGTCCGCTGCCTTGCACTTCTCCCCAGACTAAATCAATATCCCCCAATTCTTTACGATGAAATGCCCCTGCCACTTGTCCGCTAAATTCGCCTTTAACTCCGCTTTCTTTATGCGCTTGTGCTTCATTTATGAGTTTTACAATAGCAGTCTCGCCGCTGTGATAATGTTCTGCATAGTTTGTGCCAAATTCTTTTATGGGTTTAATGCCTATCCTTGCTTCAATCTCCGCACGCATAACCTCAAAAGACTTGCTAAAATCTCTGCCGTTTAGAATCAAATTTTTATCCGTGTAGTTATGCTCCTTTTGTATATTTTGTTTCGCTTCATCTATTATTTCTCATGTAGTCTTTGGTGTTTGCTTATCTTCTATGTTTGCAGGTGGATTTAAATAAACTTTATATCTTTCTGCTTGTTTTTTTGTAAGCCTCTTGTGCTTTTGTTCAATTGTGTGTTTTATATAATTATATTCATCTGTATGGAAGATACCTTTTTTGTTAAATTTTTTGTCTTCTTCAAACTTATCTAACTACTTTAATACAAAACTTCTGCTAGAATCCCAAGTCTTATACAATAAGAGTTTCAGCATAAAATAAGGATATATATATGAATAAGATTTATAAAATCAAAGGTTTTACTCCATTTATCATTGTAGCATTTATCAATGCCTTTATTGATTTAGGGCATAAGGTGCTAATGCTAAGCATTATCTATAAGTCATTTAGTGAGGGGGAACATTTATTTTATAACTCCATTGCAAATGCACTTGTGATTCTGCCTTTTGTTCTGCTTTTCTCCCCTGCTGGTTTTCTTAGTGATAGATTTTCAAAAAATAAGATTCTAAAGATTGGGGCTTTTGTTAATATCATTCTTTTGTGTATTCTCATGTTTTTTTACTCCATAGGCTTTTTTTGGGGGGCATTTTATATGACGCTTCTTATGGGCATGCAAGCAGCGATCTATTCTCCTGCAAAGTATGGGTATATAAAAGAGCTTGTAGGTAAAGAGAATCTTACATGGGGAAATGGCATTATACAAGCAACTGCGATTGTGGCAATGCTTGGTGGTATGATATTTTTTTCAGCCCTTTTTGAGAGATTCTATACAGATGGACTTACAGATCCCTCACTCATTATAAAAGATATGGTGTTTTTAGCGATACTGCTTTGCTTCTTTGCATGTTTGGAATTTCTATTAAGCTTTAGACTACCGACAATAAGACAAGATTCTAATATTTCATTTAATAAAGACAAATATCTAAAAGGTGAGCTTTTAAAAGAGAATCTAGCTGTTATGAAAAAGCATAGAATGATTTATCTCTCTGTGCTTTTTATAGCGGTATTTTGGACTATCTCACAACTGCTTGTTAATATCTTTCCTGTATATGCGAAAAATGTATTAAGAATCATGGATACAGATATTGTCAATATGCTTATTGCTTGCACTGGACTTGGCATTATCATCGGTTCAATCATTGCTGGTCGCTATTCTAAAAACTATATTGAGACAGGTCTCATACCGCTTGGTGCGTGTATCATGTCTATTGCCCTTTTATTATTTGGTATTTTTAACTCATTGTTTAGCATTTCACTTCTTTTCTTTCTTTTTGGCTTAGGTGGGGCATTATATGTTGTGCCATTAAATGCGTTAATGCAGTTTTATAGTAATGATAAAGAGTTAGGGACAATCCTTGCTGGGAATAACTTCGTGCAGAATATCGGCATGCTTTTAGCCCTATTTGTCGCTACTTTATTTGGCATACAGAATCTACCTGTTGAGTGGCTTTTCTATGTGAGTGCCTTGCTTGGTGTAGTCGCTACTTTATATATGATAAAGCTATTGCCTTTCTCACTTGTTAGAATCTTAGTTAGCATGGCAATATTGCAGAGATACAGACTCGTTGTAGAGGGCTTTAATAATATCCCGCAAAAAGGCGGTGTATTGCTGCTTGGGAATCATATCTCATTTATCGACTGGGCTATCGTGCAGATGGCTGTGCCTAAGAAAGTGTATTTTGTAATGGAGAGAAGTATTTATTCTCGTTGGTATATTAAGTTTTTCCTTGATTTCTTTGGTGTAATACCTGTATCTAGCTTGGGAAGTCGTGGGGCGATAGAGCAGATTCAAAAGAGATTAAGCAATGGGGATATTGTATGCTTATTCCCTGAGGGTGTGATTAGTCGGCATGGGCATTTAAATGAGTTTAAAAGCGGATTTGAGAAAATCGCACAAGGTGTTGATGAGAATCTTGCTGTTGTTCTGCCTTTTTACATTCGCGGTATGTGGGGCAGTATCTTTAGCCGTAGCAATGAGCAGTTTAGAGAGCGTAAAAAAAGCTTTACAAAAAGAAGTGTAAGCATTGCCTTTGGTATGCCCCTGCCACTTCATACACAAAAGGAAAAGATTAAGGCAAAAGTATTTGAGATGAGTTTTAAAGCATGGGAACATCAGTGTCAAAACTCGCCAACACTACCTGCTGCTTTTATAGAATCTTGCAAACGCGGTGGAGGCGATATTGCTATCATTGATACACAAACAGGCAGCATGTCTTATCGTAAATTACTTACACTTTGTGTTATGCTCAGTCAAGATATGAAAGAGTTAAGCTATAAGCCACTGCCAAAAAGGACAAATAGCTGCTCTCTTCCAAATGATTGCATAGGTGTTATGCTGCCTGCTTCTTTAGCAAGCGTGTTATGTAATTTCTCAAGTATGATGGCTGGAAAAATCGTTGTAAATCTTAACTTTACTGCTGGACCAAACGCTATTAAAAGTGCGATAGATTCTGCTAATATCTCACATATCTATACTTCAAAAAAGTTTTTAGAAAGGCTAAAAGATAAAGGTATAGAGATTGATTTTAGCGGTGTTACCCTGCATTTTATGGAAGATATTGTCGCACAGATTCGTAAGCAAAAAGTAGCCTTTATACTCAATATTTCTTTTATCACACTTGCACCTACTTGGCTTTTAAAGCTTTTGTTTGCAAAGGAAAGCAAGATAGAATCTGTATGTGCCATTCTCTTTAGTAGTGGGAGTGAGGGCGTGCCAAAGGGCATTATGCTTAGCCATTTAAACATTATGAGTAATATCGCACAAATTGCTGATGTTATCCACGCAAGAAATGATGAGACTATGCTGTCTTCTCTGCCACCATTTCACGCTTTTGGCTTAACCGTTACAACACTTATGCCACTTATTGAAAATATGCTAGTCATCTCACATGCTGACCCAACAGACGCATTAGGTATCGCAAGGGCAATAGCACAAAATAATGTAACAATCATGTGTGCAACCTCTACCCTACTTGGAATCTATGCTAGAAATCCAAAGATAGATAGAGTAATGTTTGATAGCATTCGCTTAACTGTGGCAGGGGCTGAAAAGCTAAAAAAAGAAGTGCGTGAGGCTTACACGATGAAGTTTAATAAGCCAATCTATGAAGGCTATGGTGCGACTGAAACTACACCTGTTGCAAGTGTGAATCTGCCTGATGAGTTTGATGTTACATTCTGGCAGATTCACAGAGCAAATAAAGAGGGCAGTGTAGGTATGCCACTTCCTGGGACTGCCATTAGAATCGTAGATTATGATACGCTAGAAGAGCTGCCATTAGGAGAGCATGGATTGATTCTTATAGGCGGACATCAAATCATGGTAGGCTATCTCAATGATGAAGAAAAAACAAATGAAGTCATTATCGATTTACATGGAATCCGCTGGTATAAAAGCGGGGATAAAGGCTATCTAGATTCTGATGGTTTCTTGCATATTACAGACAGATATTCTCGCTTTGCAAAAATTGGCGGTGAGATGATTAGCCTATCAAGTGTTGAAGAAGAGATTGCAAAAGTCTTTAAACACAAAGAGATTTCAAGCGAAGTAAAGTTTTGTGCCGTAGCACTCGAAGATAGCAAAAAAGGTGAAAAAGTGGTATTGCTTATAGAATCACCACAAGAGCATTGTGCCGTAGCAATTGATAGTATTAAAAAATCTGATATTATCCCGCTTAAAAAACCAAGCGAATATTTTATCGCAGATAAGATTCCAATACTTGGCAGTGGTAAAGTAGATCTAAAAAGCACAAAAGAACTTGCTAGGGAGATTGAAGCGAAGAAATGAATTGTGAAAACTTATCATTACACCCCTTGCGGTAGTAAGTCATGGTAATCTATAATCTTGTCATATTACTTTGTCATATTACTTTTTTTTGTCATGTTGAGACGAAAGCAAACATCCCCTACAAACTCTAAAATCAATAAAAAAAAAGCAAAAATCCAAAAAACAGCCACATTTACAAAAAAAAAAAACAAAATTTTAATTTTTTTATGCTAGAACTTGCATTTCATTTACTTTAGATTTTAAGGAGATAATATGTCGATACTACAACAAGACATAATGGCACAGGCACAAGGCAATACAAAGACAAAAGCAAAGGCAAATACACTAGCTAAAGTGAGTATAGTAGCAGCCCTTACACTATGGGGGGGGGGGGGTAACTAACCCCTTATTTGCTGAAG
>NZ_JMKW01000084.1 GCF_000686565.1 Helicobacter bilis ATCC 51630
TTTTAAAGAATCTAGTGCATCTAAAATAGGCTTAAAAGTGCCATAGTATTGAGGACATTCAGCATAAAAGACTAGATTCTTATGAGATTGCCCCCCCCCGCAGTTGATGTTAAAGGATTATATGTGCCAAAAGAGATGATTTTATAAAATAGATTTTTAATAAAAAACAGAGCTGAAGCAAAGAGTGCTACGATTGAAGAAAGCAATAATGAACCACTGCCCGGATCAAGATAGGCAAATGCTATGCTAGGTGATAGGCATAGCAGAATGAAAAGTGAGAGAATGGGTTTTATGTAAATCCTTAATGTCGCTTAGTTGAGTGAATGCTACTTTGCAATAGATTTCTACATAAGCCGACGATTATAACATAAAGATATCCTCATATTGTAATCAAAATATTTGAAATGTAAAATATTTTCAATGGCTTCAATATACGCAAACAATAGCCTATTATGAAATATATAGCGCATTGAGTATCGATAAGATCACTGGAGCACACCTTCACAAGGTGTAAGGCAGTAAAAGCTATCCCCCATCTTCTTTGCGACATCTAGGTCATGTGTGATAAGCAAAATGCCTAGTCCATAGGTTTTTTGCAAGTGTTTTAGAAGTTTTAAGATTCTATACTGCACGATAATATCAAGGTCTGTTGTGGGTTCATCAGCGATTAAAAAAGGGGCTTTTGTAAGCAGGGCAAGGGCAATCATTGCGCGTTGCAACATTCCCCCGCTCATCTCAAATGGATAGAGTTTTAAGACTTCTTTTTGTAAGCCGACTTCATGTAGCATAGATTCTATAGTTTTCATATCCCAATGTATTTTTAGAGCGTTTGCACTCTCTTTTATATGCGTATGGAGTGAATAGAGTGGATTAAAGCAAGAGCGGGGATTTTGCATAATGCTTGCAAAGACTTTTGCGCGTGAAGTCTGCGGATTTATAGGTGTATCATTGAGTAATAGCTCACCGCTTACCTGCTTTATATTCTTTGGGAGTAAGCCCTGCATAGCAAGGGTTGTAAGCGTTTTGCCACTGCCACTTTTACCAAATAGTATAGTCGTTTGTCCTGCTTTTATACTAAGATTCATATCATTTAATAGAATCTTGTTATTACACATTAAAGTGAGATGTTTAAGCGTTAATGTCATAGATTACCTTTAATGAATAATATTTGAATCACAATCAAAATAATCTCGTAAGCTATCACCTAGCATATTAAACAAAGCAACTGCGATAAATAGGGCTAATCCCGGATAAAGCAATAACCCTGGATTACTAAATACATAATCTTTAGAATCACTTAGCATAACCCCCCATTCTGCCTGTGGTGGTTGCACGCCAAGCCCAAGAAAAGATAGTCCAGCAATATGTAGCATCATATGCCCTATATCCATAGTCGCAAGCACAAAGCATTGTGTAAGGATTGGCGTCAGCATATTGCGTTTAAAAATCTGCCAATTACTCGCACCATAGACTTGTGAGAGTAGCACAAACTCGCGGTGTTTTAATCCTAGCACAATACTGCGGATAATCCTTGCATACCAAGCCCAATGCGTTAAGGCAATAGCAAGCATTACATTTTCTAATCCAGCCCCTAGTATGCCAACTAAAAAGAGTGATAATACAATAGTAGGCAAACTTAAGAATAAATCGCATATCCTCATAATAAACTTATCGATTTTCCCGCCAAAAAATCCGGCAATACCACCGATACTTACGCCCAAAAACATAACGCATACTAAGATTATCCCCACAGAAAAAAGCGAGATTCTAGCTCCAAATATTAAACGCGTAAAAATATCCCTGCCAAGATGATCTGTCCCTAGAAAATGCGTTGTGCTAATAGGTGAGAATCTATTATCTAAATCAATCGCATCGGGGGTATAAGGCAAAAAAAATGGCGCAATGAGTGCAACAAGCAATAATAAAATAATCATAACAAGAGAAAACTTTCCTAGAAAAGAAAGCTTTTTTCTATATAGCTTAGAATCTATTGTCATCGCACACTTCCAAAACTTTATAATACATGAGAGCCTTCCATATTCTTTCTTATGCGTGGATCAAGGGCTGCATAACATATATCAATAATGAGATTACACAAAGAAAACACAAGGCACATAATAAGCACAAAGCATTGAATAATAGGATAATCATGATTTGCAATGCCTTGCAAACTATAATAGCCAATGCCCGGTATCGCAAAAATGCTTTCTATAATGAGAGCTCCACCGATGAGTTCGCCAAAGTGCATGCCAAGTGCGGTGATAATAGGCAGAGTCGCATTATAGAAAACATGCTTGATTGTTACATGTCCCTTTTTTAATCCACGCAAATACGCATAAAGTATATGTCTCTCTTTTGAGACTTCAAGCATATTTGCACGGATAAGGCGTATATTCACACATATTGACATGAAAGCAATGCTTATAGCAGGTAAAATGAATGAATGAAGTCCATCTACACCAAGGGCTGGTAGCCAACCAAGCGTGAGAGAAAAAAGCATAATCAGTAAAAATGCAAACCAAAAGTTAGGCATACAAACGCCAATAAAGCAAATAAAGCGAATGAGAAAATCAGGGATTTTATCCCTATAATATGCAGCGATTATCCCAAAAGGCACAGACACTAAAATCGTAAGCAAAAACGCAAAGAGTGCGAGTAAAAGCGTATTGGGCAGATAATATAAAAAATCACTCCATACATCTCTATCACTCATATATGACTTACCAAAATCAAGTGAAACTGCCTTTTGTAACCATAAGAGATACTGCTCTAATATAGGCTTATCTAAGCCAAACTCATGGCGGATCTCTGCTATTACTTCAGGTGTTGAGGGCAGATTTGAGTTTATAAGATATTGTGCTACTGGATCAGTGCTATTCAATCTTAAAAGATAGAAAATAATCAATGATGCAAGAAAAAGTATGGGAATAATCATAAAAATTCTATACAAAATGTAGCGAAGCATTATTCATAAAACTCCCAGAATGGAATCTCAAATGCTCTTACATCAGGGGCTATGCCTTTGATACCCGCTCTCGCAACAACTTTATTTGTATCATAAGTGAGTGGGATATAAATCTGTGTGCTATATAGCATATCAAGAAAGCTTTGCGTTTGTTTAGTGAGATTTTCTTGTGCTTTATTTAAATCTATTTTTTTAGAATCTGCGTATATATCATAAGGACTTTCAATAAGGGTTTTAATCGCTTTATCAATAGAATCTTTATTTATAGAATCTGTTTTAGGCAATGATTTTTGTGCCATATAATCAGCATGTCCCTTATGTCTCATGGAGTTAATAAAGGTAAATGGCTCATAAGGCACACCCCATGTTTGACTAAAGCATAACTCAAACTGCCCTTGTGTTTGCTTTTTTCTATACATTGTTACTTCATTTGGGATTAACTCTAAAAAGATTCCAATATCTTTTAATTGTGCTTGCATAATGGTGGCAATGGCTTTTTGTGTGGGATTATTTGCTATGAAGTGAAGTTGAAATTGTAGTTTTTTATTGTCTTTATATAGATAGCCATCACTCTTTTTTGTATAGCCCATTTGTGTTAGAATCTTTTCTGCTTTGTTTTTATTATAGGTTGGTGGTGTGTAGCTTTTTGTCTTTGTAAAGGGGAGATTTTGATTAAACAAAAATTGTGCTTCTTTTTGATAGCCATAATACACAGATTCTATAATCTTTGCTTTATCTATGCTTAGGGCTAGGGCTTCTCGCATATTTTTGTCTTGCAGGGTTTTACTTGCTGGATTTACAATAAGAAATGTGGTAAATGCTGGGGGGCTAACAAAGGTTTGAAACTGCTTTGTTTCTGCGATATTATGAAAAATCTCAATAGGTATAGAATCTGAGCCATAAATCATATCTACTTGCTTAGTTTTCAGTGCTACTAGCTTTGCATTTGGATCAATTATAATTTTTGTAATGATAGTATCATAATAGATTCCATTATATCTAGCTTTATCCCAATAATGTGGATTTTTACTAAAAGTATTGCTTATGCCTATTTTTGTATCTGTTAGCATATATGGACCTGTGCCAATGGGCTTTTTAGGATTATTTTTTGCTAAGTCCAAATCTTGTGGAATCATACTTGGGGCAATGAAGCGAAAAGGACGCACAAGGGCTAGTTCATTTAATGTTGCAATATAGGGGTGTTTTAGTGTTAGCTTAATCGTATAGTCATCAAGGGCTACTACATTATCTATTGTCATAACAAGGGCTGACCATGAATGCCTTGCTTTATTCTTTAAAATCGATTGAAAGTTTTTTACAACTGCTTGTGCGTTAAAAGACTCTCCATTAGAAAATAACACATTTTTTCTTAAATGAAAAATATAGCTTTTTCCAGAATCTTTAATCTCCCAAGAGAGTGCTAGCGAGGGCGTAATATTGCCCTTGCTATCAGTCTTTACTAAGCCTTCATAAATCATATTTTGTGCGTAAAGCTGATTGAGATTATAGCCTTGCGGATTCATATCACCGACATTTTGCGATACTGCTACACGCAAGATATTTTCAGCAAAAGCATAGTGAAAACTACATAGCAACAAAAAAGGCAATAAGATTCTATACATTAAGATATTCCTTTTATTTGTGATGATTTACAATCTAGTGTTTTGATTTATATTTAAATTTTGCCGTATTATTAAATGTGTATTTTACTTTTTTATATTCTCATGTCAATTTGGAATCTCAAAATACTTTCACAATAAATCTGCGTAATGATAGCACGAAATAATAAACTATGCTATCTAAATATTACGATTATATTATAAGTAATATTTTAAACCTAAGATCTAGTATCTATCATGTTGAGTTAAAATACAAAATATTTGTTATCTATGCTTCAACACATAAACTTGCTTTAGTTGCTAAAATCAGCAAAACCAAAATCAAGGATTAGCTACACATATTACTTCTAAATGGTTAATTGCACTTTCGAAGTAGGGATATTTATTACTCTCTTCTAAATCTTTACTTGTTAGGGCTTTGTCGCTAGAGCATTTACCACTTATAAACTTATTATTCTCGGCTTTAATTAAGGCTAGCAGTTTTCCATCTTTTGTGTAGAGTTTTATATCCCCATGCAATATATCATTTAAAACTGATGCTTCTAACGCCAAGTTTCCATT
>NZ_JMKW01000085.1 GCF_000686565.1 Helicobacter bilis ATCC 51630
CAAAAAGTAAAAAGGCTTTTTTACTTAGTGTTTAGAGTATCGGTATTTAGGGCGTTTGGAGTGTTTTTTGTAACGCTGGGGTAATATAATCACGCAGTATATTCACTTAGCAACACATAATAAAACACCCTCTCTAACACTCAAAAACACACAAACACATAAAAGCCTTGTATAAAGGGTTTTTTGCATAAGTGTTTTATAATATGCTTATATGTTATAACCCTTTTTTTACTTCCGCTCGATGTTTTTTTGTTTGTATCTTATGTGTATTTTTGAATGTATTCTAAAAAAGGATACACAAGTGGTATATTAACAAAAGCACCATTCCTAGCGAATATTTGCTCTTTCCTATTACCAAAGACTCTTATATTAATTTACGAGAATCTCCAAATGGTAAAATTCTAACACAGATTCAAAAAATGGATATGTTAGAATCTTGTCAGTTCCAAGACAATAAGGGCTTCATTTTAAATTTAGGGCAAGATTCTACCAATCCCAAATGGCTAAAAGTCGCCTATATCCCAAAAGAGGCAAACGATACAAGCAAGGCAATCTATGGTGTAATACACGAAAGCCAAGTAAGTTTTGAGTGTGAGGAGTAAATGAGTTACTACCTACTCCCAAATGATATTTATAAGGGAAACATATAACAACATTTAATCCTAAAGAATATTTACAACAAGCTCACAGCAATGCAATATCAAATCAACCAAACTCTAAAGATAATCCTCCCAACTATTCCCAACAACTCCAATACCTCACACAGGGAGATTATACTTTAGTTATCTTTGCTTATCTACGCTCCCCAGCCTATAAAGCGAGGAATTATACCACCCATATCAAACTAGATTATAAACCTCCTTTATCACTTCAATTTAATGGGAAAGAACTTCATATAGTAGAGTGGGGAAAGGTAAAAAAAGATAAAAGCTTTGGACTTCATCCCTTAAGTCTCAATAATCCAGCAAGGCAATTTACTGAATCTAAAAAGTATTTTATACAAATAGAAAATATATCCCCTATCCCATTATCTCAAAAAATATATTATCTAGATATATATGATGAAAACAACAATAAAGTAGGAACCATTACAAACAACAATACACAAAATATAATCAATACAGAACTTTTAATAGATGATAGATTCTGTGATTTTGCAAATATATTGCTAGAATATCAAAGAAAATATTCTGCAAATAGAGTAAAGCTAGAGGTGGGGTATGGAGAGGAAGGGGACTTGAGTGATATTGAGGTGGTAGGACAAAATGGAATAGATATAAGCTTGGTTTCTGAATATTCTAAAAATATACTAAGACAAATAGCAAAAAATTCTAATTACACAAGAGTTGTAATTAGTAGCACAGCAAGAACGCCTAGACGGCAAGCTGAAATTATGTATAACAACATCATTGCAAATGGTTTGCAAAAACAAAGAGATACTTATAAACAGCCCGGGCAACGAGTATTAGATGTATATGAAACACAGAAAAAAGCTGGTAAAAGCAAAGAGGAAATTATACAAACAATGACAAATAAAATCAATGAGCTTGGAGCTTCTAAAGTTTCAAGACATTGTGCAGATTTTAATATTGTCAATGTGGTTGATATTCCGCATTCCTCTTTAGGTGTCAACAAGACTGATTTTAAATCTCAAGCACAAAAACTTCAACGTGAGGGTAAAATCACACAAATTCTTGATGAAAACGGCTGTTATCACATTATAATACCGCAACTACAAAATTAAAGGACTTAAAAATGAAATATATCCTTGTATTGCTAGTAGTACTGCATATTGCCTATACTAAAGAGTTTCCAAGTTATGTAAAAGAGTGGCGAGGCATTTATGAATCTATACAAAAGACAGGCAAACAAGCTTTCAAAATAAGTGATAATTGCTTTGATGATGAGGCTATGGGCGGTTTTGTATGCGAGATTGGATACTCTAAAAACAAGAGTGCCTTTAATGATTTTGCTATCAATTTTTATACAGAAAAACCAAATGATATGAATTATTCAACAGTAAGAATAATAGCTATTCAATCTCCCACTAAAGCCACTATAAAAGTGTTTTCTATGGAGTATAATAATGACTTTTGCAATATAGATGTGATCAGGCAAGGACAAATGATTACTCTTGTTTCTGGTAATTGCAAAATAGAGGATTTTACTTTGCATAAGGATATTTTTAATAACTATCTTAAAAATCATTACACTTCCAACACAAGCCCAAATAGAAATACAAGAGGAAAATAGTATGTATAAATATATAAAAAATATTGCAATAATTATGGCTCTATGCTTGAGTTTGGAAGCTAAAGATATAATGGAGGGATAGACTTAAGCAAAGAAGGTACTAGATTTTTTATTGCATAGAAGATGTATCAAAAATTAATACTATTGATATTTCTGTGTAGAGACTTAAAAATCCAAAAGACTTTAAAAGAGAAAACCAAAAGTTTGAGGCATCAAAGAAGCTCAGATTTATAGATGAAACCAAAAGACAATGTTATCACATTGAAATTACCCAACCTTAAAGGAGGAATTTTGCATAATTTTATAACAATTCTATTTGTTTCTGCATTGTCTCTTTGTAGTTTTGTGCAAGCGAAGGACTTTAGGGCAAGTTGTGAGCGTTGCATTATAGTATTTTCTCTAGGCGATAAGATGATTGAGAAACTCAAACAAGAAATGAGAGAAGAAGATTTCTATGTAATGGCAGATGATATAAATCATGATAGATATAGCGTTTCAAATTATGTTGAAGCAAACAATATTGAATTTATCTACATTAAAGATTCTGATATTTTTGATACCCTGCTATTTGCAAATCAAAAAATACACATAGAATCTTATTTTGGATATTGGATTTATAAAAAAGGAAAAATTGCAAAATATTTTCCAGATATATCTGAAGATGAAATCAACAAGTATTTTAACATTAGTAATCCAAAGTATCCCAAAGGACAATAGGGGTGGGTATGGGAAAACAGCAACACAAAAAGAAAACATACCAATTAATTGGATACACACAGATTCTAGCGGTAATTATTCAGAGAAAATTTCAAGAGAAAAAGCATTGGAGATGAAAAATGCTTATGGAATGAAATATATAGCCTCCATTACATCAAATCATATTTTAGGTAAAGCTATCGATATGACGATTACTTGGATAAAAGATATAAAAATTAAAGATAAAGCAGGAAAAGAATATATTTTAACACCAAATAATGGTATAATGGTGCTAAATGCAAAGAACTTCATGATATTGGAGCAACCTATGGAGTCTATAAGTTGCTAAAAGACGATCCACATTGGTCATTTAATGGAAAGTAAAGGAAAGGCGATGCGTTATGTATTGATTTTAATGATTTTTTGTAATAGCTTATTTGCACAAATAGAAACAGAAAAAAACTTCACAGACACAAATATCACAAAAGCGTATGAAGAAATGCAATATAGTTTTTCTGAGAGTTATTATCTCCCACAAAGCATTGAATCTATGAAAAACATCACGCAAACTCTTGATTATGAGAAAAGTGAGATTTATGGTTATGAAAGCTTTAAAATCCAATGGCAAAACGAAAATGAAGTAAGCATAAATCTTAATGCTTTTAACGATGGAGAGAAAATTTGCACTTACAGAAGTTATATTCTTTCTTTAAAACAAGTGGGCAAAGATACACGAGGCGTTATAGAATCTATAATGCTTTATCCACAAGATATTGACACATACATACAAAATGCTTGTGAGTGCAATTATTTTCGTGGCGAATATGGATACGATGAAGCAAGAAATAAAGAACTTGATAGGCAAATGGATAAATATTGCAAACCATTGCCACAAGATTATAAAATCTTGCAAGAAAAATACAATGATAAGCCAAAATTACAAAGGATTCTAAAAAGGGTAAATGAGCTGTAAAAATAATAACAAAGCAGGAGTCATCACAAACAATAATGCACAAAACATCATTAATACAGAACTTTTATTAGATGATAGATTCTGTGAATTGATATAATGTATTGCTAGAATATCAAAGAAAATACTCTGCAAATAGGGTAAAACTAGAGGTGGGGTATGAAGAGGAGGATTTGAGTGGAATTGAGGTAGTGGGAAAAAATGGAATGGATATAAGTTTAATTTCTGAATATTCTAAAAACATACTAAGACAAATTGCAAAAAATTCTAACTACAAAAGAGTCGTAATTAGCAGCACAGCAAGGACGCCTAGAAAACAAGCAGAAATTATGTATAATAATATCATTACAAATGGCTTACAAAAACAAAGACGATATCATACAGGCAATGGCAGATAAAATTAATGATCTTGAAGCTTCTAGTGTATCAACACATTGTGCGGATTTCAATATTGTCAATGTGGTTGATATTCCGCATTCATCTTTAGGTAAAAATAAAGAGAAGTTTAAAAGTGAGGCTATTAAGCTACTAGGCAAAACAAATGTTTTAGATGAGAATAATTGCTATCATATTGTGATGCACCAACAAAACTAAAGGAAAATAGCATGTATAAATATATAAAAAATATTGCAGCAATTATGGCTCTATGCTTGAGTTTGAAAGCTAAAGACTTTGTGGTGGATTGTGATAAATGCGTGATTGAAGTAATTTTTACTGATGAGGAAGTAGAGCATTTTAAAAAAGAAATGGGAGAGGAAAATTTTTATACCCTAGCCGATGATGCAAATTACTATGCCTACGCATTGAGAGAATACCTTAAATCAAATAGTTTAAAAATTAAGCATATTTCGCGTCTTGATACACATTACGCAAGGCTTATATTTCCAAATGCAAATATTGATATTACAAAGCTTAAGTGGCTCTATGAGTATTATTTATACCAAAAAGGTAAAAAACCTCATAAACTTATGAATATTGCTACCCCACAAAATGAAATCAACGAATATTTTAACATTACTAATCCAAAGTATCCTAAAGAGAGTGAATAAAAATGAATGATCCGACACTTATACACTCCCCAGCCTATACCTCTATAGCTTCTAATCATTCTGGCTTTTATCATACACCAAGAATTGGAGATGAAGTTATAATCTCTTTCTTAGATAATGATATAGATAAGCCATTTATATCTGGAAGTTTATA
>NZ_JMKW01000086.1 GCF_000686565.1 Helicobacter bilis ATCC 51630
TGCAACACAAAGTAGAATCTGTATTTTTAAGATTTTATGTTGTCTATTTGGTATCAAGCTTTGCGCTCCATTGCTTGGGAATTTCTACATAGCATATTTACTTCATATTTTTGCATTCCTAGCAACTCTATTTCATAAAATTTTTCATACTTTTATTGTATTTTATAATAATTGTAAATAAATGTTTAATAATGCTTGACTCGTTTTTTTTTTTTGTAAAATCAACTTTCAATTTAGTTTAAGTAAGGAGAAAAAATGGATCAAAGTCAGCTTATGGCGCTTACTGCTACATGGGCAAATCTCTTACCTGAAGGCACACTTGTTGGCATACAAAAGTGGCTCGAAAAGTTACCTGACGATAAGGCAAGCATGCTAGCTACAATCCAGTTTAAAACCCCTATGACAGGATTAATATGTGGCATAATTGGTGGTGTAGTTGGTGTAGATAGATTCTATAAGGGTGATATAGGTATGGGTATAGCAAAAATATGCACTCTTGGCGGACTTTATATTTGGTGGTTAGCGGATTTATTTTTCGTGCAAAAAGGCATTAAAGTAGATAATCTCAATAAGCTCAATATGATGCTTATGCAGCTTGGCGTGTAGCTTTTGTTAGGTTTTTTGTTTAATTTTAATTTTTTGATTTGAAAGGATACAGTATGAAATTGTATAAAATTGCGAGTTTATGTGTAGCAGGATTTTTTATCGTTGGTTGTGGCAGTGGTATGCCGACTTGTAAAGGTGATGATACTACGAGAGTTTTGGAAAAGATTTTTAAACAACAATTTGGAGACAGTGTTAAAGTGAGTTTTGATGGCTTTGCAACAAATGAGACGAATGAAGCAAAAAACAAGTTACATGTCAGGTTATGGCAAAAGTAACGCATACAGCAACGGGTCGAAGCGAAGAAGATACGATACATTACACGGCAAGGCACACAGATGATGGACAGATATATGTTGAAATAACACATTAATTCAACCAAAAGACTTAATTTCATAGCATTAAGTCTTTCTTCTTCCCTTCCTTCTTGCATATTGTGGCAATGTTTGCCACAATATTATTCTTGTATTTCATATAATAGATTTAGTTGTATTTACATGCCATTATGAATGCCGTATTGTATTGTGTGATTTGAGATAAGTTTTATTTTTGAAACCATTATTTATTTCATATGCTTTGAATCTATGTATCAAAGATTCTATTAAATAACTCTGCTATAAAAGATTCTAAGTAAGAACTTTGATATGCAAGGAAGCGATATGAAAGACTTCTTAATATACAAAGATTCTAATACATTAGAATCACTGCAACACACCATATTTATAATACGCCGCACAAGCACCCTCGCTACTTACCATGCAGCTTCCCATAGGCTTTGTTGGTGTGCAAGCTTTACCAAAAACTTTGCAATCTTTTGGCATAGCAAGTCCTTTTAGAATCTCACCGCAAAGGCAATGCTTTGATTCTTTAACCTCTACTTCTTCAAGATTGAAATGAATCTCTGCGTCAAACTTGTGATATTCCTTTTTTAATCTTAAACTTGAATTAGGAATCGCCCCTAGCCCTCTCCATACAAAGCTTGGAGCAATTTCAAAATAAGTATTTGTCATCTCTTGAGCCTTGAGATTTCCCTCCATGCTTACAGCACGAGAATATTGCATAAAGACTTCATGCTTTCCTGCGAGTTTTTGCTCTACAATATGCAAAATACTCTCAAGCATATCCACTGGCTCAAAACCGCTTACAACGATTGGAATCTTATAATCATTTGCGAGTGGCACATAGATTTTAGAACCGCTTATAACACTCACATGAGATGGGGCGATAAGGGCATTTACCTTTGCTCTTTTATCATCAAGGATAGCACGCACGGGTGGAGGCACTAAAACATGGTTGATATGCAAGAAGAGATTCTCTAATCCCATGTTGATAGCACGATTAAGTAATGCTGCAGTCATTGGCGTTGTCGTCTCAAAACCTATGGCAAAATACACGATTTTTTTATTTGGATTCTCTTTTGCAATTGCTAGGCAATCAAATGGGGAATACACAAATCTCACATCAGCACCCCTTGCACGCGCATCAGCTAAAGAGCCAGAAGCCCCCGGCACTTTAATCATATCACCAAGTGTGAGTAAGATGACATCAGGCATCATGGCGAGTGTGTAGGCTTGTGAAATGCGTGATTTTGGCATGATACACACA
Source organism: Helicobacter bilis ATCC 51630 (assembly GCF_000686565.1). Classification (GTDB taxonomy): domain Bacteria; phylum Campylobacterota; class Campylobacteria; order Campylobacterales; family Helicobacteraceae; genus Helicobacter_A; species Helicobacter_A bilis. The sequence goes on from NZ_JMKW01000086.1 coordinate 2,209, forward strand.
GGGCAGCCCGGCCCATGTATGAAAGAAATGTTTGTAGAATCTAAAAGGCTTTTTAAGCCATATTTCATAAGTGTATGTGTATGTCCGCCACAAACTTCCATTATATAAAGCTTTTCTTGCAGGTTTTGTGAAATCTTATTAATTTTACTGCTTAATGCTTGTATATGTTTTGTATCTCTATAAGGATTAATAAAATCTTGCATAATAAACCTTGTAAATAGGAATAGAATTAGATTCTATATTAGATACTTCGGCTAACGCCTCAGTATGACAATTTGTTATGGATCTAGACTCTTGTCATATTGAGTACGCAAACACGAAATATCTTTTCTAGATTCTATATTAGAATCTTGTTTAGACTCTTTTATCATTTCCAAGTCTTTAGATGTTTCGCTACGCTCAACATGACAAATATTAGAATCTAGACTCTATAAATTGCACCCTAAACCCCACAACCCACCCAAATCTGGTTAGGAATATAGAATCTTATGCGGTAAAACCGCTAAAAAGTGGGGATTAATACACGGCGACACTTAAATTGATTTTTGCTTCATGTGGTAGTTTGCTTTTAAAATTATCAAGGTCAAATTTAATGCCTTGCGATGCTGCCTCTTGTATTAAAGCGACTGCTTCATGCACATTATATGGGCTACCACCTTGATATGGCTCAAAGATTCTGTTTGCAATAGCAAGTGCATAAGAGTTTTTCTTCACATGGTCGGAAACTGCATGTGGTGCGGTAATATAGGCAAGACTTTCAATCAAATCTTCATCAAATTTCCAATGATTGAAAAGAAAACCAGAAAATGATAAATGATCAGTGCCAAAAAATTCATTTTCTACAAATGAAATATTTTGATAATTATTTTGTTTGATGAGTTCTAAAAACTCTTTATCCTTTTTTTGTTGTATAAGCATACTTGAAAATAGAATCATGCCAAGACGCAAAAGCATAACGCAGGGGACGAGTTCCTGTGCTAACTTCTTATCTTCATCGCCTAGCCATTCGGTAACAAAATTTGCCTCTTCGCTAGAATTGCGTAAAAATGTCTGTGTATCCAAACCATAAGGGGCGACATTAATCGTTAGCTTACCTTTTAATGAATTAGCAATAGCAATATTTTTTATATTTGTTACACCTAAAAGTGCAACTACTTGATTGATTGTAGAGATTTCGCGTGAGAATCCATAATAAGGGGAGTTTGCCAAACGCAATAAATCAGCAGTCAAAAAAGGGTCTTGTGAAATGATATTAACCACTTCTTGCACACGCACATCAGAGCCAGACTTGTCGATATAGTTACGCAATTTCACCACGGTTTCTGGCAATGGCGGCAAGTTTTCGATAGTCTTGCTTAGTAGTTCATTCATCATGATAAGTTCCTTATGATTCTAAAATCCCATAAACTTTTAGCCTAATATTATAGCATAATTTATTTATATCAAAGTGTTTAGACCTATTTTTTTAGAAAATTCATTTTTCCCAAATCGCATAGCATAAGCATTCGTATTTTAGGTGTTTTTAACAATCTTATGTTGTATAGCTTGTAGTATTTTTTGAGTAAATGATGGTTTTTAGCGGGATAAAAATGTTACTTCGTTTCCATATTTGTGGGTATAGCATTACCCTTTTAAAAAGGGTAACTTATAAGGAGACAAAGTAAAAGTTAAGCAGGCTTAAGCCAAGCCCTAATAGCTACTATTGAAGTAAGCGGATAACATGTTGTTGCACAGCGTTTGCTTGACTCATCGCATAGCTACCAGATTGAGCTAAGATATTAAGCTTATTAAAGTTTGCAGATTCTTGAGCGAAATCCACTTCTCTAATTTGACTTTCAGCCGCTTTAACATTTACTTGTGTTACAGAAATGTTATTCACAGTTGAAATCATTTGCCCTTGAACAGAACCTAAATCCGCACGGATTCTATCTAGAATCTTAGTCGCAGATTCAGCAATATCCATAACAACCATCGCACCTCTTAAAGTCATAACACCAGCACCAAGGGCTGCACCACCACTCGCAACAACAGAGTTAAAGTTTGCACCAGCTGCTGACTTAACATCCTTGTTAAACTCACCCATAGTATCACGCAAATTCACAACCGTTTTAGCAACTTGTTGGTTATCAAAGCCAATCGCCTTATAAAGTCCTTTTGCATCAGCAGCAGACATTACCACAATATCCCTTGCATCAAGTCGTGTCAAAGACAATCGTCCATAGTTTTCAGAACCCTTACCTTCAAGCTTTTGACCGCCATTCATAGAAGTAACTGAAAGTGGTGGGACTTTACCATCTTGCCCTTTTTCATTCGCACCCATAGAGATTTTAATACCACGACCATCAACACTTCGCAAGTTTAGTCGCCCTCTCTCATCTGTGTAGGCTTCAACACCTGTTTGGTTTGTTACCGCGTTGAATGCTTGCACCAAACGACCATCAGAGTCACCAGCTTTAATGTCATTAATATCACCAAGCGTAATACCATTAATAATAACATTTGACATTGTTCCTGATTTTACCATAGCATCAGAAGTTGAGATAACATTTGCTACCGCTCTAATACCTGTTTTATCAGAGTTTTTATTGATAACTTCAGCTAACACGCCAATACCTGTGCCAACGCTTGTAGAGATTTTAACAGATTGTAATGACACATCATTCACACCATCTACATTTTTAAATGTAAGCTTAACTGTGTTTGCTGCTGTGATTAACCCACCTGTTGCAACTCTTACTTGCCCGATTTTATCACTTGTTGTTGCACCAATTGAAGCTTTAATAGATTCATTTGAATAAGCACCAACTTGAAACTCTTTGTTTGTAAAAGCACCAGATA
>NZ_JMKW01000087.1 GCF_000686565.1 Helicobacter bilis ATCC 51630
AAAAAGGATACATAAAAGGATACACAAAAAGTAAAAAGGCTTTTTTACTTAGTGTTTAGAGTATCGGTATTTAGGGCGTTTGGAGTTAAAAAAGTGTATTATTATTAAAGTAATGCATACAAATAGACAATATATCCCTTATCTCATTATCTCAAAAAATATATTATCTAGATATATATGATGAAAACAACAACAAAGTAGGAACTATTACAAACAACAATACACAAAATATAATCAATACAGAACTTTTAATATATGATATATTCTGTGATTTTGCAAATTTATTGCTAAAATATCAAAGAGAATATGCTGCAAATAGAATAAAGCTAGAGGTGGAGTATGGAAGAAACAATGAAATTATATTTCCGCTTAAAGTAAAGCCATTGAATGACAAAGGATTGCTTTATGATTGGAGTATTAAAAACCCAACCGATACAAATGCAACCCAAACTATTTATGGACGAAATAGAAATGGCGGGGCAAGAAAACATGCAGCAAGGGATTTATATACAGATTTCTTTGAAAGAAATATTAAAAACCCAAAATCTAATATAGAAATTGTCGCAATTGCTGATGGAGAGGTTTTAGACAAAAGAGATTTTTATCTTGACACCAAACAAGTTACAATTCTGCATGAAACTTCTAAATATGGCAAATTTATTGTAAGATATGGAGAACTAGATAGTAGTAGAATCTTGGTTAATATAGGAGATAAGGTGAAGCAAGGGCAAGTGATTGGTTATGCTGGTTTGATGTTGAAGAATGGTATTCACCCAAGTATCGTTCCTCATAAACAAGTAATGATGCTCCATTTTGAATTGTATAAAGATGGTAGCAAAATAGATGTTAAAAAAGGAGGTAAAGATATTTTGAGTATAGCAGGAAATATTTTTGAAAGAAGAAATGATATAGCTGACCCTTTAGAGATTCTACAAGAGGGTTATAAAAATACTTTTGGTGAGAATTAATTTATTAAATAAGGAGAAGAAATGAAAAAATTAGTCTTTGTTTTACTTAGTGTTATTTGTGTCTATGCAAATCCTGCAAACACTATTACTAAAAGTTGTGATAAGAGTTATAATGAGATAAGATGTGGGAATGACTTATGTATTGCAAGTAGATGTTTTTACAAAAACCTTTCAAGTATAGAGGAAGCCTTTCAATTTTATCTTAAGGAACAAATACAGCAAGAAACTCTTGAAAAGCCAGCAAACCGATACTTGCTTGTGCTTAAATATATGCTTAACACTCCTTTACCAAAGGTTGGTGAGAGTAATAAATATACTGCTGATATTAGAGATTATGATGCTGTTAGAGATGGGTATCAAAATATATGTAATTTTGAGTTTAAACGCACAAAAGATAGTTTAATTATAAATTTTGATGCTTGTGTTGAAGAAGAGCATTCCCTTACCTTTATACAAAAAGCTGGTTATATTGAGATTTTAGATATAGTGGAAGCTTTGTAAATAAGGAGAGAGAGGGTTATAAAATACTTTTGGGAGTGATGAATGAAAAAGTTAATTTTATTGTTGGGTTGTTTGGTTTTTGCGTATGCACAATTAGTTATAGAGAGAGAAAATGATTCCAAATATCAGCAAGAGGTTTGCGGTGATGATTATGAGTGCTCCGCTTATGAAGACTTTATCCCCAATGTGGATATTTTAGAGGCTTTTAAACAAGACTTGCAAAAAGAAATTAAATTTCCAAAATATGATGTAAGAGCACTAATTTATAGGCAAATCATTACCATGAATTTACCCAATGATAATGAGATTCTAAAGAAAACTATTGTTATTACAGTAGAGAGTGGTGATTTAGATGTAAAAATAGAACTCACAAGGAGTAAAAATAGGCTTGTAGCTATGTATATTGTTGAAGCAGAAGAAAGTATAAAAACTTATATAAAGACTCCTAATGGAGTTAAAATCCTTAATAAAACTTCAATGTTGTGAACCAATCAGATGATATAGCTGACCCTTTAGAGATTCTACAAGAGGGTTATAAAAATACTTTTGGCGAGAATTAATTTATTAAATAAGGAGAAGAAATGAAAAAGTTAGTCTTTGTTTTACTTAGTGTTATTTGCGTCTATGCAAATCCTGCAAACACTACTATTACTAAAAGTTGTGATAAGAGTTATAATGAGAAGATATGTGGAGATGATCCCCTATGCAGTGCAAGCAGATGTTTTTATAAAAACCTTTCAAGTATAGAGGAAGCTTTTCAATTTTATCTCAAGGAAGAAATACAGCAACAGGAATCTCTTGGTGATATAGAATATAACAACTCATACTTACTTGTGCTTAAATATATGCTTACCATTCCTTTACCAAAGGTTGGTGAGAGTAGTAAATATACCGCTAATATTAGAGATTATTATGCTGTTAGAGATGGGTATCAAAATATATGTAATTTTGAGTTTAAACGCACAAAAGATAGTTTAATTATAAATTTTAATGCTTGTTATGAAGAAGAGCATTCCCTTATCTTTATACAAAAAGCTGGTTATATTGAGATTGCAAAAACAATGATGGCTTTATAAATGATTTTACATAAGCTTTCTAAAGATATTAGAATCCATAAAACAAGATACTTCTTTGCCTAAAGGAAGCTATTATCTCTATATCAAAGATATAGAAGAATCTCTAAAGATTAGAACAGATTACTTATACACAAGAGCAAGTGGATATAAAGCTCTTAATATCTATACCATAGATACAAACAATCAATACAAAATCTCTTACTTTAACAATCCATTAGATAATATCCCTTATCCTAAAGGCACTACCTTTCTTATAACACCTAACACCAAATACACCAATACCTACACATTATACAGATGAAAAAATAAAAATATGTCTCAAAGGAAGCAGAACTTATAAAGACTTTATATTGAATCTCAAACAAAAGATAGATACTCTCAAAACTCAAGGTTATGAGATGGAGAGAGTAAGGTTGGAAGTGGGGTATGGCACAGGGGAAATGGTGTTAGAAGTGGTAAGGAAGTGGGAGTATAGCCCAAACAATGCAGATTTTCAATATTGGGCTACTATTAGTGAATTTAGCTTAAAGTTGGATGGTGAGATAGTAAAAGATTCAGAGAATCAAGAAATAAAGGGCTATATTATAGAACCAGCAGGAATGAATCCGGAAATCAACAAAACTGCTGAGGAGCAGCAAAAAACAGCGGGTGGAGACATAAGAATACCAGCAGGAGAATACGAGGTGTTTTGGAAAAAGTCAGATATTAGCAAACCTGCTTTAATGATAGAAAATCCAAAAAATAAAGAAATATATTTAAATGATTTGCAAGACACAATAAGAAACTTAGGCATGAATATAGAGCAGCTTTCTTGCAATGTCGTGGTTTGCAAACACAATAAAAATGATAGAAAAACTTTTGGAACGAAACATATTCATATTGTTCCTCAACTTAAACCAAAAAATACAAATACCACAATAATAGGCAAAAGTCGAGACGGGATTCTTATACACTATGGTGATACGGGCGAATGGAGCACGGGATGTCTTTTGCCAACAAATGAATTGAGATGGAAAAAAGAAAGATGGATAGCCAAAGATAGAGATAGCACAATTAATGCTATTGCAGATTGTATATAGCTATCATTAAACACGATTCAGAAGCCTTTAAACATTATGCACTTGGTGCAAATAATTTTACAAAAAGCACAATCAAAAAATTTATTGTTAAAATCACAGAGTACGATAAGATCGAATCTTATCCGCCACTTAAGGAGAAATAATGCGTTTAATAATATTTGTATTTTGTATTGCTTATAGTATTGTTTATGCTAGCGGTAGTGTGCATTTTGCACATTTCCAAGATATGTTATCAAGCCAAACTTCATATAATAGCACACTTCAAAAAGATAAAGAAACGACCGATAAAATATACCACAAAGGGACAATAACATTAAGCGGAGTGTTAGAATGGCAAATGTATCGAGAGGAAGTAGATTTTTATTGGCGTTTAGTGTTTTTTCCTGATGTGCCAAGTGCCTTGCCTAGACTCTTTGAATATGATACGCAAGCGATTTTTCTAAATGATGCACTCAAAAGAAATATTGAGTTTCAAAAAAATAGTTTTTTACAAATTTATAATGTTTTGCCAAACCAATTAAATCAAGCAGATGAGTATATTTTAGGTGGGATAGCAATACGCGCAACACTGACTTTGGAAAATTATTACATTGAAAAACATTTAGATAGTGAGGCTGATGCAAGGTATTATGCAATTGCCAAAATAGATTCTACGCAAACATTAAATAATGTAAGAAAGCCATTATATTACCCCAGCGTTACAAAAAACACTCCAAACGCCCTAAATACCGATACTCTAAACACTAAGCAAAAAAGCCCTTTTTACTTTTTGTGTATCCTTTTGTGTATCCTTTTTTCATTACTACATAAAATTACAAGTAAAATAACACATATTCTAAAGATTTTAACCCTTTAAAATACCCTTACATTATAACTTAAAATCTAATCCTTTTTTATATGACTTTTATCTAGTGAGTATATATTACATTTTCACTTTACAAAGTGTTACAAACTAAGCAATACAAAATTACAAATTAATTAATACTTTGATACAAATTAAAATTACACACAATACAAAA
>NZ_JMKW01000088.1 GCF_000686565.1 Helicobacter bilis ATCC 51630
ACAATGTCAAATGTTATTATCAACGGCATTACGCTTGGTGATATCAATGACATTAAAGCTGGTGACTCTGATGGTCGTTTGGTGCAAGCATTCAATGCTTCTACAAACCAAACAGGCGTTGAGGCTTTTACTGATGAAAGAGGTCGTTTAACATTGCGAAGTGTTGATGGTCGTGGTATCAAGATTTCTATTGGTAAAAACGAAAAAGGTCAAAATGGTAAAGTGCCAGAAGTAGCGGTAAAATCTATGAATGGTGGTCAAAAGCTTGAAGGTAAAGGTTCTGAAAACTATGGACGATTATCTCTTAGCAGACTAGATTCTAGAGATATTATCGTAATGTCTGGGACTGACGCTAAAAACACTTACAAGGCTTTAGGTTTTGATAACAAAAGTGTTGCTAGAACCGTTGTGAATTTGCGTGATACTATGGGTGCATTTAACAAAGATGTTAAAAGTGCTGCTGGTGCGAATTTCAATAAAGTTGTTGCAAGTGGTGGTGCGGAGCTTGGTGCTGGTGTTACTACTTTGCGTGGTGCGATGGTTGTTATGGATATTGCTGAATCTGCGACTAAGATTCTAGATAGAATCCGTGCGGATTTAGGTTCTGTTCAAGGACAAATGATTTCAACTGTGAATAACATTTCTGTAACACAAGTAAATGTTAAAGCGGCTGAAAGCAATATTAGAGAAGTAGATTTCGCTCAAGAGTCTGCAAACTTTAATAAACTCAATATCCTAGCACAATCTGGTAGCTACGCTTTAAGTCAGGCAAACGCTGTGCAACAAAACATTTTAAGACTTTTAAGCTAGTCTTACACTTGTTTGTCTGCTCATAGCAAGCAGTAATTCCAAGTTTTACGCCTCCTTGCTCTCCCCTTATCTTAATGGATTTGGGGGTAGCTTGGTAACTTTCTTTATTTAATAGAATCTACTTTTTATTACTTCATTATTTTCATTCAAGTTTTTTGTATTTACAGGCAAAGGCATATATTTTTAGTATTACAAATAAAGGGCTTATATACATACTAAGCTAAATCAATCTTTTTAGATTCTATGCTAGATTTTTCGCTACGCTCAAAATGACAACCCAATAGCTTGAAATCTAGATTCTAATCCAAATGGGTGGGTGCAGGGTGTAAGGGTACAAACTTTATAGAAACTAGATTCTAATCCTTGTCATGTTGAGGCGTGTGCTGAAACATCTAATATGGAATCATTAAAAGACATTTCGCCTTTTTCGTAATGCTCAACATGACAAGAAACTAGAATCTAGTAAAGATTTAAAGTTATTGGGATTAATGGCAAGGTGATAAAAAAGGGGTTATAAATCTTAATACACATGCTTTAGGCTTAGATTGAAGTATGCGTATTTGTGAAGATTTGTATTAGAATCTTTAAAGTGAAAAACAATCAAGCCTTATTGGGATTTATACCAATTATAAAAATCCTCGAAGTCATCAAATAAAAGCTTTACTTTATTGCTTTCAGTATTTAGGCGTTTTTTATCATCAAACTTTCTTTTTAGCTCTCCAATCTCTTGAAACTCATTCGTTTGTGAGAGTGTCTCTGCTGCTTCTTCTTCGGTTATGTTTAGTCGTTTTGAAACAATTTGCTTTCCACGCTCAAAGTGTGTATCGCTTACGATTTTAACATATTGCTTAATCAATTCTTGTGTATCCATGGTTTTGCTCCTTAATTTAGTTTTGCTTCAAGCATTTTGAGTGTTTTTGCATTCACTTTTGCCTTGCACTTTTTTCTGCCGCTTTCAAACATTTTTTTACCGCATCGTTCATACTCCTTCATGTGGTTTTCAAATATAGGTGCAATATCCTTATTTGCATCATTTATGAAAGTTTGCATTGGCTCCATCTTTATACCAAGGGTTTTTAATGGCACTTTCATAATCTGTATAAGGATATTTTTTCTCCATTGTATCCCATTTTTTCATCAAAATTGCATTAACAGCACACTCAATCTCGATACCATAAAGAGAGCCATAACGCCAATTTTCTTCAAATATTTTTTCTCGTCTATATGATACTTCCCTATCAAGTGTTTCTCTTAAGGCACACCATGCTAATTGCTTGTATAGTGGTGTATTTTCTATTTCAGCTTTTGTGGTGTAGCTCTTAGAGTTATCATTGTAGTTATAGTATTTTTTATCTAAAAGTTCTGCGTATTCTCCACCCCATGAAGTCGCTTTATTTGTTGCTCCATCATCACTTAGCCCCATACATTTATTCAAATGATGAGATAGTTTCTCTTTGTCTTCGTTATACGCGATGTCTCCACTTTTAAATATAAACTCTCTTAACAACTCAATCTTTTCAAGCTTATCTGCTTCTTGTTGTTTCTTTACTGCTTCTTCGTATTCTTTAGCACTTAAATAGACTCCTTTCTCTTTTAGTAGCTCTTCTAGCTTTTTAAGATTTGTTTCCATAGATTCATAGAGAAATGAAAAATACTCTCCAAGACTGTATCCATAATGCACAAGAAAACTATCAATGCTATCGAATTTGCTATATTGACTTCCTTCTCCCACTACCCAGATATAGAATAATCCCTTAGTGATTTTATCCATTCCGGGTTTATTGTAGTCTTTAATCAAGCCTAGTTTAGCATATCTATTAAACTTTTCCCATAGTGTATCTGCTAGCTGATAACTTTTAGCATCGTAATCATAAGTCCCATCTGCCTTCATTCTCTCTAGTCCCCAATTGACTATATCTCTATTTATCTCTAGCTCTAAAGTAGCAAGAGATTTTATGCATTTCTGCTCGGCGGGAGTATAGTTTTGCTTATGGATAGTGTAATCTTCATATGCAGTGTATGGTTTCCCCCAGATAATATCTTTCTTAATTATTTCTTTTGTTCTTGTTTCTGTAATGAGAGTCCCACAGACTTTTTTCACACGCCCTTCTAAATCATAGTATCTCTCCCAAAAACCACCACAGCAATCTCTATAATCTATTTCTCCCCAGCCACCATTTGAGTCATCTCCCTCTAATCCACTTTCATATAAAAGTGGAGTCATTGCCACTTTAAATAAAAGCTTAGAGGTCTCACTCTTTGCTCCAAGTTCTTGTATCTCTAATGCCATTGTAGAATCAAAATTTTTCTCAATAAATGCTGCCTTATTCTTAAAATACTCACTCTCAGCCTCATCACCATAAACCACACATACACATAGCCATAATGTCAATATAAACTTTTTCATACTTTTCTCATCTCTTTTAAATCTGTCAAACTCAATGCTTAAAATTTGCTATATTTACCATTTAGCCTTATTATAAGCTTTGCTTTATAGAATCTACTTGCCTTGCATTCTTTATCATAATGCTAATAGGCACAAGAAAAAAGTCGATAAACACCCACAGCAAATATATACACACAACGCCCAAAGCAACAGCACCAAGACTAAACCCGATCATCTCACCTGTAAAAATCGCACCAGCTACAAATGTAACCCCATATATAATGACAACAATAATCCCAATAGACCCCATAAAAAGCTTTATAAATCCAAGCACATAATCGCCTTTGTAGAATCTATCCACGCCTATATAGCCCAAAAACCCGCCACTAAAGACATACATTAAAATGACTAAAATTGCACTTTTTTGCTTTACAACAACGACTTGACTTCCGTTTGTAGTCTGTGAAACAGACCCCTTATCTTCTCTATTTGCCATTTTGTTACCTTTTTAAGTAGAAATATTTTGCATAAACGCAAGTTGGCAATCTACAAAAAAAAACAAATAGTAAATAAATAGAAAACATACAGAAATATTTTTTAAATTATAAATCTTTATACATATTTTGCTTTACATGAGGTTTTATGCGTTCTGATAGTTTTTGTGTTTATTTTGGATTCTATGCTAGATGTTTCGCTACACTCAAAATGACAACCCAATGGTTTGGAATCTAAGGTTGTGTCATATTTGCAAGTGTGGGCAAGAGCTTTGGTCGTGCGAGTGCGTAAGCACGA
>NZ_JMKW01000089.1 GCF_000686565.1 Helicobacter bilis ATCC 51630
TTACCCCAGCGTTACAAAAAACACTCCAAACGCCCTAAATACCGATACTCTAAACACTAAGTAAAAAAGCCTTTTTACTTTTTGTGTATCCTTTTTTAGAATACATTCAAAAATACACATAAGATATAAACAAAAATAGATTATATGGGAGTAAAAAAAGGATTATAACATATAAGCATATTATAAAACACTTATGCAAAAAACCCTTTATACAAGGCTTTTATGTGTTTGTGTGTTTGTGATTAAGTGTTTTTTGTGGATTGCTAGATAGATATAAAATTACAAAAAGGATAGAGAACGATGTTTAAATAATTAAAACAAATCATATCTCAACAATAAAAATACGCATATACTTGGAAATAGTTTCTAAAAGCCACTCCAAACAAGCGTTATGCATACACAATGGATACTACTATCTCATGATATTTTATCCTTAAGCCAGTTTTTGACTTTATCAAAACATGAATCAATGAAGCTTTTATAAGGCTTACTTGTATCCCCAAAGCTTTCTTGTAGTTTTAACACAAGATTTTGTTGCTCGTCATTGAGATTTTGTGGATAGGTGATTTTTATCTGTGCGATAAGTCTGCCTTTTCTTCCGCTATTAATATCTGGCACCCCTTCGTTTTGAAAAACAAACTGATGTCCATGTGCAGTATTTGGCGGAATGTTTAACTCTGCTTGTCCGCTAAGTGTGGGAATCTCTATCTTACCACCAAGCACAATCGTAGTAAAAAATACTGGGACTTCCATATATAAATCATTGCCATGACGCACAAAATGCTCATCTTCTTTCACAACCACTTTGATATAGAGATCGCCTCTCACACCGCTTTTTACTTCATTCCCCTTACCACGATATACAAGCTGATTGCCATTATCAATACCTGCTTTAACCTCTAGCTCAATCGTCTCTTTCACACGCTCAAAGGCATTTCCATGACATTTAGTGCATTTATCAACGATGATTTTGCCCGTCCCCTCACAAGTAGGACATGCGACTTGCATTTGTATAATAGACTGCTGCACGACAACCCTGCCGCGACCATTACACCTATTGCAATCCTGCATTTTGCCATCTTTTGCCCCAGTGCCACTACATGTTTTACAATAGCTTTTATACTCCGTTTTAATCGTCTTTTTACAGCCAAACACTGCTTCTTTAAAGCTTAGATTCAGTCGCAATACATAGTCTGGATCAAAGGCATAATGCTCTTGTGTATTGGATTGCCCCCCTCCAAAGAAATCCTCAAATATACTGCCAAATATATCACTAAATCCACCACTAGAGCGAGAAAAGCCTTGTGATTGAAGTCCATCTTTGCCATATCTGTCATAAATTGCCCTTTTTTCACTATCGCTTAATACTTCATAGGCTTCATTAATCATTTTAAAGTTTTCTTCTGCTTCTTTGTCATCTGGGTTTCTGTCAGGGTGGTATTTTAATGCAAGTTTTCTAAATGATTTTTTGATTGTATCATGGTCTGCATCTCTGCTAATCTCTAAGATTTCATAGTAATCCATATCTAATGACGCCAAAATACATACTCCAAAAGTAAAATAAAGCTTTCATTATATAAAAAAAAAGATAACTTTGCTAAAACTTATCACTTTTTTGCTAGAATCCCCCGCATGAAAAACTATCAAAATAACTTATTTTCTTTTAATACACTTGTAAATGCCTTTGAAAAAATGCCAACCATAGGCAAGAAAAGTGCGCGTAAAATGGCTTATACACTAGCTATCGAAAACGCTCCGCTAGGATTACAAATCGCACAGGCGATCCATGATTGCATTGCTACGATTGAAAAGTGCAAGGTTTGCGGTGCGCTTAGTCATGGTGAGATTTGCCATATTTGCCTTGATTCTACTCGTAAGAATGGCACACTCTGTATTGTGTCTCACCCAAAAGATGTGTTTTTGATTGAAGATATTGGCGAATTTCATGGGGTGTATTGCGTGATTGAGGACTATAAGCATTGCGATTTCACAGAGCTTATACAACGCATTAAAGATGAGAATATAGAGGAAGTGATATTTGCGTTCATGCCCTCACTTGAAAGCGATATGATTGTCATGTTTATACAAGAAAAGTTAGCGGACTTATGCTTAAAATTTAGCAAAATCGCACAAGGTGTGCCATCAAATGTAAGCCTTGATAATATCGATCATTTCTCTTTAGCAAGAGCATTTAATGCACGAGTAAATGCGTAGAGTTTTGGGTTGCTTGGGTTATTAAATATGCCATCATAATTCTGTGATTATATTTGCAGAATATCTTGCATGAAAGACATAAGATTTAGCATTGTGGTTATTAGAATCTTATTTGCTTTTTTATATAAGGAAGATTCTAATGCGTGAAACCATTTATTAGCAAGATTAGCTATTTTTAATTCCCGCGATTATAGCAATCATAAGTGGCACAGAAATCACTCCGCAAATAACCCAAAGTATCTGAAATGGCTCGCCTACATACCAATAATACGCTTGCTCAAGTCCTTTAACAAACGCTACAAAAGGTAATACAAGAATGGCAACTGCTGCACTAGCACCAACCGCAACAAAAAAATACAATTAAACCAGCCAATATGGCACAAATAGCGGCAATAGACCACAGCATATTTTTATCCTTTCCTACAAATTAAAGTTTCTTTAATAAGTTATCGAGTATTTTTCTTATAGCTGGATTTTTAACAAATGGCAAAGCGTAATCACTCATCATTTGCTTTGCAGTATCTTTATTTTCTTTTGCAAGATCTGTAACAAATTCCCAAGTGGATTTCCACCACGATTTCTCATAATCTTTTTTACCATCATCTGTGCCTTTTTCTTTATTATCTTGTCCTATATACATAAGACGCTTTATAGGTGGGTTTTTCTTTGTGATAAAGTAGAGTAGCTTAGTAATATTATATGGCGTCTCTTGTAGTTTATTTTCTTTCTTTAATCCCGCAGAGTAGTATATAGGCTCTACATCTACGCCTGTATCCTTTTTCACTCGTCCCCTTATATCATTGACTTTAGAATCTAAATATTGTATTTGCTCATCAGTTAATTTTCGTCCATTTTCTACAAAATCCACTCTATCAATAACACAATCACATTTATTTAGCACAATAAGGATTCTATCTTTATTTGGCATATTGGGGATTATCACTTTATTGATAAGCTTATATGCGGTTTCTAAATCTTTATTAGTCGCATCAAGGATAACTAGCACTAAATCAATTAAAGCATTACCATCTTTATCTTTTTCTTGAAGTTTTGCGATTATATTATCTTTATGCTTTTTATCTTTTTCTTCGCCCTCACCAAGTCCTGGTGAATCCCAAAGTGTAATATTGTTGCTAATAACAAATTTTTCTATATTTTGTGTTTGTGGTTTTGAATCTGTGCCAATCTCTACAAAATCCTTACCATTTTTAAAGAGAGCGGCAATTGTAGAGCTTTTACCAACACCCGTAGCACCTACAACAAGGATATTAAGATTTACTTTTAATTGCTCCATAATCTTTGTTGCCAATGCTATCTTTTGCTCTTCTTCTAAGTCATCGCTAATAGTTTCCAAACTTTCCATTATTTCTTTATGATTTGTTTCCAATTCTTCAATCTCTTTTCTATGTAAATGTCTTTGTCGTAAAAACACCTGTGTGTGCTAGTTGTTTTACATAATTCATAAACAATTCATACTCATCATCGCTAAGTATCTTTTTCAAGCTAGAGAAATTGATA
>NZ_JMKW01000090.1 GCF_000686565.1 Helicobacter bilis ATCC 51630
ATTTACACATTGATGATAAGGTAGGACATTATGTCAAAATCCTGTGTGATGAGGTTTTTGGCAGAGAGCATTTTATCAATGATATTACGCGTATTTAGAAATGTTATTTTTTGATTTATGTTCTCTTTGTGCTTTTATTCTGCTTGTCTATTTACTATTTTGTCGCTTTTTGTTCTTTGCGCACTTCTGTAATGCTTTTACCGCCAAGTCCATAGTTATCTGTGTCAATTTCATCAATAATCACAACTGTTGAAGCTTTATTTTTATTTAATACTTTTGCTAACAAGTCCGTAACCCCAGTTATAATCTCTTCTTTTTGCTTTGTTGTGGGTTCACCGTTTTCTTTTGTAATTCTAATATTGACAAATGGCATAGTTGTCCTTTCTTGTGTAAATGCTCAAATATAACATTTGTGTTCTTAATATAAAGTAAATATGAAATATATTCAAACTTAATTAAATATATAGATGTTATTATTGAAATAATTTATAAAGTATCAATTATAATATATTTCATATCATTTTTGTGGGGGTTATGATGTTAAATATTGGTATAGTAGGATTTGGAGCAAGAGGCTTAAGCATATTTGAAAGGTTGGTTTCAAAGGTTTTGTCTCGCAATATCAGTAAGCAAATCCACGTTTATATCTTTGAGCCATATTCATTAGGAAGTGGTTGCCATAATCCCAAACAATCAAGGCGTATGTTGGCAAATACAGTTGCTGCGCAAATGACAATTTTTGCAGATGAAACGATATGTCCTAATGAATTTTTTATCAAAGGGCCTAATTTTTATGAATATCTTATTTCTCAAGGCTATAGTGCAGAAAAAAATGGGTATTATGCAAGGGCAATGCTAGGAGAATATTTAGAATACTCTTTTTCTTTTATTAAAACTTTTATCCCTAAAAACATGACACTACAGCATATTCAAGAATTTGCAAGAAGTTTAACAAAAGAGCACGATTATTTTATTCTGAAAACTAATCAACATTCTATTAAGCTTCATGCTGTATTTGTTACAACAGGACATACTGAATCTAATAATAACAGTAATGAATTTGCAGCTTATCCGCTTACACAATCCATTAGCAACCTTTCTCATAAAGACATTGTAGCCATCAATGGTTTGGGCTTGAGTGCGATTGATATTATAACGTTATTAACAAGTGGATATGGTGGCTATTTTGAAAAAAGAAATGATGAACTTGTTTACCATAAGTCCGGAAAAGAACCAAAAATCCTTGCATTCTCACGTTCTAACCTTCCCCTTATGGCACGTGCCATTACGCAAAAAGAAACAAGAGAACAATATCAGCCTGTGTTTTTCACGCAAAAGCTTTTAACTTCTTTAAAACAACAAAAGCAGCAGTTAGATTTTCAAACAGATATTCTACCTTTGATTATAAAAGAAATGGAATATGTATATAGTTATACATATTTAGCAAGAAAATCCCTAAAAGAATCTTTTATTTTTAGAAACAAGTATCTTTTAACAGATAATGTACAACAATTACTGAATCAACATATTCCCAAAGAGAAGCAGTTTAGCTTTTCTATGTTGATTGAGCCTATCAAGAATATAACAAGCGCACAAGACTTCAAGGAAAAAATGATTGCGTATTTACAAAATGATATACAAGAAGTAAGCTTGGGGAATCTTACAAGTCCTATTAAAGCCGCTTGTGATGTCTTAAGGGATACACGAGATATTCTAAGATTGTGTATAGATTTTGGCGGACTTAGCGAGAATTCTTATCGGTTATTTATTAAGTCTTTTATTCCACTTAATAATCGATTATGTGTAGGACCACCATTAATAAAAATACAAGAATTATTGGCTCTTATCAAGGCAGATATTGTAGAAATTTTATATAATGTAACCTTTAAACATATTCGGGATAGAAAGTTTGAACTTACAGATTCTTTTTCAAATCACTATATTGTCAATCGCCTTATTAACGCCAGAATTGATAATTTACGATTACAAGAGAATGAGTTTCTATCTTCTTTGCTACAAAATAATCTAGGCAGTTATTTTGCAAATGGCAGCATTCAATGCGAATGCTTAAAAATTAACAATAATTTTCAATCCATCAACCAAGACAATACTGTTATAGAAAATCTTTTTATTTTAGGTTTGCCAACCGAAGGAATAAAATTCTATACCTTTATTTTACCAAGACCATTTATTGCCTCAACTTTTTTAAATGATTCTAATATCACAATACAATCTTGCTTGAAGGGGTTAGGATTATGAAAGGGCGGATTTTTAGCTGTTTTTTAATGACATTTGTTTCAAATGGTTTGGCTCGCTTTGGCTATGTTGTGCTTATCCCTATCCTTATCTTGCAAGGTTCATTAAGTCAAAATGAAAGCTTTGCTTTAGGTATTGCTATTTTAGCGGGCTATATTTTTGGCTCACTTTTTATTAATATTTTGCAACGTTATTTTAGCCTTGAATCTATTGCTAGATTTAGCCTTTTTATTATTGCTTTAAGCTTTGTATTTTGCGCATTTTCTTCTTTGCCTTTTATTGTTGCGTGGATGTGGCGATTTTTAGCTGGTGGGGCTTCTGCTAGTTTGATGATTCTAGCTGCGCCACTGATTTTACCCTTTATCAACCTAAAGCACAGGGGCAAAGTCGGCGGAATTGTCTTTAGCGGTATAGGTCTTGGGGCTGTGGCAAGTGGATTTATTTTGCCTTTTTTAGCGCATTTTAATTTATATTTTGCATGGATTTTCTTAGCTTCTCTTAGCTTTTTTGCTTTTATTTTTAGTTGCTTTTTTTTAAAAACACGTAAAATGAATCAATCAAAAAAGCAACAAACAATTACAAAACAACCACAATTTCGCCCGCATTTCTTTTTATGGCTTTTAGTCATCTCTTATGTATTAAATGCCATTGGATATTTGCCACATACACTTTTTTGGACAGATTACTTAATGCGTGATATTGGATTTAGTAGTTTTACCGCTGGGTCTTCATGGGCATTTTTTGGTATAGGTGCAGCACTTGGGAGCTTGGGTAGCGGACTTTTAAGCGATAAAATAGGGCTTAAAAATGCACAGATTATTATCTTAGTTTTTAAATCCTTTTCTTGTTTTTTAGCAATTTTAAGTTCTAATCTTTGGCTCTTAAATGTCAGTGTTTTTCTTATGGGTTTTACTACCACTGGCAATGTAACACTTACAAATTCTTTAGCCCTGCAAATTATGGGTAAGGCATATTTTGCTAAATCTAGCTCTTTGCTCACCCTTGCGTTTGGAATCTTTCAAGCGATATTTTCTTTTGTCTTTGTGTATAGCTTAAACTTTTTAGGCTATGTTTGGCTTTTTATTTTATGTGGAGTGGCTCTTGCGCTTAGTGCCTTAGTTTTACTCCCTATTAAAAATGTAAAATAGTAAGATTTAGTAACTTAAAGTATCATTTAGTTTTTCATTTTATTTATATGTTTTTTGTTGTGTTAGGCTGTTATTTATTTGTGATATGGAAAAAAGTAGCAATGTTTGATTTTTTCAACTCTTTTCAATCTCCGCAAAGTGTTTTGCAACTCCCATTGAGTAAAGAATTACAAGGAGATTTCAATCAAAA
>NZ_JMKW01000091.1 GCF_000686565.1 Helicobacter bilis ATCC 51630
ATATATATATATATATATGAAATAAATCAAAATCCATTTACATAAGCACAAAGTTTAGTGCGTGAATGAAGAAATTTTAACTCCACAGATTCTATATTCACGCAATTTTATAGAATCTAGCTTCAAGATATGCTTGTCATTTTGCCTTGCGTAATGCTTTGATATAATTGCGATTTTGAAACCGAGAAAAATCTCATTATAATCGCATTCACATAAAAATGTTATGAAATAAATACTAAGCGCGTTTAAGATTGATCGCTTCTTTAATCAAGTCATCAGAAGTTGTAAAGGCTTTTGCATTCATAGAATAGCCCCTTTGCATTAAGATAAGATTTGTTAGAGCGTCTGCTACATCAACATTGCTTGTCTCAACATAGCCTTGCAATACTTTCCCTTGCTTAAGGTTAGAATCTTCCCCCCACACAAGCTTTGGATTCCCACTAAGTTGTGTTACTTCGCCATTAATCGTGCTAGGATTTAGGGCAAAAAGATTCCCGCCGACCTTTTTTAACCCTTGATCATTTGCAAACATAGCAAGTCCCACACGACCGATCGCTTCTGTTTGTCCATTTGTAAAGGCGACAGAGATAATGCCCTCATTATTGATTCTAATATTAGACATTTCGCCGCGATTTTTACCATCTTGCTCTGTATCATTCACACCAGAATCTTTATAGACTTTATTCGTGCTTCTTGATAGCGTTAGTTTAACACTTTTTTTGCCTAAGAATGGAATCTCCATATCATCAGCTTCTGCCTTACCGCTTGGGTCAAAGAAGATTTTGCCCTCTTTTACTTCACTGCTAATAAGCATGCGATTACCTGAAAATTCATGTATATAGCTACGCACATTCCAAGTCTCTGGCATTTTCTGTGTGCCTTCAGAATCTCCCGCATTTACGAGATAATATTCATTGTGCATAGCATATTTCTTGCCGCCTTCATCAAAGATTTCAGTCGTATTTGTAAAGCTTGGAACGCGTAGATTTGTGCCTGCTAGATAGTCGTTTTTCCCCATATTCTCCATTTCACCACTTAAATGCAATCGCTCAAAGAAATTCCCACTTAGCTTAACTTTTACCGGCGTATTTGTATTATTTTTTAGCACAAGCACACCTTTTGGATCGATTGATCCATTTGGATTTCTATTTAATTCTAAGTCAAGTCCTGTATCTCTCTTTATAAGATATTGCAACTGCCCTATTGTATGAAACTTGCCCTGCGATGAAGTCCCATCACCATATTCATAATGTGCGATTTGCACCGTGCCATCTGGCATTGTTACTTCAATATCTGCTTTTGGAAAAGTATTAGGGCGTATCATATCGCCATCTCTGTTTGCAAGGGCATTAAAGTCTTGGTTAAAGAAGCTTGCTTCATTAAAGACTCCATTGCTTGTGTGTGCTAATACTACATTTTTTAGCTCACCTGTGCGATTTAGATTCACACTTAAATCTACTTTTGTTGTCTCTACGGGCTGATAGCTAATTTGTGGCGGTATAGAGATTGGCTTCATTACGCCTTTTGCGAGTTCTTTATAATCTTTTTCTGGGTCTTGTGAAGCTTTGAAATTATTTCCATTGATTTTTCCAAGATTTACGCCATAGAGATAATACCCTTCAGAATTTACCAAATATCCATCAGAATCTATTGTAAAATCCCCATTTTTTGTAAAGTAGTTTTCATCGCTGACATCAAAATTATCTTCGCCTATTTCAAACTGCCCCTCTTTATTTTTCCCAACGACAAACCAGCCCTTGCCTGTATAAGCCACGCTTGTATCGTTGTCTGCTTTTTTGAGATTCCCCATTTTTGTAATCACATTGTTGCTAGCTCCAGTTACACCATAGCTGAAGTCATTGTTTGTAACCGTCGAAGCATTCATAGAATCCATGCTACGAGAAAATAGCGTCTTAAACTCTGGATCATTTGCCTTGTAGCCAACCGTATTGACATTGGCGATATTGTTTGAGATACTATCAAGCCCAAACTGATGCGTTTTAATCCCGCTCACAGCGTTTAACATCGTGTCATTCATTCTATGCCTCCTGCATTTCTGGAATCTTTTTTGATAAATATAGCCTTTAATCCTATGTAATACGGCTTTTTGATATTTTTAATATGTAGTTTTTAGCAAATTCTGTGCCATTTAGGCATTTTGTGTGTGAATAAATGAGAAGCACAATCCATTCGGTATTTGGACGGACCATAAAGCTGGAGTGTATTCGCTGAAATCTAAAATAACAAAAATCTTAAAGCGCGTTTGTATAAAAACTTGCTATAATCCATATATTTATTTTAAGGGGAAAAAATGCGTGTTATAGAGAGTGAAAGTAAGCAAGGAGCTTATATCATCGTTATATTTGGGTTGATTGCTGCATATTTTGGATTCTATATTTTGACTGGGATTTTGTTGCTTATGTTATTAGCATGGCTATTTTTTTGTAGTTCAAAACTCATTAATCCCACGATACCAAATGCCATAGTATCGCCAATTAGCGGTGTGATAGAAAATATCACTCACAATGGAGATTGTGTTGAGTTTAGCATAAAAGTACGCAGAAATGGCAGGATCTATTCTCCAAGCGACCTGCATGACATAAGCGTGAAAAAATATCATGGATTCTATTTCTTACGAAAAAGTGAGTTATCAAATCAACTTGGTGTAAAAGAACTCATGCAAGCAAAGACAATGCTAGATAATGAGAGTCTCTCTATAAAGATTGAGGTGTTGCCTAGAGTGTTGCGTTTTTGTGGTTTATACGATGGTAAGCTAGAGTCTTTATTTCTAGAAAAAATCGGTTTTTTAAATGTAGGATTGTTACGCATAAGCATTAAGGGAGAGAATCTAAAAGTCCTTGCGAAAGAGCATGAAAGAGTGCTTGGTGGCAGCTCACCGCTTATTACTATTGAAAAATAATCGCTTTAAATAATTACTCAGTCTAAACTAGATTATAATGATTTTAGTATGATAGATTCTAAAAAGAAAAATTTATAAGCTTTTAGAATCTAAGATTTGATTGCTTATCACAAGATTCTAATTTTAAAGAAATTGAAAGCAAAAAGAGAACTAAATCAAACATATATTGCTTGATAATTATATAGGAGCTGATACAAGTCTTACATTAGGAAATCTCCCTAAAAAACAACATCTCGATATGCTTTTATTTTATTGTCAATGTATAGGTAAGATTCCTTTTTATGTAGAAGGAGATTCTAAAGAATACACTTTAGCTATACGAGGTAGCTATGATAGTAGAGATTATGTAGAAGCAGATGCTTGGAATTTATTGATAAAAGAGCAAGTGCCACGAGCCCACCATAATAAATATACTTAATTTTTATGAGCACAGAATCTAAAGGGACTATAAAATGAAAGAATTTAAAATATTGCTGATTATCTATATGATATTAAGCCTATTATTTGCCATTGGGTTTTATGGATTGATAGGAGATTTCCAAAAATCTACTAAATTTTTTATAACACTTTTAGCAATTCCTTTGTTTCCTTATTCCTTATTTTTCTTTATTATAGATACGGTAAAAAAC
This sequence comes from Helicobacter bilis ATCC 51630, assembly GCF_000686565.1. Lineage (GTDB taxonomy): Bacteria > Campylobacterota > Campylobacteria > Campylobacterales > Helicobacteraceae > Helicobacter_A > Helicobacter_A bilis. Next base: position 3,550 of record NZ_JMKW01000091.1, read on the forward strand.
TTTACGATATGGAAGCTAGTAA
>NZ_JMKW01000092.1 GCF_000686565.1 Helicobacter bilis ATCC 51630
TGTTCAGTCTTACAACCTTACATTATTAACATTCCATTCCCACTTTTAAAGTGGGAATCTTTTGTATTTCACAGATATATTTTGTATGTATCTTAAGAATCTAAGATTTACTAGATTCTGCATGATTAGATTTTAAATCGCTTAAATTTAGATTCTATAATGCTAGATGCTTCGTGCTTCTCAACATGACGAGCATTTCACATATAATAATTATTTAGAATACAACAATCCTTGAATCTGGAATCAAAAAACAAGTTGGCTATTATCAACATGATAAACTATCATGTTCGATTCTAATTCTTGTCATATTGAGTGTGTAAGCACGGAATATCTCTTTATACTCCATGCTGGATATTTCGCTAATGTTCAACATGACACTTTTTTAGATTCTAGCTATTTCCCCAAATAAACTTGTCGTGGGCGTGTGATTCTTACTGATGGATTTTTTACATGCTCTATCAAGTTAGCACACCAGCCGGGCATTCTACCTAAAACAAATATAGGTGTGAAAAGCTCTGTTGGAATCTTTAAGGCAGTCAAAATAATGCCGCTATAAAAATCCACATTTGGATAGAGTTTTCTCTCAATAAAGTATGAATCACTTAATGCTACTTCTTCCACTTTTTCTGCGATTTCACTCAAACGCATATCCATTTTGATACCGCGTTTATTTAAATCATCTTTCAAGGCTTTTAGAGTTTTTGCCCTTGGATCATAGTTCTTATACACACGATGTCCAAAGCCCATAAGTCTAAATGGATCATTTTTATCTTTCACTCTAGCGACATATTTATCTACATTTTTAACATCGCCGATTTCACGCAATTGTTGTAAAACTGCCTCATTTGCACCGCCGTGTGCTGGTCCCCAAAGTGCTGCAATGCCTGAAGAGATTGCTGCATAAGGATGCACACCTGTTGAAGCAACATTTCGCACCGTTGTAGTGGAAGCATTTTGTCCATGTTCTGCATGTAGTGTTAGAATCTTATCAAGGGCTTCAATCTCTACTGCATCAATGCCTTCTTCACCCTTTAGCGTATTTTTGAATCTGCCATGCGGATAACCTCGCAACATGTATAAAAAGTTTTCTACATAGCTTTTTGATACATCTGGCTCAATGAAAGGCGCACCAACGCTATGACGATAGCAAAATGCTACCATTGTAGCCGTTTTTGCGATGATTCTTCTTGCCATCATTTGATAATCATCTTCATCGTCCATTTCTTTATGGTCATAATACAGCGTTGCTAAAACGCTTACGAGTGCTGATAGCGTAGCCATAGGGTGTGCTTTATCTGGGAAAGCAGCAAAGACAGATTTTAGTCGCTCATGTAAAAAGCCCCTATGCCTTAGCTCAAGATCAAAAGCTTGTGATTCTTCCTTATTCTTTGGCAAACCATCTTCGGTGATAAGCAAACGACACACATCTGTAAAGCTATATTTTGCTACTAAATCTTGGATAGGAATGCCCTTATAAAGCAGCGCCCCCTCTTTACCATCAACATAGCTAATAGTAGATTCACACCCTGCTGTGCTGCCATATCCGGGATCATAAGAGAAAATCCCTGCAGTCTCGTAGAGTTTGCTAAAATTAATCGCCTTTGGTCCCCTTGTGCAATTGATCAAATCAAAGTCAAAGCTTTCATTTGTCTCATTATTTGTGAGTGTTACTGTATTCTTACCCATATTAATCCTTTCTGTAAATAAAGCTTATATAGTCTAGCAATGCCCCATTTGTGCAACAAAGATTCTATAAAGCCGCACAATAACACCCCTAGATTGATTGCATTGTATCTTTTTTTCAAGCATTTTTCTAGCACATTGTATATTATCGATACTGCAAATATATACATGTTACAAAACTGCATACTATTGTCATAATTGGCTTGTATATTCAAAGCAAACAAATCTTTAAGTAGATACACTTGGGACTTTAAATATTAAATTTAACTTAAATTAAGCTATATTTAAGTAAATGCTGATTAGAATTCTGTTTTTAAAAATATTTTACATGTTTTAAAGGCAAATTATGGAACTCACTAAAACACCAAAGCAGGGGGAAATCCAAAGAGATTGGATTGTCCTTGATGCAAAAGGCAAGGTATTTGGTAGATTAATCGCTGAAGCAGCGACACTACTAAGAGGCAAACATAAGGCAAGTTATACACCGCATTTAGATTGCGGTGATTTTGTTGTTATTATCAACGCAAAAGAAGTGCAGTTTAATGGCACAAATAAGCTTGACGATAAGAAATACTTCACACATTCAGGCTATTTTGGTAGTACAAAGTCAAAGACTTTAGCAGAAATGCTTGAGAAGCAACCAGAAAAGTTGTATAGACTTGCAGTAAGAGGTATGCTACCAAAAACAAGACTTGGTCGTGCTATGATTAAAAAGCTAAAAGTGTATTCAAGTGCTACACATCCACACACAGCTCAAGTAGCTGATTCTAAAAAAGCATAATAAAGGAATGTAATGAGTAAGGTTTATGCAACAGGAAGAAGAAAAACTGCGATTGCAAAGGTATGGTTAAGCAGTGGGACAGGCAAACTTACAATCAATGATATGGGATTAGATGAGTGGCTTGGCGGACATGATTCTATTAAGATGAAGGTTATGCAGCCGCTTGTGCTTACAAAGCAGGATAAATCAGTAGATATTCGTGCGATTACGCTTGGTGGTGGCTACTCTGCACAGGCTGAAGCTTTGCGTAGTGGTATCGCAAAAGCGTTAAATAACTTTGATAGAGATGCGTTCCGCAAAGAGCTTAAAAGTGCTGGACTGCTTACACGCGATGCAAGAGTTGTAGAGCGTAAAAAATATGGTAAGCGTAAAGCTAGAAGAAGCCCACAATTCTCAAAAAGATAAGATTCTTTTATATTTTCTCCATTTTCTGCTACGAGCTGTATATATGGATCGCAAAGATTCGATATTACAGCTTGTTCCTTTCTTTGAAAGTCTATTTAATTAATTTTTTTGTTCTGCTTAGAATCTTTAAGGGTAATAGTTAATTGTTTTTTTTACATTGGGTTTTGCTTGATTTTATTTTTAAAAGCAATTTGCTTGCATTTGTATTACTTTAATGAAAAAGGATTTTAAATACTTGTCATGTTGAGCGTAAGAAAACTTCTAATTTATAGAATCTGTGTTGTAGATTCTGTTTAGATTTTATATACAAAAGCAAGGATTTTAAACACATATTAGATTCCATATTTTAGAATCTAATATGTGAAATCTAATAAATTTTAGACTCGAAACTTTTAATCTCTATATATTTTGCTTGATATTTTTTGTAGAATCTAGTTTTATTTTAAGTTAAGGATAGTATGGGATTCAAAAAGTTTAATGGTAAAAATGCGATTTTATCAATGATTTTATGCGGTGTTACTTCTTTTTCACTTTTATATGCAAATAATTTAAAAGAATGTCAAAGTGAAGAAGATAAAAAATCTGGATGTGTGGAAAACATACTATAAAAATGGGAATCTAAAAGCCAAAACGCCATGCAAAGACGATAAAGCACAAGGTATTGCAAGATTCTACAACAAAAATAATGATATGATAAT
>NZ_JMKW01000093.1 GCF_000686565.1 Helicobacter bilis ATCC 51630
AAAAATGCAGAAATTTTTCTTAACTTAATCATAGAAAATTACGAATTAAAACAGGAATTAAAACAGATAAAAGAAGCAGTAAAGATTTTAAAAGAAATCTAACCAAAGCAAACAAACAAAAGCGTCCAAAAGACAACGCAAGATTATTAACTAAAGAGAGTTTATGCAAAAAGAAAAATTACTTAAAGAACTTGCATTACGAACACTTGCAAAACGAGATTTAAAAACCTTTTTGCTTTTAAAATGGGAACGATTTAATCAAAAGCCTTTTATTGATAGTTGGCATTATGATTATTTATGTAAGGCTTTAATGCAAACCCTGCCACAATCAAATAATCAAATACAAAGACTTATGCTAAACATGCCGCCTAGCTATGGTAAAACAGAGATTATTGCAAGGACTTTTCCTGCATGGGCTTTGGGGAATGATAGAAGCAGAAAATACATTTATATCAGTTATAGTGATACTTTGTGTAAAAAGATTATTAATGAAATAAGGGCTTTATTAAAATCTAAATTTTGGTTAAGCATATTTAAAGAGCCGCCAAGATTCCTTAGAGAATCAAGCCAAGAAGTGATACTAGAAGAGGGCGGGGGATTATTTGTAACGACAATTAGGGGTGCAATAACAGGTTTTCATGCACACCAAATCTTAATCGATGATCCTATAAAAGTCAGTGATATGAGTTACAAGGTAGAAAGAGATAAGGTTAATGATACTTTACGAAATATCGTTACAAGATTGCAGGATAATAAAAGCAATATTACAATACTTATGCAGAGATTAGGGGACGAGGATTTATGCGGCTTTTTGCTAAATCCTAGAGAGTTTGACAATGAGAGTATAAAAGCATGGAAGCATATAAAGCTTGTAGCACTCAATAAAGAAAAAGAGGTTTATGCACTTGATAATTTTACATATGAGAGAGAGGTAAACGAACCGCTATTTACAAAAAAGCATGATATAGAAGCTTTGCATTCCTTGCGTTTGCAGTTGGGTGAAGATGAATTCGAGACACAATATCAGCAAGAACCTCAAGCAAGTGAAGCAGGGTATTTTGAAAGCATATATTTTAAAGAGATTCCAAGCTATGAAATAAGTGAAACTAAGGATTATATATTTGTAGATTCTGCCCTATCGTTAAATGAGAGTGCGGATAATAGGGCGATTGTTGTTGTTGGATTGGAAAACTATCAAAATAGCACGAGATATATTGTTAAAAATTGCTTGTTTGGGATATGGAATGAGGAAGAGACTATAAAATTTTTAATTGAAACAATGTTGCAGTTTCATACAGCAGGTGTTTATATAGAATCTGATGGCGGCGGCATAACGCTTAATAGATTATTGCAAAGAGAAATAGTCTTAATCAATGAACGACTAAAAAGGCAGGATAAAGCAATAATCAGTAATGACATAAATGTATATGTAGCAAGTAGAAAGGTGGCAAAAGTAGAGAAAATAAAGGCATTAAGAAGCTATTATAATACAGGCTTTTTAGTCTTTTTACATGGGGCAAGTGGGATAAATCAAATAAAAAAGGAATTATTGAGTTTTAACCCAGAAAAGCCTTTTAGAAAAGATGATTGTATAGACTGCATTGCAAGTTGTGTAGCGCATAAAGATTGTTTGCCCCCTGCTTTGAAAGTAGATAGGGCGTTAAGTTTAAATAGGCATGCGGTGAAAAAAGGGTGGCGGATATAGCTTTTATCTTTTTTGTTTAGAGATTTCATCTTGTGATAACATTCTAACGATTTTAATACTTTTATAGTAGTCATTATCGCTTAGATACTCCTACGCATATACAAGCTACAAAGATGTAGCAGCGAGTGCGGGGTTATTGAAGTTATAATACTTTTAGAAGGCTAAAATACAGCTTATTCTTTATCTAGTTTTTCAATGCTTGTTATTAATGTGTCTAAAATCTTAGATTTTTCGTAATAATAAAGCCATGATTTTACCCAATCGGGGATTTTTTCTGCCCTTTTCCAATTCACTACGCTTTCATACTGCATACTTACTAGTTTCGCAAACTCTTTTTTACTTAAACTCACTTCTTTTAATCTTTTGTCAAATTCTGCATAAATCATATATAACCTTTTTATAACATGTTAAAAACAAACCTCCTTTCTGTTACTATCTAGCATTGTAACAAATTGTAATATTTACTAAATTTTGTTAATATGCGACACTAACAAAAAGCACAAATAGCAAGAAAGCTATTATAATGAGTTTGTTGTTTAACATTGCTTTACCTCCTTTCCTGCACTTGCTAGAAAAGCGAGATAAACTTCCGCTTAAGCTGCTAACTTAAGCGGTAATAAAATTATACTACAAAACTGCAACTAAAACAAGGTAAAATAAATTAATTATTTATTATTTATAGTGGAAAAAACATAAAATGCACGATGAAAAGATAAAAAGAGAAGTAGAGATTTTTTATAAATCGAACAATACAAATGCGGCAGAGACTTCAAGGAAGTTTAATCTGCCTTATACTACGATTAAAAAGTGGATTGAAAAAGAGGGCTGGGAGAGTGGCTCCGCGATAAAAGATATTGAAACGACAAGTAAAGAAGTCGTTACAGAGAGTTTTAATCTAGTTACAAAAACTGCACAAAATCGCTTAAAAAATGAGATTATTCAAAACTTAGGGGAAAGTGCGTATAATGTTGATAGTGTTATTTTAAATTCGCTAATGAATGAGGCAAGTGAGAGTTTATTAATACAAGCAATGAGTTTAAATCATATTAATAAAAGTTTAGCACTGAATGCAAGTATTGCTAAAAATGCGTTAATGCAACTAAGTCTAAGTGATGATGGCAGTATGCAAAGTAAGATGGCGATTATTGCATGTAGTGAAAAAGTGAGTAAGATTTTTAATGAGTTGAAGACTTCATTGTATGGAAAAGAGATAACGATTACACAAAATGCAAAGAGTGATTTAAGCGAGATGAGTGATGGGGAATTGCTGGAGTTGATAAATAAAGCGGATTTGAGTGAGTAGGCGACAATCTAAAAAACAATTTACTACATTTACCCTAAATCTTTTAAAATCTTTACTGCTTCTTTTATCTGTTTTAATTCCTGTTTTAATTCGTAATTTTCTATGATTAAGTTAAGAAAAATTTCTGCATTTTT
>NZ_JMKW01000094.1 GCF_000686565.1 Helicobacter bilis ATCC 51630
AAAGAATTTTATATTTCATAATCTCTATAAAGAGTTTATGAGTGCCACAAAAGCATTAAATAAGCCTTTAGCACAGCTAGACTTTAAACCTTTAAGTAATGAGATAAAAGCACTGCCATATAAAGCTAATGCTAACCTAAAAGCACATTTAAGAGATATTAATGCTAAGACAAATGAACTTTTAGATTCTATGCAGGAATTTAAAAACACTACAAAAGAGATAAAGCTATTGCCATATAATAAGCCTAGTGAAAATAAAGCAAATGAAGTGGATAGGTTTAGTAATGTGTTGGATTCTAAGCCCTTGCAACATGAAAGCTTTGTTAAACAAGATTTGAGAAAGAGAGTTTGGCAAGAAGGCGAACATTACGATGATAAGAATCCAAAATATTTTGACTATAAATACCTTGACAACAAAGAAATAATAAATGTGCCAGACTTTGCATTAAGCGATAGGGGAAAGGCAATAAAAAGGGTAGTGGCAGAAGAGCCAAAACAAAGAGAGTTAATAGAACAGATAAATGCAGGGCAGACAGAAAAATTCGATGAATTTATAGCTAAAGAGAGAGAAGCCATACAAGCATTAGGTTATCATTTGGGCGATAAGGAAGGTATGCAGCGATTTATAGATATGGCAAATATGCTGAAAGATGATAAACTAAAATGGCAATATTTACATAGAATAGTAAAGGACACTGAAGATATAAGATACCTTATGGAAGAAACTTCCCCTATGCTTGAAAAAGCATATAGAGATGTATCAAAAAAGTTAGACTCAAAAATAGAAGCAGAAAGGGCAAAAAAGAAAGCACTAAAAGAAGCAGAGAAAGCCGCAGAGATTGAGAGAATTGCAAACTATGATTTAGAAACAGCATATAAAGAAAAAGCACATTTAGAAAAGATTATGCAAAGCAATCGCAATGATTACAGCCCTTATAGTTTTAGCCCCGCACATAATAGTGAATTTTTAGATAAGTTGGATTTAGTAGAACAAAGAATAAGAGATTTAAAAAATCAATTACCAAATAAAGCACCACAAGAAAATAAACCCAGCAAAGTGGAAGCCCTAAAAGATTTTATAGATAATGCAAGATTTCAAGTCGATTATGCAACAAAAGCTAAGGGGACAGATACAGCCTTAAAGCTTATACAACAAATGATAAAGGATACAAATAACACTTATGAAGCAAAGTTTTTATATCGTTTGAAAAATGAAATATCTAGTGTAAAGGAAGCACCAAAAGACATTCACTTTACAGACAAAAAGGGTAAGGAACACATACTTACAAAAGAAGTGCAACAACAATGGTTAGATACATTTAACCTTAAAAGTTTAGATGATAGCTACATACCAAAGCATAGCGATGAGATTTTACAAGCTCTAGGCGGCAAAGAGATAAAACTGCAACTAGGAAGCCTTAAAAAGCTAGTATCACAAGGCAGAGAAAAATATATACCGCAGATTAAAGAAGTGTTAGATTCACCTGAAGCTATTATGCGTGATGATATGGGAGAATATCTCTTTATTAAGCATTTAAAAAATGATGATTATTTCGTAAATGTTAGTTTTGATAATGGAGAATATCTAATAAGTATTAGCAATGGAATCAAAGAAACAAGAAACCTTAATAATAAACTTAAAAAAGGCGGTAGTTTTATCTATCAATCTCCAAACTTCAATTCTATCTCGCAAAAGCTTTTACAGACCTCGCAATATTCAGCCAACAAGATTGACAGCGCCATTATACCACAAAGCACACAAGAAATCATAAAACAAGCAAAGGCAAGTGGCAAGAGTGTAAAAGAAACAGAATCTAAAGCACAACAAAAGGCTTTAAATAATGAAACAGCAGAAAATAACGCAAACAATGCGTGGCAAAAAGAATTTATAGAAAAAATCAAAAATGATGAAACAGGCGAGATTTTAGGATATTATCCACAAGGCGAAGCTTTAATCGTAGAGAGAAAAAACGATAAGGAATTAGACCTTATAAGCATTACAAAAGAAGCAGATGGCAGTTTATTTGCAACATATTTGGAAAAATCTATTACGAAAGAACAAGCACAAGAGCTTAAAAGCTTTTTGGAAAATGGCTTTAAAGGCAAAGAACAAAAGCTTTTAAAATTTTTAGAAAAAGAGCCTGTGAATATAGGGGATTTTAAATTAGTATTTATCCCAACTTTAGACAAATTTTTTAATCTAAAGCCATTTAATGATAATAAATTTACCGAGTTTTTTGTGCAAAGACATTTTGGAGAAGCACACATTCCATATACAAGTCTAGGCAAAGTATCACAGAAAGCAAACGATAATTTATACATTTATCATTTATATAGACAAGCTTTTTAAAGACAATGGCTATCCTTTTGGCATTTTAATCAATAATAAAAAAACAATACAACGCTTAACTAAAGATAAAGAATTAGATAAGATTAAAGGCAAAGGTGCGATAGAAGCTATGCTTATTGCAAAAATGGGACATATAGAAAATGCGTTTTACAAAGAGGGCTTGGGGGATATTGATGTAGTTTGGGGGGGGGGGGGGATTCTAACTTTGGATTAAAGCATATTTTAGACAAGCACGGAAGCGAGTTTGAAAACATAGCAAAACAGCTAGATGAGATTATACAAGATGGGGAAGTAGTAAAGCGACAAGGCAGAGATGAAGCTTATAATATAGAACATAAGGGTTTTAAAGTTGGCATAAATAAAGGATTTAATAAGCAAGGGGAAAATAAGTGGGTAGTAACTGCGTTTGATGATAATATAGAGAAAATCGCTAAGACAGCACCCGCTAACGATTCTACTAAAGGGGCGAGTCTCCCTTTAAACTCTAAAGACATTATACCACAAACCCCGCAAGAAATAGTTAAACAAGCACGAAAAAGTGGAAAAAGTGTAGCAGAGACAAAAGAATTACTACAAAAACATAAAAAAGAGGTA
>NZ_JMKW01000095.1 GCF_000686565.1 Helicobacter bilis ATCC 51630
ATATCGGCAGTGCCAGAGAGGCAGTTACAAGAGTGATAAAAGAGCTAAAAACACAAGGGCTAATTGAGACAAATCGCAATGAGATTGTGCTTAAAAGCGGACTTTATGAGCTAGGCAAAGATATAGAATCTTAGCTTTCTTAAAGCAGGGCTAAAGAGCAGATTCTATTGCTATATTGAAACCCACTACATTCACATTCAAACCCCATTCAAAACAACCCATTCATAGAATCTACAATGATATGCTACTATTCCACTACAAGAACATAAAGGACAAAAACACAAAGGAACATAATGGCAAAGATAAAACAAACCCAAAAGCTAGAAGCCGCCCTTTTTAGTGCCGCTGATAAACTTAGAAAAAACATAGACGCCGCAGAGTATAAACACATCGTGCTTGGACTTGTGTTTTTAAAATACATTAGCGATAGTTTTGAATCTTTACATAAAGAGTTGCTTTCACAAAATGAAGATGCAGAAGATAAAGATGAATATATCGCAAAAAATATCTTTTTTGTGCCACAGGATTCTAGATGGAGCGCTCTTTTAAGCAAAGCAAAAAGCCCACAAATTGGCAAAGATTTAGACTATGCCCTAGACTTGATAGAAAAGGATAATCCGCAGTTAAAAGGTGTGCTGCCTAAAGTCTATGCTAAAGATAACCTAGATAGTGCGACTTTGGGCGATTTGATAAACCTAATAGATTCTATCTCACTTAATCAAGAAAATACAAGCGATATTTTAGGGCATATTTTTGAATATTTTCTCGGTGAGTTTGCCTTGAGTGAGGGCAAAAAAGGCGGGCAATTCTACACGCCAAAAAGCGTTGTGGAATTGCTAGTAGCTATGCTAGAGCCTTATAATGGCAGAGTGTTTGACCCTTGCTGTGGAAGTGGGGGAATGTTTGTCCAAAGTGAGCAGTTTGTAAAAGAGCATCAGGGTAAAATCAGCGATATTTCAATCTATGGGCAAGAGAGTAATCAAACCACTTGGCGACTAGCAAAGATGAATCTTGCCTTGCGAAAAATAGATTCTAGCTCACTCAAATGGAATAGTGAGGGAAGCTTTCTCAATGACGCACACAAGGATTTAAAGGCAGATTTCATCATCGCAAACCCACCTTTTAACGCCACAGATTGGGGCAGTGAAGCACTAGAAAATATGTGCGTTGGCAGTATGGCACACCCCCTAGCACAAATGCCAATTATGCGTGGATAAGCCACTTTATCCACCATTTAGCTCCAAAAGGTCGGGCGGGATTTGTCCTTGCTAAAGGCTCTCTTACAAGCAACACAAGCACAGAGGGGCAAATCCGCAAAAACTTAATAGAATCTAACCTTATAGAATGTATCGTCAATCTCCCCGCAAAACTCTTTTTAAATACGCAGATTCCAGCGTGTCTGTGGTTTATCAAACGCAATAAATCCCATAACAACACGCTTTTTATTGACGCGCGAAATCTAGGCGAACTCATCAATCGTAAAAATAGGATTCTAACTCAAAGTGATATTGCTAAAATCACAGAGACTTATCACAAATGGCAAAAGGCACAAGAGCAAAAAGATGGGGAATATAGCGATATTCTAGGCTTTTGTAAAAGTGTAAGCAAAGAAGAGATAGCAAATCTAGGCTATGTCCTTACACCCGGTCGCTATGTGGGCTTGGCAGAAGATGATGAAGACTTTGATTTTGAAAGAGAATTTACACGCTTAAAAACCGAGCTAGAATCTCAAATCAAAGAAGAGAGAATCTTAAGTGAAAAGATTCTAAATAATTTAGAGATTATAGGTGGGAATGAAAATATCTCATAATACAGAATCTAAACTTGTCATTTTGAGCCTTTGAAAAAGGCGAAAAATCTAAAATTATGAAATCTAAAAAGATTCTAAAAAAAAAGATTTTTCGCCTACGGCTCAAAATGACAACGAAAAAAAAGAGAATATATTTTTTCATACCGAGCCTTTAGGCGAAGTATCTAAAACTTTATAACGGAGTGTAATAATGGAATCTTGTAATACAGAATCTAGCTTAGATTTACCTTTAGAATCTCTTTCTTTACAACCCTTTCTACAATCTCTCCATAAAGAGCAATGGCAGGAAGTAAGGCTTGGGGAAGTTGCGGAGATAATTAGTGGCGGAACACCAAAAACATCAATACCAGAATATTGGAATGGAGAAATCCCTTGGCTAACTCCAAAAGATTTAGCAGGTTACAATCATATTTATATTTCAAAGGGCGAAAGATTCATTACTAAATTAGGGCTTAAAAACTCTTCAGCAACCTTAATGCCAAAAGGGACAATTTTACTAAGTTCAAGAGCACCTATTGGTTATGTTGCAATAGCACAAAATGATATTTGCACAAATCAAGGCTTTAAAAGTTTGATTGTTAATCCAAAACAAGCTTGTAATTTATTTGTGTATTATTGGATAAAAGATAATGTAAAATATTTGCAATCTTTGGGAACAGGAACAACCTTTGAAGAGATTTCTAAAGGCGTAGTGCAAGATATAACAATCCCACTCCCACCACTTACAATACAACAAAAAATAGCAGAGATTCTAAGTAGCTTTGATGATAAGATAGATTTACTCCATAG
>NZ_JMKW01000096.1 GCF_000686565.1 Helicobacter bilis ATCC 51630
TTCTGCAAATTTTCTACATTTTGACTAGTCATTATCACAAAAGATAACTCCTAGCCAAAATGTAGAAAAAATTACAAAAGCCATAACGCAATCTTAAAAAGCTGGTTTTTGTTTTCTTTGCCTTGTCATGTTGAGCCGCAAGGCGAAACATCTCTTGCTTTGCATTCAAAAAAGATATTTCGTTTCGCTCAAAATGACAAAAAAACAAATTCAAAAAGTGTAAATAAGTGGGCGGCAATGAATGAAGTAAAAAAATAAAAATTCAACTTTAAGGAATGCCGATAAAAAGCGTGGTCTTACTTTTTATGTCATGTTGAACGCTTTAGTGTGAAACATCTAACCTTTATGCAAGTAGAGATGTTTTTGCTAACGCCTCAACGAGACAAGAAAGAAATCATGTTAAGTATTACAAGGTTACAATGCAATCAATTCATTTTTATTAGGGTTTAGAGGGTTAAAGAACGCATTGCTGCCCACCTATTTACACTTTATGCAATAGTAAAATATAAAGTAAATAAAATAAAGGGGGTATTTTGTTTTTTTAAGCTTTCGTCTTGTGGTAACATTTCTTTACTTGTCATGGCTTAATGCGTAAGCATGAAACATCTCTAGCTTTGCAAATAAAAAATAATTGTAGTAGTATAATGTTATTACCGCTTAAGCTACCAACTTAAGCGGTAAATTTTCTCTTTTCTAGCAAGAGTTAGAAAGGAGGCAAAATGAAATACAAAGTTATTATAATCTTAATTTTGATATTTTGCATTTTTATTAATGTAGCGTATTATAAAAATTTACTTTTTGTTACATGCTAGATAGTAACAGAAAGGAGGTGTTGCATGTTGCTCCTTTCGTTTCACTCATTCCTTACCCTTTCAAAATCCTTGCATTTTTGCTAATATTTAGGGAATCTTTTTGAATCATACATATCCCCATACTCACTTATCAAGCCTTTTTCTTTTTTTTAACAAATACGCATTCTCGTGGATATTGCCTATAACTTCCAAAATATCCATAGCGGTGTAGCATATATCGTATTCCTTACGATTTATATATTTAAAAACAAATCTTAGATTATGTTTATCAAAGAGACATAAAAGTGTGTCTAAATTTCTATTTTTCACAATATCCCCCTCATAAATCTTTTTGCCATTTTTATCACAAAGTCCGCTCCATAGCTCAATCTCACAATCACTAGGACACATAGGCTCACCATCATAGTAGGCGTGTAACTCGCTTTCAACTTCCCATTTATCCTGCCGTGGATTAGAAAAGCCTATGCATAGATTCCAATCCTTACTTGCATAAGTGAGAGTTTCTTCTCCCTTGTCCCAAATCCTAAAATCAAAATCTTTTAATTGCATTCCTTATCCTTTTCTAAATTTTGTATTGCTTTTTTTATTTCATCTTTATATTTGACATAAAACCTAGCCGTTTTAAAAGCTTTCCAAATCTCTACAAGCCCATCGCCATTAAGTGATTTAAATATTGATAAAGGTGCAAATAAAATGCTCCCCATACCTACAAAAAGATATTTAAGAAAATTTACAAATCCATTTTTAATAGCAATGAATATATACTTAAATAGCCATTTAATAGGATTATTATAAAAGTTCTCTGCTGTATTTAAAACAATGTTTTCATACTCACTTATCAAGCCTTTTTCTTGCAACTTATCAAAGTGTATTTGCTCTACACTTTTTGTTTTTAAAAAATCTTTCATTACCTTTTCGCTTAATTTATTCATTCTTTACCCCCATTCTCATAAGCCTTAATTAAAGCCTCCATATAGATATTATGAATATTCCTTATGTATTCTTTATGCTTACAAGTTTCATATTTTTTTAAACTTGCACCACATACATACTCATATACATCATCACCCATAATGCCTCCTTTTTTACAATCTACGCATGGTCTGTGTGCGTTTTCATACATTTCGTTTATATCTTTGTATTTCTTAGCTTTCATTCCTTATCCTTTCAAAATCTATTTTCCACAAAAGCAACTTGCTTGTTTTTAGCTTCACATTTTACAGCTACACCCATCATTAAACCAAATGCAAACGCACCACATATCATAATAAATACAAACCCCCAGCCTATCATATTTAAATAAAACATTTTTGTAACATTCTTAGGCTTACGCATTTGTATTGCAAATTTTCTATACTCATTTCCTACAACTTCATAACCTATCTTTTCTAATTCCTCTGCGTTTCTATAAGCATCTTTCAAATCATATTCTCTTATCTCAACATATTGATATTTTAAAAAATCAAACATAAATTCTCCTATTTTCCACAAAAGCAAGTCTCATATTCGCTAAACTCATTTTCATTAAATAACAAACCTTGCTTACTCTGCAATTCAAACTCTTTTTCATACTGCCCTAG
>NZ_JMKW01000097.1 GCF_000686565.1 Helicobacter bilis ATCC 51630
GGCACGACAGATTGGGCTTTGCATGGCAAATATGATACAGGCTCACAAGTAAATTCAAGGGAACAATATGAAAAAGGCATACATGCTGGGACTTCCCTAGATTTACTTGGCAATAGAGAAATGCTAGATAAACAAATAGCACAAAATGCAGAGAAAAATAAGGATAGCTTAGAGAATTATACTAAAGCATTAGCAGAGTTTGAAAAGCCTAATTATTTCGATGAAACGATGAAAGAATTTGATAAGGCTTGGGACAAAGCAAATATGAATACAGATACCCTGCGTGCTATGGCACTATTTGCTAAGGCTTACACTTGGGATAGTGCAGCAGATTCGTTAGAAGGGATATATGATTGGGCTACTACTAGATTTGGTGATAATAAAACAGAAACAAAGCTTAGAGATATTAATCTATTAGACCAAAAGAATAATGCTAGTATGCAGGTTGTTGGTCGTGGGGCAGAAGCTGATGAGCTTGTAAGAATGTTTAGGATTACTGAAGGGCAGTTAGCAGTAAGTGAAGAGGCTTTTAAGATATACAGACATGAAACAAAGGAAGCTTTACTGGATTACATAAAAGCAGATTCTAAAGATAAAGATAAGAAATGGGAAACTTATCAAAAGTCTTTAAGTAAAGTAAAAGAAGCTTATGATAAATCTCCTGCTAAAGCGTTTGCAAATAATGAGTTAATCTCTAAAGCTATGACAATGAAAAATCAGCATGATTATGGCAGATTTGTATTCAATCTTCTTAAAGAGCCTGAAAAAAATATGGAATTAGCACAAAGCTATATTAATGATTTAGAATATATTTTAAAAACAGATGATAACTTTAAAGATGTAGATGAAGTAGCATTAACAAGAAGCGGACAGGTAGTTATAAGAAAGGGCGACCAATATCAAGCGTTAGAACAAGGCTTTTTAGAAAGCATACTGCACGGAATACATGATAGTGCCGCAGAAATTACTTCATCTTTAGGTGGGGCTTGGTGGGGACTTAAAAAACCGAGCAAAAATTATTTGCAGACTGCTGCAAAGGCTGGAGTATATTCTAGTGCTGGAGCTGCTGTGGGTGCTGCGGCTGGTGCTATTGCAGATGAAGAAATAAACTCATGGACGACAGGTTATAAAAATAAAGATGGCGGATTAAAAAGGGCAGCAGAAGCAGCTACATTAAGCATAGCAGGGGATATTATTATAGTAGGTGCTGGAGCTGGTATAAAGCAAGGCTACAAGGCTATTAAAAATACTAACCTTGATGGATTAAGCAATATCGGTAATAAAGCTATAAGTGAAGCACAAAAACTAGCAAATGGCAATGTAAATGCAGTTACAAACTTTCTAGCTAAAAATGCACTTGATAATAACGAGAGAGAAGCTATAAAAGAAGCCGCACAAAAAGAGTTTCTAAATGGAAAAAGCCTTGCTGATTATAAGAGTGATTCAAGCATTCCTAAGCTAGAAAGGCTTAAAAACGCTTGGCAGTATGAAAAATTTATCAATAAAGAGAGTATGGCAAAAGGTAAAGACAAGCTAGAAGCCTTAAGTAAAGAGTTTGAAAGCTTTCAAACTACAAGTATGGAATCTAATCGTCCTATTATGAGTTTAATGCAAGATATGTTTGAGGGCAAGGCTACAAGACATGAAAGAGAGAAGTTTTTACGCTTTGTAAGTCAAAATGAAGCCTTGCAGTCTGCTTTAAGTGGTGTATTAGCTAAGAATCCAACACTTGCACTAAACTTTGGACAATTTATAGATAAAAGAGCAGCACAAGTAGCAAAAAGTATAGAGAGTGAAGCCCTTACGCAAAGAATGTTTAAAGATATGGATTCTAGCTATGCAAAAGGCTTAAAGGATAGATATGGTAAGGTAGAATATGATATTAAAAGGACACTTGATAATATCAATTTTAGTAGCACTGGCACAAAGATAGCTGATATTTTAATGGATTTAAAAGAGAGTATCCCACATGTAACAAACGCAGGGCAGACTATAAACGCTATGCTACAAAAGCTACAAGCAAGGGGGATTAAAAGCTTTGATGATGATATGCTTGAGTTCATAGAGCCAAATCTAAATATTGATGATTTACTCAATATCCGCAAATACTACAATGATATATTAAGAAGTAAAGATTTTAAAAATGCAAGTTTCAAACATTTACAAGCTATAAATAAAGAGATAGATTCAGTAGTAGAGAATGCCTTGCAAGATATAGCACAACAAAGTGGTATTAATACAGGGAAGCTTTTAAAGAATTATAAAGATATAAA
>NZ_JMKW01000098.1 GCF_000686565.1 Helicobacter bilis ATCC 51630
AAGCATATCAAAGTATTGTTCTACTACTTTATCCAAATCATCATTATTTGTGCCTATGTAGTAATCATTGATTAAATCTTGGATTTGGTCTAGTTTAAATTCTGTGCCACGAATGGCTAGGGTGTATTCTTTAGATTCTTTATTGTAAAAAAATGTAGCGCTAAAGCCATTTGAAGTATTAGGCTGATGATGGAGTATCTCAAAGCGAGAAGTGAAGTATTTGGTGCGGGGGGGGAGAGAATGTGGGTGAGGTCAGGGTTTTCGTCTTGTTGGGATTTGTTGGTGGCAACGAGTAGGGTTTGCTTGGAAATGTCTGCGTCATCATCAGGTCTATTGATAAAGTTTTGTATTTCATTGTCTATTTTTTCAGGTTTATCTTTGCTGGGTTTTTTTATCTTAATATTTTGAGAGAATCTAGCTTCTATTGTTAGAGCATAAGCTGTGGGTTGTTCTAATTTTATTTTTTTATCATTAAATAATTGTTTGGCTAGATTAGATTTATTGATATGCTCTTCTTTTATTTTATATCCTAACTTTATTCCATCAGCATATACCCACCTTCCTTGTAATTCAAATGCTGTATTATTAGCTCTAAACTTATCATCATCTATATCAAATACTTCATTTTCTTCAACATAATGCAACATTGCATAACTAGCATCAGCTATATCCGCATAATCTTTAAGTTGTTCGATAAAATCTTTTGGATTCATTGTTTATCCTTAGTTGAGCTTTTATAATTTTGTTTTGTTCTGTCCTCTTTATGTCTTATGAATTTATTATCAATAAGATAAAAAGTGTTAAAAAGATTGCCCATTCCCACAACTCTTGTTTCTTTAAATCTAAATCCCGCGCCTTCATCACCATAGATTCCATAAGTGGTTTTATACCAAGAGATAGATACAGAAATTTCAATAGGTATATCTTTTTCCACACCATTTTCTTTTATTCTATAAAATTCTGTTAAAACAATATTGGGTTTTAGCTTATTATAAACTTCATCGCCCATATAATCTTTAATTTTTTGAATATAAGATTCAATTTTTTGATTATCATAGGCTATAAAAAGTCCTGTATAATATTTGCAACCATTGGAGAGAATCGAATATTTTTCCTCTAAAGCTACCATTTTTTAACAAAGTTTGGGTCATCAAGGCTTACTTTTTTCTTTCTATAAGCTCTTGTTTTTGTAATGCCATTATCTCATCTCTTAGTTTTTTATCAAAGACATAGATTCCTCCATATTTTTCCATTAATTCTTTTTGTTCTTTTGTAGGAGCTCCTTCAGTTGTATGGATAAGCCCACAAGAAGCACAAATGATAAAGTTATAAGACCAATAAAAATTAAGATAAAGTATTTCATAGAGTTACCTTTTTAGTTTTTGAATCTTTTTTATTTCTATAAATAAGATTCTGTATTCTTTTGTTTTCTTTTTTCACCAAAGAGGGTAGCAGAAAAGCCAGATTCTGTATTGGGTTGATGGATAAGTAATTCATAGCGTTCAAAGAAGCGTTTTGCTTGTGTGGGAGTAAAGTCGCCACCTAAGAAGCGTTTATGATACCAAGAGTCTTTAGGTTTGCCATTTTTATCAAGATAGTATTTATAGGTAATATCTAGTATATCGGTGTAGGTGGGGTAAATGCTTTCATCAATGTCTTTTCCTAATGCTTTTGCTTTAAGTGCTTTAAATTCCTTTAATCTCTCTTTATCGTTATCATCATGTTTATACTCTTTATCTGTTAGATGAAAGTAACCATACGATGCCCATGCAAGCTCTGCATAGTCTCGTAATTTCTGTATTTGTTCTTTATTATTCATTTAATTCCTTTTTAAAATAATCACAACTTTTCCTATCTTCTGAAAGATAGAATCCTGTTCCTTCATTGCCTGCTGGCAAGGGTCTTAAATCATGCCACCAACTAGAAAATATAATTTTTTTGATATTATTTTTTGTTGGCATATCGCTTTTAAAATATATTGCAAAAATTATCTTAATTCTATCTCCAATCCATTTTTCAAACCAATATGAAAAGTATTTTTTATCATCGCTTACCCTTAATGTTTGCACATTTGACATATTATCCAAATCTGTATCAAAATACTTTAACACTTTATTATAATATTCCTATCTATCTTATCACCATTAAATTGATAAATTTCAGGGTCTAGTTTGCATATCCCCCTAAATTTCCAATAGCTAGGCTCTAAATAATATGAATATGGTGTATGATAAAA
>NZ_JMKW01000099.1 GCF_000686565.1 Helicobacter bilis ATCC 51630
TCTTCTGCAAGTCGTGCAGCAAGATTAACTGCTAGGGTTGTTTTACCGCTCCCGCCTTTTTCATTTACAATCGAAATAATCATGCACTAATCCTACGAATATTATTTATTCAACAAAGTGATATTGAATAGTTAATAACAATATATTATGCATATAATATATTGTTATTTAGTGAATCTCAATATAAAAATACATATACTATCCTTAATCCCAAAAGGCGGTGTTGGGAAAAGCACTATAGCTATAAATTTAGCACGCTTTTTCACACTCCAAACGCATGATATTTTACTGCTTGATACAGACCCTCAAAGAAGCGTATTTTTATGGCATTCATGCAGCAATGATAAAAGGCTGCAGGTAAAATATGCAAAAGAAACCAAAGAAATCAATACCATATTAAATCAACATAGATTCGTTATTGCAGATACTAGTGGTAGTGATAGGGGTATAAATGCGTTTTTGATTGAGCGTAGTGATGTATGTGTAATCCCTATAAACGTTGGTGCATTTAATATTATTATACTTAATTCAATCATAGATTATCTACAAAAGATTATGCATGTTAATAAGGATTTAAGGGCTTATATGATCATAAATAGGGCTAATTCAAATCCAAAAATCAAACAAATTGAAACATTAAAAGAGATTATTAAAAGCAAACAAAGCAATATATATCTTTTAAATAGCATTTTGTTTGAAAGGGTTGCATACCAACATGCTACAGATAATCAAGTAAGTTTATTTGATTATTGTAGAAGTAATGATAAAGCTTTGATTGAATTTAAAGACTTTTGTAATGAAATTTTAGTAAAGGAAATACATGGCAGTAAATAAACAAAAGATAATAGGCTTATCTGATATAAAAAACAAAGATTTTCTAAATTATTTAGGGGGTAATGCTAAATATAAGGATATACCTAGAGGTAGCATATATGGCTCAGTACATGTTAAATTAGATACAGAGACATTAAGGCGTTTGAATAATGCATCAAAGCTAACAAGGTTAACAAAGCAAGTCATAGCATATGATGCTATATTTAATTATTTAAGTTTTCTAGAAAAAGAATTAGGTGCAGATTTTAGTAGTTTTGATGAGGGAGAGGTAAAAAAATGAGAAAGTTTGTGTTGTCTTGCTTTTTATTTGTGAGTATGCATGCAGAGACGTGTTTTTGCTACAATAGTGAATTATGCGTCCAAGCACAAGCATTTTTAAGTGCATATAAAGGCTTTAAGTTTCATTATGAAAAACTGCTAAACAATGGTGCAAAGAAAGAGGATTTAAATCACATGGAAGAGGCTAGAAATAGACTAACACGTTCTTGCAATTATGCAAATGAGTTTTTAAGAAGGGACAAGATGTTATTTGAGGTGCGTATTTTGGATGAATGGAATATGAATTATGATGAGTATCAAAAGTTATGTAGAGAAGTAGTGAATATAGAGGTTAAATGAAAAAGTTAATTTTAGCGAGTTTATTAAGTGTTGGGGTAGCTTGTGCGTGTGATACTTTTGAGTGTGAAAGGTTTGTAGAATCAATGCACGATTTTGTAGAATTACACAATCTTAAAGAATTCAATGCAGATGTTTTTAAGAAAAAGATAGACGCGGCTACAGAAGCTTATAATATATCAAAAAGAATATGCGAAACATTTCTTAATTTAAATGTGAATGAAATTGTATCACTACAAACAAAGAATCCACATTTTGCAAATTTAAATGATGATTGGAATAAAAATTCTAACTATTTAAAAAGTTTTCTTAAGGCAAGAATTCGTTTAATAATTTTTGTATTTTTAGAAAACAATGAGAGATTTCTATCGTTGATATATAGATAATGATAATATAAAAAATTTTGTAGTAATGGCAAAAAATCTTACATAAAATTTATGTTTTTGTACTTTGAATTGCATTTTATTCACTAAAAAGTTTTATTCGAAAATACTCTGCTAATGTTAGATGTTTGTTTTTGCTTCTAATTCAAGTTTATTAGGTTTGCTTTGAATACAATAAAAGCATAAACTTTATCTCTTTTATCATTATTTTTAGTTCTACCGCGCTTTGTTTGCGCTAGTGTTTTTCCTTGTGCATGTGCTACAAAATTCTTGTTGATAGTTTTTATGTCTTTAAAAATTAAAAATGTTTTTATTGATGCAGCGATATATATTTGCAATATTGTGAATTGCTGAAGTTTTTTTGACCCCCTCCCAATAATAAACCAAATCCCAAT
>NZ_JMKW01000100.1 GCF_000686565.1 Helicobacter bilis ATCC 51630
AAAAATGTTTTTATTGATGCAGCGATATATATTTGCAATATTGTGAATTGCTGAAGTTTTTTTGACCCCCTCCCAATAATAAACCAAATCCCAATTTAGCATTCGCTAGATTACCAAGTATAAAATTCATTTGAGAGCTATATTGTATATTTAAGCGCAAATCAACCGCGAATTCATTGTTTGTAAGGAAAGCGATACTTTCTTTTAATCGATTAAATTGCATTTGATTAGGAAAGTAAGCCAACGCTTCATGATATTGTAAATCTTTAATATCAAGCAATATTTTATTTTGGTGAGAACATATCGTTTTTCCCAATAAAAAATTTTTACCAAGAATTGTATTTCTTATTCCTAGCACATTTTGTTGAGTTATATTGATGGGAATTTGTTGCGAAATATTTTCAATAATTGAAATCCTATTGTTTAAATTAAAATTATATTGCAAAATCTTTTCAATATATGGTTTTGGGCGTCTTTGGCTTAATATAAGAGATGAAAATGGTAAATACTCTTTTGCATTTGTTACATTATTAAAACCCAATATTTTTAAAAAAATATGCGAAATTCTATCATTCAAGTTATCATTGAAAGATCTATGATAATTTCTAAGTGACATGCTTTCGTAAAGAAGCCATAGAATATGATTGTTTAGAAAATCAAAAAATAAGCTAAAACCATTACCAGAATCTTCATTTCTTGCAAATTTGTCAAGTATGTAGTTTGGTAGAGGAGAAGAACTTCCAAATAAACCAAAAAAATTTGCTTTAATTTCAACGCAATTTTCATGTTGATCATTTAAAGAAGTTGTATTATCTGCAGAATCTGTCGCCTTTAAAAGTGTCTCATTGTCATTTTGTGCAATAACCTCTATTTCCTTATAAGCATGCCCCAAACTTTTCCCAGTTCGTAAAAATATTTGATGTTTCTTGCGTGTCAGTAAAAATGTTTTTATAGTATGATAGAATGTAGATGTTTTCATAAAAGCGCTTTATTTCCAAATTGTACAGGGTATGTAAAGATTGTATTGCTTAAAACACATATAATATTTAATTCACAAAAGGAATTAATAGCCGCAAAAGAAGCAAATAAGTGCGAAAGTATCAATCCTATTTTATATACCTCTCCTAAACAATAAAATTTAGTCTCATCCATAGATATCGTAACAAGAATACCTCTTCTTGTGATACAGCCATGAACTTTATAGGTCGGTTGTGATTGTATATTAATAATCGCATCACTTAGATTTGTCAAAAAATGTTTATCTTGAGAATCAAATGTAAACCCAAAAATATGTAAAAGAGACAATAAACTTTCTTTTTTTGTTATATTTTGATAATTAAAAGACAAAATAACAACAAGATTCCACATCATATCACTATCCATGTCTATGTGTTTAATTGGTGTGGGTAGCGTAATATTTTCTGTTGTAACGCTCTTATAGTCTAATATTTCGTTAATGTCATGAAGTTTAAGTTGTGCTGGTATATTATTATTGCTGCACAATACATCCATAGATATAGTTTCTTTTCTGTGATGCTTAGTATAAAAAGAAATTTCTTTATAGTGTTGGCCATGAGCATCGACTTTGTTAGCTAATGCATAAAAATCATTGCTTTTATTTAAAAACTCAAATCTCTCAAAACTATAATAATTTTTAAAAACTCGTCTGCCAGTATCGCTACTATGTGCTTTTACTTTTAGAATCTGTATAACACAATAAGCCTGTTCGTGCATTCTATCTACAAATATTCGATGAGTATTTCTTGAGTGATCAAGAAGTATTGGTTCTGCCTGTGTAGAAAACAAATTAATTGCTGGTGTTGCAAAGAGAGAAAACTGATTTGCTCTTGGTAGACAATTTTTAGGAAGCTCCTTATTAAAAATAAATTTGATACCCATTTTTTTACTTTTTACATCTTTTAAAGCTTCTAAACCCTCAAGATGGATGAAATGAAATTTTTCTGACATAAAAAATAATTCTTGCAACAACATAAATGCACTAAAGCCTAAATCATCATTATCTAATACACTTTCATTTCTGTCAAATCCCATAGGCTGTAAGCAATGTGTTGGTATTTTAAAATTCGTATGTGTATCGTATGAGAGAATAATAATTTCTTTCACATATTGTAAAAGCCATAAAAGCAGGGTATTTGCCGTATAAATCTCATTACCAAGATATAAATTCAGATATTTTATGTTAAT
>NZ_JMKW01000101.1 GCF_000686565.1 Helicobacter bilis ATCC 51630
TTTATATCTTTATAATTCTTTAAAAGCTTCCCTGTATTAATACCACTTTGTTGTGCTATATCTTGCAAGGCATTCTCTACTACTGAATCTATCTCGTTATTAATGGCTTGTAATATATTACAAAGCGATATTAAGCAAATTTTTAACCATTTTTTGTAGAATATAATAAACACAAAAAGGCAAACTTTGACACAAATACTACGCAAACGCAATGACATTGCACTACATGATAGCTATTTACATACCATCTTGCAAAAATCACAAAAGTATTTAAAGCAAACTTTTAGTGAAAGTGAGCTTATGGAATTTCACGCAAGGATTAAGCCCTTATATGCCCTAAATGATACAAAAGAGATTATAAAAGCTTTTGAAAAAAGCTATTATGAATTTGTCAAAGAATGCTATCAATCACGCTATAAACACGATGCAAACCTAGAATCTTTCCTACAAAATAAAGATTCTAAAAAGGTTTTGTGGG
This sequence comes from Helicobacter bilis ATCC 51630, assembly GCF_000686565.1. GTDB lineage: Bacteria > Campylobacterota > Campylobacteria > Campylobacterales > Helicobacteraceae > Helicobacter_A > Helicobacter_A bilis. The sequence goes on from NZ_JMKW01000101.1 coordinate 479, forward strand.
GGGATTGTCTGCAAGGTTTAAAACAAATGAAAAGTGAATCTGTGGGGGCAATGGTAACAAGTCCGCCTTATTATAATGCTAGGGCTTACGCACAATGGAGCGATTTAAATGCGTATATGAGCGATATGGAGGCAATTTTAAGAGAGTGTTATAGAGTGCTTGATAATCACCGCGTATTTGTCTTTAATGTGGGCGATATTTTTGATAACGATAACCTTTTCACGCGTTCTACTTGGGGCAAGAGGCGGCTGCCTTTGGGGGCGTATTTTATAATGCTTTTTGAAAAAGTGGGCTTTAGCTTTGTAGATGATATTATTTGGGATAAGGGGCAGGTGCAAAGTCAAAGGCATAAAAATGGCGATAAGCCCTATCCCTACTATCAATACCCTATGAATTGCTATGAGCATATTTTAATCTTTCATAAACATAGAAGTGATGAGACGCGTTACCCTTGCCCCGTGTGTGGCTGCCTGCAAGTCAATGGCAATGCTTATACAGAAAAGGGGCTTAGAAGCTGGGAGTGTAAGAATCTTCATTGCTTTGAGCGAAGCAAGGCAAATCGTGGGAAGCGATTTAGTGCGAAAACTTATTTCACGCAAAATGAAGCTTTTAATAAAGGTAATGAGATAGAAAAAGACTTCATTTATGCGTGGCGTAGGGATATAAAGGCAATAAGCCCTGTGATAAAGATAAATTCTAAGGGGCAAAATACGCTAGGACATACCGCACCTTTTCCAAAAGAGATTCCAGAATTTGCGATAAAATTGTTTAGCTACAAGGGAGAGCGAGTATTGGACCCATTTATGGGGCTTGGCACAAGTGTGAAAGTAGCAGATGAACTAGGGCGAATTGGTATAGGCATAGAGCGAGATATAAGTTTAAAAGAGAGTGTGTATAAATTTTTAGGTAAGAAAAATTTAGGGGAGTATGAGCTATGAATACACAATTAGACGAAGAAAAGAAAAAGCAAGTCATAGGGCTTTATGGTGAAATGCAGTTAGCAATGAAGCTACATAGCTTGGGGTGGCAAGTGCATAGGGGCTATATTGATGAAGGCATTGACTTTGTGATTTCAAAATATTATTGCAAAGTGTGCAAGAAATTTAGCAATCAGCTTATAAGGCAAGAATCTTGGCAGGGGCAAAAAGCAAAATGTGTAACAAATCTATGCGAATTTTGCAAAGAGAGTAAGCTAGATATTGTTACAAAATATTTGCAGGTCAAAACAAGTGAGGGTAAAACTATTTATAATAAAGGCGTGATAGTGGAAAATATGCGTAACTTTAGCTTCCACCCTAAAATCCGCTATGACATAGATACTTGCGTGTTTTATGTATGGATAGCTGTCTTTGCAGAAAATGAAAATTTAGAGCAATCTATTATCCATTATTATATTTTTCATTCAAGCGATGTAAGCAGATTTGATGATATGAGTTTGCCTACCTATCAAATTACCGATAACCAAAAGACAACCTTGCGTATCGATAAACAAGGCGAGATTCTAAATAATGGCAAAAGATATAGTTATGACTGCTTTAAGGAATTTCATAATGATTTTGAAATATTGGAAAAATTTTAAAGTAATTATCTTGCATAATGCGAAGAACAAAGAAGTCCCAGCATGTATGCCTTTTTCATATTGTTCCCTTGAATTTACTTGTGAGCCTGTATCATATTTGCCATGCAAAGCCCAATCTGTCGTGCC
>NZ_JMKW01000102.1 GCF_000686565.1 Helicobacter bilis ATCC 51630
TCATATTTCAAGGCAAGTATTTCATTTACTCTCATGCCTGTAAATAATGCTATTTTTAGATAAAGTTTTATGCGATTATCTATTAAATTATCTTTTATCTATGTAATCAATGATTTGCATAACTTCATGTAACTCAAAAGGCTTATTTCTATGTGTTATTTGATTGTTTTTACCTCTCTTAATACAAACCATAGGATTAGCTTTTATATATACTTCATCAGTAATTGCATGATTAAAAATCTTTTTCAATATACTCATTGCAATATTTCTATTTGCAAAACTTAGATGAGAAAGCTTAGTCGCAAACACTTCTTTCATAACCTTTGGGCTAAAATCGTTTATTAGCATATTGCCAATGGTAGATACGATATGCTTTTTGAATACATTGTGATAGCGTATATATGTTGATTCCTTGCATGTTGTTCTTTCTAACTCTAAAATTTGATAACCATAATTTGCAAGCAAATAAGGATTATCTTTGTTTGTTTCAATACTTTTTTGATTTTTGTATTGCTCGATTATTTCTTTATAATTTAGCTCCACATAATCTAGGTTTTCTTGTGTTGCAAGAAGCTTAGTGCTAAAACGATAACGCACATTTTTTATGCAAGCTTCTACCTGTATGAATTGACTATTGTTTCTAACCTTTGCGTGTTTATACTTTTTCATATTTACTCCTTATTGTTGCTATCTATCATTTCATTTATTTGTGTATCTAAGTTATCCATGCTATCTTTCATTGTTTTGATTCTTTTTTGCAATAGCATTACGCTAGAAGCTAGGATTTGCATGTTTTGATTGATAGCATTTAGCGTATCTGTATATTGTGTTAAAAAGACTTCAAATTCAATCTTTTCGTTTTCATTTGTGTTTTGTTGTTTTGTGTTATTTTCTTTCATTTTTTATCCTTTTTAAAAGTTTCGCATTTTCATGTATGTTGCCTATGACTTCAACTTTGCCATAATTCATAAATTCCTCAAAAATAGCTACATTTAATCTGTATGGCTCTATGTTTTCTTGCCTTACCCAAAATGTGCCTCTGTTATATTCAACTACGCCTATTTCCTCTGTTGTTTGTATGATGTCATTTTCATAAATCTTTTTACCCTTGCAATCATGGAATCCACTCCATAATTCAATTTCTATATCATTACTAACTCCATGATTAAAGCCGACATTGTTATAAAAGGTAAAAAATTCTATATCATCAAGTTTTTCTTTGTTTTTGTCGTAAAACTTTACTAATCCCATTGCTATTACTTTGTTGGATTGGTTTTCTTTCATATAGGAATCATCTATATATCCACCATTCCATACTTCTCCATTTGCTATGGCAAAACCACCAACCCAAACCCTAAAATCAAAATCTTTTAACTTCATTCTCTATCCTTTCAAAAATCCGCATTTTCATGTATATTGCCTATGACTTCTAAAATATCCATAGCGGTGTAGCATATATCGTATTCCTTACGATTTATATATTTAAAAACAAATCTTAGATTATGTTTATCAAAGAGGCATAAAAGTGTGTCTAAATCTCTATTTTTCACAATATCTCCCTCGTATATCTTTTTGCCATTCTTGTCTATCATACCTGTCCATAATTCTATCTCGGCAAACTCGGTAGCATTAAAACCACCGCAACCGCTCTCGTGTCTATTAAAAAATTGAAATCCAAAAAATTCATTTTTATTAAAATCTTGAGTTTCACCAAGAAAGTTTTCAAACCACTTTACAATCCCCACACAATGATAATTTTTTGCATAATTTTCATTGACATATTTTCTATTCTCTGTATCCCAAATCCTAAAATCAAAGTCTTTTAGCTTCATTTTGTCTCCTTTAGTTCATCTAGTTTTGTTGTAATTTCGATTTCTGCAATGTCTAAATAATTTTCCAATTCTTTCATTACAATGTTTTCTATCTCTTTTTTGTTTTCGCATTGTCTAAGATAGACTTCTAATACATCTTGTGCTGAAAAATATAAACCATTCATAAAATCTCTTGTGTTAAACATTCTCTATCCTTTAAAAATTCTGCATTTTTCTAATATTTAGGGAATCCTTTTGAATCATACATATCCCTATACTTACATTTGATAAGCACTTTTTCTTTTTTTTAACAAATCCGCATTCTCGTGGATATTGCC
>NZ_JMKW01000103.1 GCF_000686565.1 Helicobacter bilis ATCC 51630
AAAAAAAAAAAACGATTTTTCTGCATTTCAATAGAAAAAATATAACATTTTTATGGGATTTAGTAATAATTTTACATAAAATAAAATGAAATCTTGTTTTATTTTAAGCTTTATTTAAGTGTTTTAGAAGTTAAGATTCTCTGCCTTATGATTGGAGTCATGGCTTAGGAGCGCTAAAAAAATCTAATTTCTTTTTATTTTGAATCTCAAGTTGAGATATGCTTGGATTCTATATGTTTAGTGCGACACCACTCGCATTTGGTTCTATATCAAATTTGAGTAAGCTGTGGGGGGGGGGGGGTAGAAACTTGGACATTATAGAATCTAATCCTTTTAAACAATTGGATTTCAAGCATCGTTTTTAATTGATACTAAATTTTATAATCTACTTGATAAGAAGTAGAGGATACAAAAATTCTGACTGCATTGCACTATGAAAAAGGTAATGCAGCTAGAAAGCCAACAGCTTGTGAGAGAACTTAAAGAAAATATGCTTATTTTGCTTTGAAAGTAGCCGCTCTTCCCGTAACCCTTATGATATTTTTACCAAAAGTTTTTGATATAACTTCATAGCGAGGTAAAAGATCGTATCGCATTTGTTATCAACAATGGCTTTATTAAGCACCATAGCAGCTATATTTGGATTTTTAGCATCATAAGGCATTTCCGCACTTACAACATCGCCAACATTAAAATCACTACCATTAAATTGCACTAAATAGCCTACATTAGAATCCATCTTTGTAGCAACAAGCGATGAACAACCGCTAAGTAAAATAAGAGATAGTGCACCACTAGCAACAAGTAACAACTTTTTCATGTTTTTCCTTTTTTTGCATGGATATATCGTATAAAAACGAAGTTGCGATTATACAAAAAAACAAAAATCAAGATTTTTAGCTTATAAGTCAGCATGTTTAAATCTAGAAGCAATTGGAATCTAAAGGCATAATCTAACATGAGATTTAGCAATAAGAAAGAAAAATTATAGAGAAAGGATTCTAAAATCATTCTTGATTGTAGAATGTCTTAGAATCTAATGTGCAACAAAACACGCAATGTCATAGCTGAATAACATTGTGTGCGAAAGTATTCTCAATGCTATATAGCACTAGAATAGGAATTTAATACCAGCTTACACGGCAAGTGGTGAAAATGTTGTTGGTAATACGCCAGCAATATCAGAACCATCCATATCCCATGCAATAATTGGCAACTTGGCTGTTAAATCAAGTCGCAAACTATCTGTGATACCAAATGTAAGACCTACTCTACCAAATAGTGGAATGCTATTTTTGTCAAATGCGCTTGCAATTGAGTGATGTTGCCAACCAGCACCAACACCAGCAAATACGCCAAAGCCACCAACAAGATTCGCTATTAAGTCAATGTTGCCATCAACACCAAAGAATTGGTTTGTTACTGCACTATCAAATACGCTGCCATAACCTGCACTAATAAATGCTCTCGCACCAAAATGGCTACTAAAGAAAGTTTCATAACCAAAGTTTGCACTTACATTCCATGCATCTTGGTAGTGTCCATCATATACGCTAGAATCAGCCTTACCAGATACCGCACTACCTACCATAACATAACCACCATCAACACCTACAAATATCTTTGCTTGTGCTAATGAAAGACTTAAAAGTCCTAAAGCTAACATCTTTTTCATGCGTTGCTCCTTACTATAAAATCAACATGGCAATATATGGCTAGAAACTAGCTTCCAACCTGCCATAAAAACGATTTAAGCAAATAGCATGCCCTTTTATGTCTTTTAAGAAGAATTATTCTTGCAGTGAAGATTTTTATTGCATGTTTAATCTCTTTTAACATAAAAACAAGCGTATGATACGGGGGGGGGGGGATAGCAGAAGATTCTATGGTTTTACAAAAATAAAACCATAGTCTAAGAAAATACCGATAAACTACCTTAAAACTTCTTTTTATTCACATCTTCTAGAATCTTTGCTGCGACTAGGTCTAGGGCGTTGCTTATCTCTTGTGATTTATTAGCAATCTCTACATTTTGCTGTGTGGTTTGCTCTAGTTGCGAGATAGATTCATTAATCTGTCCTATGCCTTGAGCTTGTTC
>NZ_JMKW01000104.1 GCF_000686565.1 Helicobacter bilis ATCC 51630
GGGGGGGTGTAAGTCTTGGTTTGTAGTGCATTTTTAAATCCTTTCTCGTTCTCTTAGCTAATATTCTTGCGTTATATTGCGGACACTTTTAAGGGAATTATCGCTTTTTTGTTCGGTCATGTATTTAATATACACTCCCTCACAAAAAAGCTCAATAACCCTTAAAATTGCCTCGCAATATTTCCGCATACTTAGTTCCTTTGTTGCCTTTGTTTGCTTTTCCTTTTTGCTTTTGGCTCTTTGCTTGGCATGTTGCTTTCCCTTGTCATATTAAGGCAAAGCCCAAACATCTCTTTATTTGCAAAAGGGATTTTTCGCTACACTCAAAATGACAAGTAAAGCAGAAAAAACAATCCAACATCACACGCCCTAGCCAACTAAACTCAAGCTATAAAACAAAAAAATAAAGCTTCCAAATAGCAAAAAAGCTACACAAATTTCGCTTAAATCTTCTTTTCTCATGCTTCCTCCTTTGTAAGATTAATTTGCATATTTTCTATAAAGCAATTTGTATTTATTGCATAAGTAGTTGATGTAATATGCCCATCTTTATGTCCTAGCGTTCTACTCACTTGCAGGATATTAAAGCCTTTTTGTATAGCAAGTGTTGCGAATGTATGTCTTAGGTTATAAATGGGTATTTCTTGCTGCATATTGAGTTCGCTTAAAAGCTTTTTCCACTTTTTCTGTAAGCATGAATGACTTATATTAAAGAGAATATCTGTATATTTTGCTTTTAAGTCGTGCATGAAATGCTTAAAGTTTTCATTGATAAAAACAATATTTCTTTTACTGCTTTTTGTCTTTGGTGTGGTAATGGTATGGTTTGGCATTTTTGACTTTGTTATCTTTATAGATTCTGTATCTATATCGCTAGACTTTAATGCTAAGATTTCGCCAACTCTAGCCCCTGTATGACTTGCTATCATAAGATAATTATGCAGTAGCTCATCTTTTTTACTAGATTCTAGGATTGTTGCTAACTCATTTTCTTTAAAGGCATATTTTTCTTTTTTCTCTGCCCCAAACCTTGAGAGATTAAGAGTATTTGTAAAGTAGGGGAGGTTAAAATACTCATTGTAGTTGTTTAACGCACGCACAATAAGATTTATCCTGCTTTTAATCTCTGCGTTACTTAAGGCTTTTTTATGCAAGGCTGTGGCGTAATCATGTAAAAAGTTTTTATTTACATTATTCGTCCTTGCGTGTTTTAAGTCTTTTTGTATAGCAAGCATTGCACTCTTATATCTTGCATAACTTGATTCTTTAATGTCGCTTAAACCTTGCAATACATATAACATACTCTCACTCAAATACTCATCAGGGCTTCTTTTGGTGCTTCCCTCTAAGATAAATCCCTGCCGCACAAGCTCGTTTTTTATGTAGTTATGGGCTTCTTGTTGAACTAGGGCTAGATTTTCTTTTGTTGCCTTTAGCTTGGTGCTAATTCTTATATGTACGCCTTTAATGTATTTTTGTATGTAGATGTAACCTGCTTTGCTGACTTTTATGTTTCTATCATTTAATTTGATAGTCTTTTCTGGCAATGCCTCACACTCTCTTTTGTCTGTGAAGTTTTGTTGAAATACTAAAACACATGCTGACATGTTATTCCTTTATGTTAGTTTTGGCTTTAAAGCCTTATTGTTATATCGTTTTTGCTTCCGCTTTCATGGCGATTAAAACGCTTTTTCAAAAACAGACAGAAGCACAACAAAGCTAGGTTTATGCCCTGTGTCATTGTTGCTTTTTTGTCGTCTTTGAGTTTTTCTGCTTGTCTCATTGCCCTTTTCCTTATCGTGTTGCTTTTTGCTTTGACATGTTTGTCTTTCCTTGCCTCGTTTGAGTCTTTTTTGTCCCATTGGTCGAAACTCCCTTTGTCATGTTGCTTTTCCTTGTCGCGTTGAAACTCTCTCTTGTCATGTTGCTTTTCCTTGTCATGTTGAGCCGCAAGGCGAAACATCTCTTTATATTTCAAAGCAGGGATTTTTCTAGCTTATTTCATTCAAAACACAATCA
>NZ_JMKW01000105.1 GCF_000686565.1 Helicobacter bilis ATCC 51630
AAGTATGTCCAAATTTTTGTCCAGCAGGCGACGAATGCAAAGGAACATAATGAAATACTGGAAAAATTTCATTCTGCTTCATAAACTCTATAAAATCGCTTCTTTGCTGTAAGTTCTCAAATAACACATAATACATATGTGCATTATGTTTGCACTCTGCTGGGATATACGGCGTTTTTACACTTTTAAACACACGAAAAAAGTCATTATACTGATTCCAAATATCTAATCTTTTAGCATTAATTTTGTCTGTATTCTCTAGTTGAGAATACAAAAATGCGGCTACCATGTCAGATGGCAAGAAAGACGAACCAATATCCACCCATGTATACTTATCCACCTCACCTCTAAAAAACTGAGTTCGATTGGTCCCTTTTTCTCTAATAATCTCTGCCCTTTCAATAAATCTCTCATTGTTGATAACCAGTGCTCCCCCCTCTCCAGAAATAATATTTTTAGTTTCATGAAAAGAAAAACAACCTAAATCTCCAATGCTACCAAGTGGCCTTCCTTTATAAAAGCTACCCACGCCTTGTGCTGCATCTTCGACAACAAATAGGTTATGTCTCTTAGCAATCTCTAGAATCTTATCCATTTCACATGCAACGCCTGCATAATGAACGCATACAATAGCCTTTGTTTTCTGTGTAATAGCAGATTCAATAAGATTCTCATCTATATTCAAAGTATCTTCTCTGATATCTACAAAAACAGGGACAGCTCCACGCAATACAAATGCATTCGCCGTAGAAACAAAAGTATAAGATGGCATGATGACTTCATCCCCTGCTTGCAAATCTAATAAAATTGCTGCCATTTCCAAAGCAGCTGTGCAAGAGTGTGTGAGAAGCACCTTTTTGCAACCAATCTTAGATTCCAGTAATTTATGACACTGTTTTGTATAAAAACCATCACCACACAAAGCACCACGACGAATTGCATCTTGAATATACTTAAGTTCATTTTCAATCATGAAAGGTTTATTAAAAGCTATCATATATCTATCCAAATAAAAAAATAAGACCGCATTATAGCATATTTTAATATGTTTCACAATGCAATTAAAAACAATATCCTAGCTATCTAAAATGTATTCGAAAATTTGGAGCAATCCATCTTTGTCCATTCTCATCTACAACTTCGCACAGTTTAACCAACCCAATCCCACACACAACAATACAGCATTTATTTTCCATAAAAATCACCTTACCACAATCTCTATTTGCTACCACAACATCTTTAATTACCTCTGCTTTAAGCACTTTTAAGATTTTATTCTCAAACATTGTTTTAGCCCCCATCATACGGAAAACCAACAGCATCTATAAAACGAACAATTCTAGCACTATCCCATTGCCAATTAATATGGTAATCTTGCCTATCTCTCCATAAACTATATGTGGCTTCTGCATGATTCTGCTTTTTAGCAATTAAACTTTTATTTGATTGAATATCTTTTAAGACCTTAATGCAAAGATCTGCATAAAGATGTGATATTTTACCAATAGCCTCCCATATCGTGATAGGATAAGATACTGCCATACTCTTTTGATAAATAATATCGCCCTTATCATACTCATTTGTGCCATATAGAACACTAACTCCAATCGTATCATCACCATTAATTAAACTAGTAACCAGAGGATTAAAACCCCGATACTTTGGCAACAAGGAATCATGAAAAACAATAATTTTAGAATACCCCTGAATCACCCATTTCCAACCGATCGCTACAGCATACGAGTTGTTATCCTTGTGAAATTTTGATATCTCATCTTTAAGACAAAATGGAATTCCATTTCGACAACATATTTCTTTAATATCATCAAAATAGCTCTTTTCGGTTTTGATGATATGTGTTACCACACATTCAATACATTGCAACAAGCCTTTTCGTTCAAGTTCGTTTAATACAAACAACCCCTTATATCCCAATACAAAAAGATAGCACTTCATGATGCCATCCCTTCCTTAAAGGCATAATAACGATATTTAGTTACCCCCCCCCCCCCC
>NZ_JMKW01000106.1 GCF_000686565.1 Helicobacter bilis ATCC 51630
ATCTGCCCCACTAGATTCTAACTCTTTTGCCCTCTCTAGTCTTGCTTTGTGTGGTGCATAAGATTCATTTACTAACGCCTTTTCCCCTGCGAATAGCTGTGGATTTACATCTAATGCTTTATTGTTATTTAAAAAGCGTGTTAGGGCATTATGTGTATTTGTTACTGCATAGGTTTGCAGGTCTTTTTTAGCTATTTCACTCATTAAGGCTGGATTGTCTTTTGCTATATTTGGATAATTCTTAGCGACTTTATTTGCCCTCCATTCTAAGCCCTTTGCTACCGCCTTACTTCCCGCTACTCCACCTAAGAATCCAGCGGCAAACTTAGCAGGATTAAAGCCTATAATGTTTCCATTCTCATCTGTTTCAATTCCTGCTGCAGTGCCACTTAAGACTCCAGCACCTAAATGACTTGGATTAGCATACATGATATTAGGGCTATTTTCATTAAAATATTTATGTGTAGATTCTTTATTCTTTGGTTTAGTCTTAGTGATATTGCCTTTTGTATCTGTATAGCTTCCTTTATTGTCAATGTGCTTTATTTGGTTAGAATCAAATGCCACTATTTCCCTATCATTAAACAATATGCCATCATATCCTGCTTTTTTATAAAATTGTTGCAATGGATAGATTCTAGCTGTTTGATACATTCTTCCATAACCGCCATATACACCATAGTGTCCGCCCACTATTTCCTGTAATTTCTTATTCTCTCTTGCAGCGGCTAGGATATAAAGCTCGGTTTCATTTTTAAAAAATTCTTTTTCAAAGTCAGCTTCATATAATGTGGGTGAATCTTTTTTTAAGAGAGATCAAGCTCTTTTAACTCTTGCAAACTCTCATCTAAATTAGGATTATGTTTTAAATCTGCCTCGTAAGCTCTTATGCTCTCGTGCAAATATTCCTTTTTTAGATTATAAAGCGGTGTGCTAAACTCTTTGCCACTTTCTATATGCCTTATCTTAACGCTTTCTCTGTCATATTGCAAAAACTCAAAGCCGCTTTCTTTTAACTCTGCTTTTGCTTGTTTTAGATTTTCTACTGCCCTTAATCCCCTTTCTTTATCTTTTTTAGTGAATTTAAAAATTTTATCAATCTCTTTTATTTTTTCTTGTGTAAGCTCTTTTTCCATAATAAAGGGCTTTTTGATATTTAAAAATACTTCATATATAAAGTTTCCTTCATCATCATCTGCATAGTTTTTAGCAAGGTTTTTATCATTTGAAAACCAATTGCCTATGCTAAAATTAGAAACTGAATTATCTTTAGTATTAAAGACTTCAAAAGGTTTTTTAAGTTCTTTATTATGCAATCTTTTCATATTGCTTAGTGTTGTGCCATGATAAAAGACTTTAGGCAGTCCGTTTTCATCTTTTGTTAAAGGGCTAGAATCTTTATGCCATTCTAGCAAGTCTTTTGCCTTTTTATAATCGTAGTTAAATTTTTGCATAGTAGATTCTAGGGTTTGTTGTGGTATAATGTCGCTAGAGTTTGGTAAGGGGTGCTTATCAGTAAAAAGGGCATCGCCGAAAGTCTTGTCCTTTTCTCTTTCTGCCTTATAGCTTGTGATAATCCAATTATTATCGCCCTTTTTATGAAAACCTTTTGAAATTCCTAATTTATAAATATTTTCATCTTTTTTATACCATATTGTGCTAACACCATTTTGAGTAATAACTTTGCCATTTTGTATAATCTTATCTATCTCTTTTGCTATGTCTTTAAACTCATCGCCGTGCTTCTCAATAATCTTAGCAAGTCCATAGCCTTTAGCTTCCTTGCCCTTGCCTTTAACTTCTCCCCAAACTAAATCAATATCGCCTAACTCCTCTCTATAAAATGCCCCTGCAACTTGTCCTTTATACTCGCCTTTAGCCCCACTTTCTTT
>NZ_JMKW01000107.1 GCF_000686565.1 Helicobacter bilis ATCC 51630
TTTAATACACTCCCTTGCATTTTCCTTGAAAACAAGCAAAATCGTCTCAAAATACTTCACGCTTTAAAGTCTCTAGTTTGCAGTTAAAGCAAACAAGATAACCCCATATTCTAGTATTTGATTATTTGCTTTTAAAGCTTTAAGGTAAAAAATAGCTAGGAGTTATCTTTTGTGATAATGACTAGCTATTTTTAGCCTTAATCTTTGAAATGAAATAACAAAGACGAATATTAAAAAAAGGATAAAAAATGGAAGAACAACTCCCCCCACAACAAGAACCAACAAGCGAATACGACACCACACAAGAGCAAGGGCAGCTAGAAGCCATACAAAAAGAACTTCAAGACATTGAAGCAAGTGTAGAAAACGACTTTGCAGAACATATAAGCGCTTTAATTGATAATGATTCAGTGCTTGAAGAGTTGTTTTTCAGTGATAGAGTTACATTCTTTAAAAAAATCATTGAAGAACAAAATAAATTTGTAAGTGCATTAGTAGAGCCAAGAGTAGCAAAGGCAAAAGAGTTACAAGACACAATCGCAGGGAAAAGCGAACTTGCAAACATCGAAGCTATAAAGCAAGATTTTCAAAGCCGCCACCCAGAAGTTGATATAAAAGAACTCATTGCCTTTTTTGCAAATGAACTTCCCCCAAGAGTGCAAGAAGAGATTAAATCACAGCCCATTGAAGCCTTTTTTGATTTAGTGTATGAGATTTATGCCGCACAGAATGCACCACAAGAGGAGGCCCCACCTGAAGAATCCCCGCCCGAAGACTTACCAGCCCAAGCACAAGGCGTGGCAGTGGATTCACAACAAAGCGATACAAACTCAGGCGCACTGCCGATGAATAGGCAATAGCTATGCGTTCATTTGTAGTTATTTTTAGTGTTATTAATCTTATCTTTTTGTTTGTTATCATGTATTTGGGTATTGAAAACAAAAAGCTAGAAGCAGAAAATCTAGCCCTAAATTTTAGCGTTGAAACACAAAATAGGCTTATAAAAGAGCAAGAATTACAGATACAAAACTATGTCTGTGATATAGATTCAATGAAAGCTTACGCACTAAAAGAGTATGAAAGGGCTTTTAATGCTACAAAAGATGATAAAACATGCGAGGGCAGGTTAAAACACTTAGAAACCATTTTAAAAAGTTATGAGGATTAGAATATGAAAGCAAAAGAGGGCGTATTATACGCAATGATACAAGATGATGAAGTAGTGCAAATATTTGATAGCACACAGCTAAAAGAGTGGGACGAAAACGCAATACTTGCAGTAGAAATCCCACAAGGAAAAGAAATACTCATTGGTCAAAGATACGATAAAAAGACACAAAGCTTTGTAGAAAAAAGCTTAGATGAGTTAAAAGAGGATTTAAAAGCACAAATTAGCTTTTACTTTGAAAGAGAGGTAAGCTACATGCAAGCAGGAGTAACACAGGGTGAAATCGCAACTTATGAAGCCCAAAAAAGAGAGGCACAAGAGTATTTAGCAGATAATAATACGCCCACTCCACTTTTAAGCGAAATCGCTAAAAAACGGGGTATGAGTGTGGCAAACTTGGCAGCTAAGATTATTGCTAAAAATGAAGATTATGTAAGCAATCTAGGAAAGCTTTTAGGCTATAAGCAGAGTTTATGTAAGCAGGTGGAATTAGCAGAATCTAAAGAGGCGTTGAAGGGGATTATCTATAAGAGTCCGTTAGCTTAGTTAGCGTTTGTCTTTTGGACGCTTTTGCTTGATTCTGCAGAAAATGCGGCAGTCGCGTATGTTTAATACACTCCCTTGCATTTTCCTTGAAAACAAGCAAAATCGTCTCAAAATACTTCACGCTTTAAAGTCTCTAGTTTGCAGTTAAAGC
>NZ_JMKW01000108.1 GCF_000686565.1 Helicobacter bilis ATCC 51630
AGATTTTTCGCCTTTTTCAAAGGCTCAAAATGACAAAGCAGATTCTACCCTTGACACAAGCAAGTTAGAATCTAAACTTGACTCTTTAGTCTATAAACTCTACAATCTCACAAACGATGAGATAGAAATTGTTGAAAACAAGGAATAGTTATATGGCACTTAATATTGAATTTAATGCGACAGAAGCTTATAAAGATGGATTGCAACCCGCCATGAAGCAAATCGGTGGAGTATTAGAAGATTTGACAAAAACCGCAAGGCTGCTCACTGCCCCTTTATCACTATGTGGGGTCGGTAGTGATAGATTTCAAGTATGGTGCGATAAACTAAGAAATGGGGTTAAAGAAGAAAATATGACAGCAGCACAGCCAAATATTCTTATCCCAACGCTTTGCGGTTTGTCTATAAATCCAGACGAAACACTTTTAGGGGAAATGTTTTTTAACATTTTACAAAGTTCTGTTGATAAAACAAAGCAAAAATTCTTAAGTCCTGCATTCCCAAAGATTTTAGAGCAAATTAGTAGTGAAGAAGCCAGACTCTTAACATACTTAAAATATAACCAACACATAGAGTTTATCTACTTTATGGAAAACAACGAACATGGTGTTTATGCTGAAAATATGATTGAGATTTTCTGCGACATAGATAAAGATCTTTTTTCTATCAATAAGCATCATTTAACATTGCTAGGATTAGTTACCTTTGGATATTCTAAACAGGCTGAAGCATTTTTTAAAGATGGAGACAGACTAATAGCATATGAGTCTCAAGAGGGTAAAAAAATATTGGTAGAAAACAAATTTAGCAATTACAAAAGCATTACTAAGTATTATGCCAAATTAACATTAAATGATTTTGGGAAAGCTTTTGTAGATATTTGTATAAGTGAAAAATGCAGAGAATTTTTAGCAAGTAGCCCTAGCTAGATTCTAGTAATGGTCTAGCACCGCCCTTTTATCGTCATTGCGAGCGGTGTCTGCACAGCGTGGCAACCCACAAAAAACAAAGATTCCACCCTTGACACAAGCAAATTAGAATCTAAACTTAACTCTTTAGTCTATCAACTCTACAATCTCACAAACGATGAGATAGAAATAATAGATTCCAAAACATAAAAAACTAATGCTAGAATTTTAAGCAACACAAAAGCCCAAAGGATAACAAATGACACTGATTATAGAAAATGCTAGTAAAGAGCTTTACACTGCGATAAAAAGCCTAGCAAAGATTGATAACGCAAAATGCAAGGTGCAAAAGCCCAAGCTTACAAAGTTTGAAAAAGAGATTCTAAAGGCAAAAGCAGAACTTGAAAAAGAGAAAAGAGAAGGCACACTAAAGACTTACGCCAATGTGGCTGAGTTTAGGGAGGCGATCGATAATGGCGAGCTATAATGTCAATTTCACAAAAAGCTTTATCAAAGACTACAAAAAGCTACAAACAAAAGACAAAGATTTGACTGACGCGCTTATAGACAAGCTAGCCACAGGGCAGCCCCTAGAGCCAAAACACAAAGACCACGCATTAAGCGGAAACTTGCAGGGCTTTAGAGAATGCCACATTAAACCAGACTTATTACTCATTTATGAGCTATGCGATGATATTTTGCAGCTTAATGCCTTGCGTGTGGGGAGTCATAGCAAATTGTTTAAAAAATAGTAAGTTATGAAAGGCTAGAATCTAGCAATAAACCCCTTGTGTGATGAGATTATAAAATGTGTAGATAAAATCCTAGAAATTAAAGCTTGTCATACTGAGGCGTTAGCCGAAGTATCTAAAAATACAGAATCTAAAAA
>NZ_JMKW01000109.1 GCF_000686565.1 Helicobacter bilis ATCC 51630
TTAATACCAATATAGTGTTTGTAATTTACTTATTTGTATATTGTTTTACATAAAAATACTAATAAATAAATATTTTATTAATAGTATAATATATCCATACATTTTTTTAATGCCGTAAAATAGGCAGTTTCACACACATAAATTAAGGCATTTTGCCACACATGTGTCCCACATTGCCACATTTTACCACATAAATTAACATGTTTTAACATGGAAAAGAGGTAAAAATGGTGTTTTCTCGGCAACACATACATAATATTGCTAAAAAGAATTTTATCATTGATTTTGAGTTATTATCAATTCTTGGCATTACAAAAACTGAAGCAATCATCTTAGACCATATATCTTATTTCAATAAAGCGTATGGTGCTATATCATTAAATATCAGTCAGTTTGTAGAAATTTTACAAATAAGCAGACAACATTTTTATCGTTGTATAAAAAAGCTTATCGATAAAAATCTCATATCTAAAGATAGTAAAGGCATAGAAGTAACAGAGATTTATAAAGAAACAAAATTTACATGTTTTAAAAAAGCACACAACAATAAATCAAAACAAGCAGATAAATATGACAAAAATGCTAAAACAGATGACTTCAATAAGCATGAAAAAATGCTTGATAATCTGTCGCAAAATGTTACAAAAGTGTCTCATAATGTTACACTTCCTATACTATATAATACAAATAATAACTTTATGTGTGTATCAAACACACATAAAGGAAATATAAGAGATTGCATTCGCAATCATCAACAAATGCAACAAACAGAAAGGTTTGTTGCATTTGTTGAATTGGTGTAGAGCTAAGCAAGTAGAAAAAGGCATGAATGCAAATGTTTTGCAGGAAATAGAAATCAATCAACTACAAAAATTACTGCAAAATAAACAAGACACACAAATACAAACTGAAATACAAACAATACAACAATCACTCAAAGAAAAAATGAGTGCAAGTGAATTAGAGGCGTTAAGAAGCTTTAGTATTTCACTTGCAAGAACAGGTATATTTCTAATTCCACAGAATCAAAAGACTTTTGTTTGCCATGTAGAAAAGCTAGTGGCACAAAAGAAATATTTACAAAGCATGATAGCGTATAGCAAAGAGAATAATTGCTTGTGGATTTGTGATGATAATGATGATAGTGTGGGTATGCAATGCTTAGAAAGATTATGGAATTGTGTAGAAACAACTTTGCAAGAAAAAGAACAAGAAGTTATAGAGCATGTATCAACAAAACACAGAAATTTATTATTGCAATTTATGAATTGCAGAAAAGAAAAAGGCAGGGCAATGAATGAGTTTAGTTTAAAGCGTTTATGCTTTGTATTTAATGAATTAGAGCAAAGAGAGGAATAAGTGTTATAAATTGCGTAAATCAAAGCATTGAACGTGGTTATAATTGGGTATTTAAGCCTACACATAGAAACAGATTTTTTAACAGAAAAGCTAAGAAAGTGGCTTAGAGAAAGGATAGAAAATGAATAATAAGCATAATATTGAGTATAAGAAAACTATCACAATCTTTTTTCTTGGATTTATCTGCATAATTCTACTGATACACGCTTACACATTGACTATTGATTTAAATGAAAGGGGAAAAGAAAAAGAAAAGATATTAAAAGAATATAGACTTTATCAATCCTTATACAATGAAGCAAAAAATAATAATAGCAAAAAAGGTAAATAATGCTAACAATTGCAAATTTAAGCGGTGGTAGAGATTCCACTGCTATGGTTATAAGGTATTTAGAGTTAGGAAATAATATTGATTATATTCTAT
>NZ_JMKW01000110.1 GCF_000686565.1 Helicobacter bilis ATCC 51630
TTTGCTTTTATAAAGTCTTGGTAAGCTTTGTTGTTTATATCAAAGCCTTGTGTTGTGTTTTGTGTTTGGTGTATTGGCTCTTGGGCTTGTGTGTTAGATTCTGTATTGTCTTGTGTGTTTAAATCTGTGTTTTGTGCTTCAAGTTGTGGCATTGGTTTATGTTGTGTAACTAAATCTGTGTTTGCTACTTGTATTTCTGTGTTTTTTTCTTTGTTTTGGGTTAGTGTGGGGTTTAGAGAGAGTGTCATTTTGTTAATATCCTTTTTTTTGTGAAAGTTTTCATCTTGGTTATACATTTTAACGATTTACCCTTTTTTATGATAGTCATTATCGTTTAGATAACTCCTACCATAAAAAAGGGTAAAAACATTAAAAGCCATAACGCAATCTTAGAAAGCTGGTTTGCTTTGTTTTGTTTCCGCATACTTAGTTCCTTTTGTTTTCTTTGCCTTGTTGCTTGTTTGCTTTTCCTTGTCATGTTCCCCCGCAAAGCAAACATCTTTATTTTCATGCTAGTGAGATGTTTCGTGCTAAAGCGTTCAACATGACAAAAGGGGCAGATGTTTGGGCTTTGCCTCAACATGACAGACTTTATTATTTTTCTCGTAAAAGCTTTATAGCTTCACTTACTCCGCCATCGCCCTTTTCATTTAAGATTCCTAAAGCTTTTACCCTTTTGCTATAACCTTGCCCTAAAGCTTCACCGCCTTGCCCTCTTCTTAAATCCCCCCTTAATTGATTGATTAACTCCATTTTTAGCGTATCACTTTCACTCATAGGGACTCCTATGCTTTGTGTATAATGATATTTCTCATTGAGATTATTTACACCTTGATCTAATACCGAATCAACTGCCGCAAGATAGTTTCCCCGACTTTTTAAAGTATTGTTATATAAATCTTTGGCATCTTTTACATGTTGTACGGCTACTTTACCTGCCCCACCTGCTAGGGTTCGTGCGACTGCGTATTCATCCCTTTGATTATCTGTTAATATCTTTTTATTATCTTCATTTGATAAAAATCCAAAGATACCGCCTGATTTATAGTTTAAATATCTGCCAACATTTGAAAAAGCATTAGCCCCATAATAGCTATTATCTTGTTTTTGATAGACATCTTCATAATGTTCTGCACTATCTAGCAAGGTTTTCATATCTGCGTATTGTGTGGCTATATCGCCCCTTGCCTTGCCTACGTCCGCCCTTTTAACATTGGCGTTTAAGTTCATATCAATGTCAATACGCTTTAAATCTACTCCTAATTGTTTTGCTAAAAAAGCTTCAAGGATATTCATATTTTCTTTATCATCAAAAAGGCTTATCCCTGTATTTCTGTAGCGTTTTGGGGCTAGGGTTTTTGTTGTTGCTTCGACTTCGTTTTCTTCCTTTGGCGTATTTTGTGGGGGATTAAGGGAATTGTTATAGGATTCTTGCAAGGATTTATTATTTTGCATAGCGTTTAAAAACTCTTTTTGATTGGCTTCATCATTAAGGGCATTTTGAAAGGCTTCATTATCTTTTTGTTGTTGCTCTTTTAGGGATTCTTCCTGCTTTTTTGCTTCTGCTTCTTTATCTTTGGTAAGGCTATGTACTGCCATGCCTCCTGCTACTCCTGCGGCTGTAGTCCATGCGAGTCCTTGTCCTGTCCCCATACTTGCTATAAGTGGGATAAGTGGTAATGCCATTTGTTATCCTTTTTTTTAAATAAAAAAGCTTTCATCTTGGTTATACATTCTGCAAATTTTCTACATTTTGACTAGTCATTATC
>NZ_JMKW01000111.1 GCF_000686565.1 Helicobacter bilis ATCC 51630
ATGCATTTTGCAAGTTATCAATGCTTGTTTTATAATCTTGTTTTGCTTGTTTGTCGATTTCATCTAGCATGTGTTTATAGACTTCTGGCAGGTTTATTACAGAATCTTTATTTGTTTGTGTGTTAGATTCAATATGTGGATTTAATCCCTTTATTTTTCCACTTTTTGCATACTCGTCTATGATTTGTTGTTCGTATTCTTTAGAAAGTCTTGTAAAGTTTTCCCCCATTGCATGAATTGCCTTATTTACGATTGTAGCCTCTTCGCTTGTGAGTTTTCCTGCAAACTCTCTAGCTAACTCTTTATTAGAAAATAATGCAGAAAGTAGCTTATCTTGGCTTTCTTTCTTGCTTGAGAGATGTTTTAATACATTATAATTGCTTATTTTATCCATGAAGTTACCCATGAATGTGGGGTCTTTCATCTCTTTACTTATAATTCTATCGCTTTGCAAACCTTTAAATATTTCATAATTAGAATCTATCTCACTTTTATTAAATTTTGCTAGTTTTCTGTGTATTGAAGCTTCTTCATTATCTAGGTATTTGCTTATTTTTATGTTTTTTAAATCATCTGTGCTTAGATTCTTTAAATCTTTAATGCTGTTATATGCTTTACTTGCCCCTTTTGCTATACCTGCTCCAACATACACGCCTACTGCACTGCCTAACGCATTTCCTGCACTATGCTTTAGTATGTCTTGTATATCGCCCTCTTGGGCTGTCTCGTTTTGCATATTGATATAATCTAGCGGACTAGCTATCGCACTCATTCCCGCACTTTGCAGGGCTGTTTTTGCTAAGCTTTGGGTGAGTTTAATACCTCCCTTTGTTACTTGTGCGGCTTTTCCTACTGGGATAAAGGAAGACACTACATCATAATAATTTGCTTCAAGGGCAGTCCCCAAGTTATTAAAGACTGATTGCATATCGGGGTAAAGCTTATTGCCCTCTTTATCGATTAAAACATAATCTTGTGCTTGTGCATCATACTCTAGCCTATCATAGCCATACATTTGGGCTAGTTTTGTGCCTGATGTAAGTGTCTTTTGTCTTGCTTCTTTTTGCAAATCCTCTGTTAAGTTAAATATCGATGAGTTTTGAGAGTCAAGTATGACTAGCTTTTTTACTAATTCATGGTTAATATTTTGTCTTGTAAGATTGTTTTTATACTTTTGTAGGTTTTTATTTTCATCTGTAAAAAGATAGTCAATAAAGCGGGATATATTAGATTCAGAATCTCTTAAATAATCCTTTTCCTCTTCGCTTAAATCTTTTATCTCTTTGTTTTGAATCCCTTTTATAAGCTTTTGTTCTTTTAGCTTATCTTCTTCATAGTTTTTTAAGCCTATAGATTCCTTACTTGTCCCATATTTTTCTAAGTATGAATACACTGCCTTTTGTGCTTCTTTCTCTTTTAGCTTTTCTTTGTTATAGTTTCTTAGGGCAGTTTGTCCTGTCATTGTATTCCATGCTTCCCATGTGGCATCAAAGAAGGCGCCCTTGTTATATCTCTCTTTTGTTTCTTCATCAAGGGGATTAAAGCTTTTTGCACTCTCTTTTACTGCTCTGTATGCACCCTGCATATAATCATTGTTTGAGAATTTATCGTTTAAGATTTCTGCGCCCTTTTGTGCGGCGAGTTTTGCTTTTATAAAGTCTTGGTAAGCTTTGTTGTTTATATCAAAGCCTTGTGTTGTGTTTTGTGTTTGGTGTATTGGCTCTTGGGCTTGTGTGTT
>NZ_JMKW01000112.1 GCF_000686565.1 Helicobacter bilis ATCC 51630
TCTATTGAGTTAGTAGAAGTTGAATGGGATTTTGGAGATGGTGAAGTGAGTAGTCAAAAGGATAATATACTCAAATCATTCAGCAAAGAAGGCTCGTATAATGTAAGGTTAAAAGCCTTAGTAGAAGTTGAGAATAAAGACTATATCAATGATAAAAGCCAAGATAAATTTGTGATGAAAGAATACTTTAGGGATTTAGAGATATTGGTGTGTTAAGTGTGTGTTTTGTTAGTGTTTAAATGTGTTGTGGAATCTTGTTTTATATGTTTTTGTGTGTTAGATTCTGCTGCGTTTAGAATCTTATCTTGTTTTTTTTGTTGTTTTTGTCTAGATTCTGTATTGTTTAGTTTAGATTCTATGCAAGCTAGTGCGACCTTTTCTAAGCTCACACGCTACATTTAAAGGTTTGAATTATTTATAGTAGTCATTGCGACCCTTGCAAAGCAAGTCATGGCGATACATTTTATCGTTTATGCTGCCATATTTGCCACGCCACATTTAAAGCTAAAAATCTAAATTTATGCGTTTTGTTTGTTTATCAATGTTTCTGTGTCTTTGTGTTTGCGTGTTTTATTCACGCCACATTTTAGGTTTTAGAATCTGTTTTTTGTCATGTTGAGCGGAAGTAAAACATCTTTATTAGATTCTGTGCCATTTCAACTTCACGCCACACTTGAAAGCCAAAATTGCAATTTTGGCATTCTCAAAGCCTTGCAATTCACACGCCACATTTTAGAAGATTTTTATATTTTACATGTTTATTGATAGTGATATGTGAGAGAGAACATATAAAAAAAATTGTTTGTGAGTTTCTTTGACAAAAACACTATGAAATGAAGCAAACAGCTCGAGAATTTAACAAAATTGCAAGAAAATGCAAAGCCATTTATGCAAGTTTGGCAGATTTAAGTGTAATTCCTGTCAAAAAAGCAAAAACTAGCCAATGTAGCCTATTTTAGCCGAGTTTAGCCTTGTTTCAGTGGAATATCAGCCAAAATTACACAAATAATACAAAAAACCCTAAATCATGCAAACATAAATCACACTAGCCTTTACATTATACACAAAAGCCAATCAAAGCAAGACAATTTCAAAAGAGCCAATCACACAAGCCATAAAAGCCTTAAATATTTCAATCTCTCTGCAACTTATCTCATTCTTTAAGATTTTCTATCACACATAAATGACACAAAAAATACACCGATGACACAAATTTTGACACACATATACATTTTATGCCCTATTTTGCGGACTTTGGATAGAATTGTAATTCTAGCAATGAAATTTTAAGCTATTCTTAAGTTTTCAATAAAGCTTTATTTAAGCTAGGTTATAAAGCATATTTACGCATTGCAATCACTAAGAACACAACACACAAGGGAAATTTTTGCCCTTATAAAAACTCATGCTTACCCACTTGTGCTAACTCATCATTATATAAGTTACAATATTACACATAAGCATATAATTTTTAAAAATTTTTTCTAGCTAACTCTTATAAACTTACGAAACTAGAGAAAATATCGGTTTTTTGGGGATTTGGAGGCAAATAAATTACAATTAAAATGAATGGGTATTTTGCCAAGCCCACCTTTTTTATTTCAACTTAGAGTAAATAAAGCGACTTGACAATGAAAAAAATGTCGGTTAGGGTTTTGGG
>NZ_JMKW01000113.1 GCF_000686565.1 Helicobacter bilis ATCC 51630
CCTGCCATAAAGCTGCTGCCTAGTGATTGCATTTCAGCACCAACTTTACCTGCATTTTGGCTTTCTACACCAATGTGTGCTCCAAATAATACACCATTATCAAGAGCTTTTGCAGCACCACCTACAAAGCCCATAGCACTTCCATTTGTAGCAGCAAAGCCTGTAGCAGCAATGCTTGATGTAGAGAAGTATGGAGTAGCAAAGCCTATCCATGATTTATTTGCTCTCTCTTTTTCAGCTAGCAATAATGCTAGTTTTTCTTCTTTTACTTTAGGATCTTTTTCAGATTCTACTGCTTCTGCTAATTCTTCTAGCTTAGATTTTTTACTTGCACCTGTGTATTGTGTAGATATAGTACCCTCTCTTGGATAAGAAAGATTACCTATCTCACCTGTAGCTACTGCATCAAACACACCATCAATAATGCTTTGTGCGCGTGTCATTTGAGAGTTCATATTAGCAATAGATTGGATAGCTCCTAATGCACCGATTGATTTGTTTGCTTCAATATTGATAGTCATAGCACCACCACTGAAGTTAATATCATAGATATTTTGTGTAGTTGCTATTCTATTCATAAGTGCTGTGTCTAGAGTATCTTTGATACTTGTGCCTTGTGCGTTTTGAATAGTATTTGCTTTAATAAAGTTTTTCAAATCATAGGCTTCACCTACTTGAAAGCCTTGTCCTATATTTACGATAAAGGCTTTATCCCCTGCGGCTCTTGCATTGCTTACACCCTCAAGCTTGATTGTAGCACTTGTGTTGCCATCAATCTTTATCGCACCATTTGCATCATAGCTTGCTTTATCTTCAAGCGTTACAGCAAAGTTTTTACCAAGCACTGCTGTGCCAGCTGCTGCAAAGTTTAGCGAACCAATCTGTCCGCTATTGCTTATATGTGCTACGCTATCTTGTTGATTAAGTGTGATTTTATTTATGCTACCGCTATTTGTGATTGTTAAATGCTCATTTGCATTTGCTGTGCCACCTTTTAGTGTAATCTCACCAGTGATACTGCCAGAGTTTGTAAGGTTTATGTTTTTGCCTTGTAGTGTTACTGCACCAGTGATTGTGTTGTAGTTATTTACACGATTGCCTTTCATATCTGTGGTTGCGTCTTTACCTACTTCAATATCACCGCTGATTGTCCCCCAGTTGTTTAGGATATTGAGTTTATCGCTTGTATCCCCAGAAGCTTTACCCATTACTATTTTAGAGATGATTTGTCCAGTAGAGTGGTTATTGATAATTTGTCCTACTTTATCTGCACTACTCTCTATAGCTGTTTCACTTGATGTCTCACTACCTATTGTGCCGTAGTTGTCTATCCGTGCGTAGCTTTCAGTGAAATTAACCTTTTTGATTGTAGCACCACCAGCATTTTGAAAGTGTGCAAAGTTAGATTCTGTAGCAGCTGTGCCACCACCTAGTTTTACTTCAGCATCTATTTTTCCATTATTTGCAATGCTTGAAGCATTTGTGCCACTCAAAGTAACTCCAGCGGAAATTGTGCCATTATTTGTAATATCTGTTACGCCACTTGCTGTGATAGTTCCTTCAATCTTGCCATTATTTGTAA
>NZ_JMKW01000114.1 GCF_000686565.1 Helicobacter bilis ATCC 51630
TCATACAGAGACCAATATGTAGATATAGCAGAGATAAAAGAAGCACAAGCACAGAAACAATTATTGTTAGAGTATAAGCCAGAAGTTGCGAAAGCTAACCCGCAATCTGTCATTTTGAGCGAGAGCGAAAAATCTATAAACCCACATACAGAATCTAACACACAAACAAATAAAGATTCTGTCATGTTGAGTGCGAAGCACGAAACATCTCACTTAAACGGAAATAAAGATGTTTCAGCAATGCCTCAACATGACAACACAAAAGACACAGACTTGCTAAAAAATCTATATGGAAATAAACAAGAAATGCGAAAGTTTGTGAAAGACAAACTCAATGCTATAAAAGGCAAAGATATTGTCAATAAGGACGGCATTCAAGCAAGGCTTAGCAGTGTTGGTATCGCAAAAATGAGTAGCGATAAAGCCATACAAAAAAGTTTAGATATTAGATAATGGTTTTAAGGTTGAAGAACATTTTGAGGCAGTAAGCAACATTGAAAACCTTTTTATACAAAATAAATTTTTCAAAAGTGAAACACCAAAAAATCAAAGTAAAGATATAAAAGCAGTGCATAGATTTATAGCAGACAATGCCTTAAAAGATAAAGAAGCACAAGCATTAATTACGCTTAAAGAGAGTTTTCAAAATGGAAATAGAATTTATAGTTTAGAATTAGAGGAATTAACCCACCCCACGAACTTAAATCGTAGCCCTAAATCTAAAGGGGTGGAAGACTCTCATCACGATGATGTCGGAGCTACTCAAACGACTCGGCTATTTGAGAATCATAGTGGCATTATACCACAAACCTCACAAGAAAGAGTTAAAAATAACAATATAAAAGAATCCGCAAATATGCTAGAATCTAAAGTAAAAATGCAAGGGCAAGATTTGGATTTATTTAGCACTTTTATAGAAAATGGCAGAATTAGGGAAGATGTATTAAACAGCTATGCTAAGAAAATGCCAGATATGCTAAATCAGCAAGAATTTTTAGCACAAATCCCGCATAAAGACAAGCAGGGGTACAGCACAATACAAACACCCATAGGAAATATAAAAATTAATTTAAACCACGCTTGGAATCACTTGAATAAAGGCAATACCTACAAGAAAGATAGAAGTTTATATAGCGGTGCATTCCTTGATACCCTTGCCGACCCGCTTTTTATCGTTAAACAAGAATATACCTCTAATCCTAAAGTGTCTGCGAATGCTAGGGAAATGCAAAATAGCAAACTAGTGCAGACTAGAGATGATGAAAGTATAGCACAAGATTCTTATGTATTCTTTAAGCCTTATAAAATTAAGGATAAATTTAATTATATGGTTGGCTATGCGTTAGATATACAGGGAAACATTATCAATACAACATTTATTCCTATGAGTAATAGAGATTTTGGCAGAATTAAGAAAATGTTTAGCTCTCAAGTGCTGTATGCGAAGTTATAGCATACCTGCCTTAATTTTACTCAAACCACACAAGCCCCTTTATTTCAATTCAAAAAGTAAATATAATAAAAAGTATCGCTTATGTTTTAAGCAGTTTTACGCAATAAAGCATAAGCCCTCACTA
>NZ_JMKW01000115.1 GCF_000686565.1 Helicobacter bilis ATCC 51630
TATTACAGATTCCATTTATAAGTGATTGTGTTGTATATGGAGAATCTAATGCTATTACAGGGCAAAGTGTAAGTGTAAAGGTGGTGTTAGATTCTAATCATTATATAAAATCTAGCAAAGCAGAATCTGCAAACTTAGATTCTAAAAACACAGACAGCAACACTGCGGAAGTATTTTTGAGTGATTTTAGTGGTTTTCAAGCGAAAGGCGAAGGGAGTTACCTAAGGGGTAATGACCGAGCCTTGAGTGCAGAATCCGCTAAAAGCACCAAAGAGACAACGCAGGTAACGCAGAATCTAGAATTAAAAAAATACATAAGAGCATTTTGTAAAGACAAACTCGCCCCCTTTAAGATTCCAAGTAAAGTAAGTATTGTGGAATCTTTGGAAGTGAGTGAGAGATTTAAGAAATTGCGACTTACTAATGGGGGGGGGGGGGGTAACACTCTATGAGTCCTGCTATGCAACCTATCATTATGAATCTTTATCATTTCGCCATATCTCTATATGTGAGAATTTACAATGTGCGTAAGTTTATTTATGCACAAAATGTCGTGCTATGGCGACAAAAATGCCTTAATACTCAACGACACACCCTACACTTATGCGGAGCTTTGCAAGAAAATGTCAGCCTTTAGTCTTTCTCAAACTATGCTTACAATCCCAAATAATGCAGTGATAGCACTTAGGGGAGATTACAGCCTTTCTTATGTCATAGTATTTTTAGCTTTATGCAAAAAGCAGTGCATTATAGCTCCCTTACTTCCACGAAATATTGACATTTCGCTACAAGATTTTGGGGTAGAGTTTGTGCTAGACACACAAGAAAATAAGCTAGATTCTATCAGTCCAAAATCACATAGTTTGCTTGATAGTTTAAAAAAGCAAAATAATGGTGGATTAATCCTTTTTTCAAGTGGTAGCACAGGCAAACCTAAAGCCATAGTGCACAATCTAAACACACTTTTAGAATCTTATTGCAATAAAAGGCAAAATCCATTGCGTATAATGAGTGTGTATTTGCCTGACCATATCGCAGGGATTGATGTAATGCTAAATACCTTTGGGAGCGGTGGAAGCCTTATTATCCCAAAAGAGCGGAGTCCGCAGTGGATTCTAGAATCTTTACAAAAACACAAAGTAGAGATTCTGCCCGCCTCGCCGACATTGTTGCGACTTTTGCTTGTAGCTGGATTAGGCAATTATGATTTAACTCATTTAAAGCTAGTTATTTATGGTAGTGAAAAAATGTCTTCAAAACTTTTAGAATCTTTGCAACAAGCCCTGCCACACACAAGATTCAAGCAAAGCTTTGGGACAAGCGAGACAAATGCCATTAAAACCAAACAAGCAGATGAGAGCGACTTCGCAGAGTTTTTTAGAATCATAAATGCAGACTACAAGATAATGGATAATATACTCTATCTTAAATCCCACACAAACGCACTGGGCTATCTTAATAGTGATAATAGTGTGTTTGATGATAAAGGTTATTTTGCAACAGGGGATTTAGTAGAAGTAAA
>NZ_JMKW01000116.1 GCF_000686565.1 Helicobacter bilis ATCC 51630
AGAATCTAGTGGGGCAGATGAAATAGAGATATGGGAAAAAACAGGCTGGTATAAAGATAAGGATAAAAAATGGAAGTTTGAGATAAGCCAAAGTGATGGGGAGTTTGATTTTGTAAAGCTATATAAAAGTTCTAACAACGACTATTACCCCAAATTGAAAGAAGTATTGCAGGATAAGCAATTATTTCAAGCCTACCCAGAGCTACAAGATTTAGAAATTATTGCTGGTAATATTGGAAGCAAAAATTGGGGAGAATATTACCAAGAGGATAAGCTTATAGCATTAAATACACTTTTTGTAAATACAAAAGAGAAAGCAAAAAGCACTCTCTACCACGAAATACAACACGCAATCCAAGATATAGAGGGCTTTGGATTTGGCGAGAAAATAAGGGATAGTAAAAATTACTACTTAAGACACGGCGAAGTGGAAGCAAGGAATGTGCAAGGGAGGCTAGATTTAGATGCTAGAGCTTATGCAAAAATCAAGGGTGGGGAGTTTTACAGCGGAGAAAAAGAAATCCAAGCAGAACTAGCAAATGACAAAGAGTATCAAAAAGCTTTAAGGGAGTTTCAAAAGTCTTTAGACAAAGATAGCAGTAAGAGTGATAAAGAGTGGGAAATACACGAGAATTTGCGAGTATTTTTAACGCAGAGAGAAAGGCAAGTCGAAGCAAAATATGAAAGGAGCGAGCCATTCACCATAGAGCAAGGACATTTACCACACCCTTATAAAACTATGGATACACCTTTAAAAGATACTATCGCTGAAGCTACAATGCAGGGCGAAGCGTTGAGTAAAGAGTTGGAATCTAGCTTTTTAGATTCTAGTGGGAAGATAGATTATAAGGCGTTAATGGATAATGCAGAAGCCCTGCCACAAACATTAAATTTGAAAGGATTTAAAGATATGATTTTTAAAAATGATAAGACAAAGCGACTAGATTCTAAAAATGCAGTCGTGCAAACACCAGCAGGGGAAGTGAAAGTCAATGTTTTAAGGGCGTTTAATCACTATAGAAAAAATGGAAAATATGGTAATCATAAAGAAAATAGGCAAGTAATAAACGCAACCTTTATGCCTACTCTCTTAAAACCGAAATTTGTAACAAAAGATGAAGAAGGAACGCTTTATTACTACAAGCCTTTTATAAACCAAGATAAGAAATATCATATTACAAGTATAGCAGTAAAAACAGATGGGACACTAGAATACGCAACAAGTTATAATGCTACTAAAAATAGATTAAATCAAATGATAAAATATAATGAATTGGTTTTTTATGAGAGTTAAAGACTTGCTTTAGCAGGAAACCGCCCGAACCTATGGAGTCGTGGATAGGATTAGCCTACCGCTTAAAATAGCAGTTTTTTTAAGTCAAGCACACGAAGTAAACCCCTTGAGTTGAATTATACCACAAAAAAAAGGATTTAACATGTTAGACACAAAAAATCTCACTTTAAAGAAATTCCAAGAGAATTTTGATTTTATAGAAGCTAAGAT
>NZ_JMKW01000117.1 GCF_000686565.1 Helicobacter bilis ATCC 51630
CACCATCAACCTTAAAAAGCTGGGTTTGTTTGCGTGGTTTGTTTCCGCATACTTAGTTCCTTTTGTTTTCTTTGTCTCATTGCCCTTTCCTTTTTTATTTGCAAAAAGGATTTTTCGCTACGCTCAACATGACAAAGTGAGATAAAAGAGGCAACATCACAAGCACAAACAATCATGTGAAAAACCTTTCTTTTTGCCCTATAAAGCAAACCTGTCAAACTCTGCAAAATAGTCTCTTAAATCCTGCGGACTAAAAGTCTCATACATAAGCGATATAAACTTATATATTGCCCTTTTTGTCTCTTGCTCTTTTAATCCCAGCTTTTTACGCACAGAATCAATAAAAGCCTTATTTGACAGCTCATTCGCTCTCTCTTGTACTATCTTTGCCCTCTCTTGCCCTTTTTTATAGTTTTCTAAAAACTTTAAGGCTTCTTCATCTGGGCTGAACTCACCTTTTTCATACAAGCACAATAAAAAGTTACTTGGGGGCTTTAATATCTTTGTTTGCAAGTAGCAATCATGGTATTTTTTTATGCTTTGCATGTCGTAAAACTCAAATCCTCTGTATTCATCGACAGCATCTACTCGTATGCCCTTAGCGATAGCCTTGCAAAAGTCTTTTATTTCTTTTGCTTGTGGAATAAACGCCTTGCTTGTTTGTGAGGGGCGGCAAACTCTTATATACTCATATAAAAAGCCACCTTGCTCTATAAAGTTTAAGGCGTGATCTATGTCTTCTAAAAGCACAAGTATTTCTTTTTCCCCTTTTTCTTTATACTTTATTATGTTTTGTGGGAGTTTTGTGATGAAGTTTGGTATTACCATATGTTTAATCCTTTCTTTATTCTTCTTTTTCTCTATCACTTGGTTTTTTAAACAGACATTCAAAAAAGACTTTCACAAAGTCTATAAAGCTATGTTCTACAAATGGGCTTGTATAAACAACATAACCATATAGCACAATAAGGCATATAAAAGCCACTGTAGAAAATACGCCGAATATGAATAAAATGTCTAGCATGTTTAATCCTTTTTTTTCTTAGCTTTCATCTTGTGATAATATTTTAACGATTTGCCCTTTTTTCATAAAAAAGGGCAAAAACATTAAAAGCCCACCATCAATCTTAAAAAGCTGGGTTTTGTTTTCTTTGTCTCATTGCCCTTTCCTTGTCATGTTTTTCTTTTTTATATGACAAAAAGGCTTTTGCATTAAAAACTCTTTTAAGCTTTTATTTACAATCGCATTTTTACTTAATCCAAATTCATAGCTTTTAATTTCAAGCAACTCTAATGTAGCCTCTTTCACTAAAAACTTTTTCCGCCTTTTTCTTGACATCTTTAAGGGCAAATACTTATCACTTAAAAATGTCGTCAATGCCGCTTCAAATATCTTATTTTTTGATATTTTGTAGCGTTTGCTTGTAATATCTAGCAAATCAAGTAGCCTAAAGTCGATCTCAAACTTGTCGGTTTGGACTTTGGGGGGG
>NZ_JMKW01000118.1 GCF_000686565.1 Helicobacter bilis ATCC 51630
GTTGATGGTGGGCTTTTAATGTTTTTGCCCTTTTTTATGGTAGGAGTTACCTATATGCGTAATGACTATCATAAAAAAGGGCAAATCGTTAAAATGTTACCACAAGATGAAAGCTTTCACAAATTACAAAGAAAGGATCAAAACATGCTAGATTATAAACTCCTAAACACCCCAAAAAATACAAAAATGTTAGCTATACTTTTTGACAATGCCCTGCCAAACGAACACATACAAGAAGAACATATACAAGAGGCAATAAAAAAGCTGTATGGGGAAAATGCAAAAATTACAAGCTTAGTTTTAAATGAAGCAAAACCGCCCCTTGATTTAAGTGCATGTAATGATTATATTATACAAGTAAGATGTGATGATACAGACTACACCGCTTATAACTTTGCATGTTGCTTTTTAGATTCTAAAGATATGTTGAAATTGCGTGAAAGCATAGAAGATATTGCAGAATGTTTAAAGATATTGCGAGGTGATAGGTATTATACGCATCCGTTGTATTATAGAGATTTTGCACAAGCAATCTATGAAAAAGCTTTAAAGATTCAGCTTTGATTATACATTCACAAGATTAGCCCTTAAAATAGCTTAGCTATTTTAAGGGCTAAAACTTGCAAAGCCATAACGCAAATCTTAGAATCTAGCTAAAGCAAAACAAAGCAAACTAAAAGCTTTAAAAAATTAAACAAAAGGATAAACAATGGCAATGCCAGACCCCACACTAGGTAGAGTGCAAGACACAGGACATGCAGGTATAAGACAAGGTTTCCAATCTATTATGGATTCTTTAAACCAAAATTCACAAATGGCATTAACTGCTATTGAGAATTGGAAACAAAGAGATTACGCCGCACAAGAAGCAGAGAAAGAGAGAGTTTTTAAAGCAGATGAAGCACTAAAATCAAGAACACATGATGCAGAACAAAAAGGTTTAGACAGAGCTTCAAGCGAAAAAATCGCACATGAAAATAATGAAACACAAAAATATGTATCCAACAACGCATACAACGCCTCTATATTTAACTCTAAAGCACAAACTAGCAAAGAATGGAACGATGCGATGACAGCCGCAGTAGCTGCAGCACAGGCTGAGTGGGTAACAGACAAAAACGGCAACAGGGTAACAGACAGATATGGTAGGTATATGGTAAAAAACGCCGCCTCCATTTTCCAACGACAAAACACCCCACAAACGCAAACATGACAATTTGTATTTTTTGCAAGGGGCGAAATCCTTGCTTTTTGTCATGTTGAGTGCGAAGCACGAAACATCTCACTAGCATGAAAATAAAGATGTTTCGACTTCGCCTCAACATGACAAGAAAAGGCAAACAAAACAAACCCAGCTTTCCAAGATTGCGTTATGGCTTTTGTAATTTTTTCTACATTTTGGCTAGGAGTTATCTTTTGTGATAATGACTAGTCAAAATGTAGAAAATTTGCAGAA
>NZ_JMKW01000119.1 GCF_000686565.1 Helicobacter bilis ATCC 51630
AACCTTATACCCTTCTATCTTATTTAGCTTATTATAAAACTTCATAATAACGGTTGCTATTAAAAATAATTTGTATATTAAAATTTGTTAAATCTTTATTATATTGTAATGTTAAGAAAAATTTGAGTTGCCACGGCGCTAATGTCTCATCATATTCAATGCTTACAATCTTTGCTCTATATTCGTACGTAGAAACTATATCATAAATTCTTTCTGACATTACGATGGCTAGATTTTTGATGTTTAAATCCAAATCATTATAAGATAATAATTCCTGTGTATCCTCTTTTGTGTTTATGAGGGTTTCAATGTACTCTCTGATTGCTTGAATGGGACTCTCAATATACTCAGAATCTACATATTCATCAAGCACATGAATAACCCTATCAACAAAAGACATAGTTATTCTTTATCAAGCTTTCCTACCAACGAGAGTTCAAAATTAGCCCCCATAAACTTAAAGTGCGGACGCACATTCAAATCTATTTTATACCATCCAGTTTCACCTTCTATATCGCTTACTGTAATTCTAGCCCCTCTAAAAGGTCTTCTGCTCCGCACTTCTGCTGGAGGATTTTCTTGATCTGAAACATATTGTCTAATCCATTCATTCAAGCCATTTTCAACATCGCTACGTTCTTTCCAGCTCCCAATTTCCTCTCTTTGTAAAACCTTGATATAGTGCGCAAGACGAGAAACCAAAAAAATATATGGCAATTGTGTTCCAAGCCTATAATTTGTTTCTGCTTCTTTGCCTTCAGGAGTATTTGGAAAAATTTTTGGTTTCAATACTGCATTCGCTGAGAAAAAGACTGCATTGTTACTATCCCTTCGCAATGTAAAAGCTATAAAACCAGATTCTGAAAGTTCATACTCACGTCTATCTGTAATTAACACTTCAGTTGGTATCTTAGATTCTAATGTACCGAAGTTTTCATAAAGATATACCGGCAAATCTGTGACGGTGCCACCAGCTCTAGGACCTATAATATTGCCACACCATCGATATTGTGCAAAACTATCAGTCAATCTTGTTGCAAAAGCATAAGCAGTATTGCCCCATAAGAGATGATTGTGTGAATTATGCACATTTTCTTTATAGTTAAAACTTTTTATGGGATTTTCTTGCGGATCATATGGAGAACGAGTTAAGAATCTTGTCACCATAAGTCCAGCATATTTAGAATCCTCGTTCTCTCTAAAAGTGCGCCACTTTGTATATTGTGGACCTTCTAATAAACTTTTTAGATCTTGTATTGTTGGAAGTTCTGCATAATTATCAAGCCCAAAAAAGCTTGCATCTACAGATGTTAAAAATGGAGAATGACTCATAGCAGCAATTGATGACATTTTGAATAAAAAATTCATATCGGGACTTGATGCATTTAGCGCATAATCACCGATTATTGCTCCTATGGGTTCTCCTCCAAATTGTCCATATTCGGCAGAATAAAT
>NZ_JMKW01000120.1 GCF_000686565.1 Helicobacter bilis ATCC 51630
GGGAATCTGCTATTGCAAAACTCATTAGCGAAGCCCAAGCACATAAAGAAAGTGGGGCTAAAGGCGAGTATAAAGGACAAGTTGCAGGGGCATTTCATCGTAAAGAATTAGGGGATATTGATTTAGTTTGGGGAAATAGCGACATAGGGTTACAAAAGATAGTAGAG
The DNA here is from genome assembly GCF_000686565.1 of Helicobacter bilis ATCC 51630. GTDB lineage: Bacteria > Campylobacterota > Campylobacteria > Campylobacterales > Helicobacteraceae > Helicobacter_A > Helicobacter_A bilis. The sequence goes on from NZ_JMKW01000120.1 coordinate 168, forward strand.
AAACACACAGACGACTTTACAGCCTTTGGAAATGGAGAGCAAGGAATAATTAAAGGTATAAATGAGATTATAGAAAATGGCAAACTTATAACAGAAAATGGCGTAAATACGCTATGGTATAAAAAAGATGATGAATATTATCTAGTAGGAATCTCAAAAGGATTTAATAAACAAGGCGACAACAATTGGATTATAACAAGCTACAAGAAAGATAATATTACAGATTTGCAAAAAGAAAAAGTAGATAAGCTATTCAGTAGCGATGCCGAAGTCCTTTCCGCTCAAGGCAAATTTAATGAGTTAGAGACTCTTAACTCAACTACCAATAACATTATACCACAAAATACTACAAAACTACAAACAAAGTGATAAAAATGGGAATGTAAGCTTTAGTCCTGAAAAGTTTGCGTTGGGATTTTTGGGTGGAGTGATGAGCAGTAAGAGTATAGAAAGACTAGCTAAAAACCCTAAAGCAAAGGCTGTAATGGAGAGAATATATTTAAAAAAAGATATAATTCCAAAAATACAACAAGGCAAAAAAGTGGATACGCAAGAAGTTATAAAAATACTAGAAAATAGCCCACAAAAAGGGCGTGATATGGTAGTGATAGGTAAGGAAAACTTCACGCCTGAAGTGGTGGAATATATCTTAAATGCAAAAGGTGGAAGCAAAAAAGTAGCAGTTGATATATTACCACGAGAACAAGCCCAAAAATTAGGTTTTAAATACCCGCAAAATGTCCGCAGAACCATAGATAAGGCAGAAATGCTTCACACATTAAATAGGCACGGGGAAAATGGGGAAATATCCAAAGCAAGAAAGCAGCCGCCACTCACAAAAGAGCATTTATCAAAATGGACACAATATGCAGATGAAGCAGATATGCAAGTATTTAGTAAAGATGATTTGGGACAAGATGTAATCGTAAGCGGAAAGCAAATCAACGGGCACTATGTCGTTGTAGAATCTATCCGCAAAAAGCAAAACGAACTAGGTTTTAAAACGATGTATTTTGAAAGGGGCGATTTGAAAGATAATCCAGCCTTTGATTTAGCGGTATCTAAAGATACCCCCTAGCACTCAAGGTTACAAGCCTGAACTAGAGCAAGACTAATACAAAAGCCTAGCTATATCATACCACAAAATCCCAAACAAAAAACAAGCCCCTTTATTTCAATTCAAAAAGTAAATATAATAAAAAGTATCGCTTATGTTTTAAGCAGTTTTACGCAATAAAGCATAAGCCCTCACTA
>NZ_JMKW01000121.1 GCF_000686565.1 Helicobacter bilis ATCC 51630
AAAGAAAGTGGGGCTAAAGGCGAGTATAAAGGACAAGTTGCAGGGGCATTTTATAGAGAGGAGTTAGGCGATATTGATTTAGTTTGGGGAGAAGTAACAGATTTTGAAAAACATAAAGGATATGGATTGGCACATATTTTAGATAAACACCCTGAATTTGATGTTTTTAATATTCCTAAGGTTATAGAACAAGGAAAGATAGAAAAAACTTACAATGGATACAATATAGTTACTGATGATTATATTGTAGGGTTAAACAAAGGATTTAAAGATAAGGATGGAAATATTATAAATGACAGTAATGTTTGGGTGGTAACAAGTTTTGAACCGCAGGCAAAATTAAAAAAAAGGAAGCTAGTAGCATAGCATCCGTTACTAGCAATTACATTGAGCCGATGCCTCAAAAACCTAACCCCATTCTACCACAAAATCCCAAACAAAACAAGCCCCTATGCCAGAAGGTATGCCAAGAGATGATATAAAAAATTTATTTCAACATTTTAAAGGGAAAATCGATGAGAGAGAAAGAAAACTTTATTCTAAACTTATTGATGACACCAAAGCACACCCAGACATTACACTAGAATTAGAGAGAGAAGGACACGCAAGAAAAGGCTATATTAAGGCTTACCAGCATAAAGAAACACACGACTTATATTATATGTATATAACGCAAGATAACGACAGAATAGACATTACAGGTATGCCGATGACTGATTTGAAAGATGTGATTGCACAGGTGAGAAATTGCGTAAAAGTGGTTAGTTAGACATCACCAAGGATTCCTTATTCTAACTCCCCCTAGATTAAAAATCTCTAAGCCTTGGAGGGAGTGTAATTATAACATAAAAACACATAAAAAACAAGGTTATATTTACAATAGCGAAAAAGTAAAAAGCGGAGGCTCTTTGGGGGATACAACAAACCGCGAAGCCGACTTTATAAGTCCATAGCCCCAAACTTGTAACGATATTATAATATAAAAAAGCTAAAAGACATAATGCAATGGACTAATTTAGCAGATGATGCGGATATACAATTTATCACCAAAAGTGAAATAGGGCAAAAAGTGCTAGTAAGTGGCAAACAGATAAATAGGCACTATGTAATAGTAGAAAGTATTAGAATGGATGTTAATGAACTTGGGCTTAAAACTATGTATTTTGAAAAAGGAAATTTAAAAGATAATGCAAGTTTTTGGCAGAGCTACGGCGAGTCAGGTTATAAGCCGCTTCCGTAGATGACTAGCTTTGAGAAGCTTACATAGATTATACCACAAAAAAAAGGATTTAAAATGATACAAACAAAAAATCTCACTTTAAAGAAATTCCAAGAGAATTTTGACTTTCAGAATCTTAG
>NZ_JMKW01000122.1 GCF_000686565.1 Helicobacter bilis ATCC 51630
ATTTCTTTATATCCTCTAGGATATTTCTCATCTTTAATTTTATTGCCATTAGAATCTAATTCATAAATCTTTCTAGGGATACCATTAGAATCTTTGAGTAAGTCAAAATAAAAGTAGGAGACTTGAGCTAGTTCAGCATAGTCTCTTATTTTTTTAACCCGTTGTTTATTGTTCATTTTCTAAATCCTTGCTATTTCGTTTCCTTAAAGTATATTCGCATACCGCTTCCTTCATTGCCCTCAACAAATATTCCATAATTTGTGTATTCGCAGTAATGGTTATTATTTAATATTCGTTCAACAATACAATAATGAAATTTTGGGTTAGCAAAAGTAGTCCTACAACCACCAACAAAAAATAAAACCAAAAAGAAAGGAATAATGGATTTTAAAAGAAAAGTAAAGATTTTTTGGAATCTTAGAGATTCTGTTTTGTGTCTGATTCTATTAACAATTTTAATGATTAGCAATATTGCAAGAATGCAAAGAAATATTAACCAAATAATACCTAGAATAAAGCCTAAAATAAAAAGCATTGTAAGCATTGTAAATCCTTGACTAAAAAAAGATAATAGATAATGCTTTAGATTCTTTATTGTAAAAAAATGTAGCACTAAAGTCACTTGATTCTGTATTGGGTTGATGAATGAGTAACTCATATCTTTCAAAAAAGTTTTGTGCTTGAAGTGGGGCAAAGTCGCCTTTGAAAATCTGCTTGTATTCTATGTTGAGAATGTCAGTGTGGGTAGGTATTCTTTTATTATTTTTAATAAATTCATCTAATTTTTTCTTATCTTCATTCCACCAACCCTTAGGACCATAATCTTTATCTGCTAGATGAAAATGCCCATATGAAGCCCACGCCAACTCGGCATAGTCCCTAAGTTTTTTGATTTGCTCATTACCATCCATTTTTAATCCTTGCCAAACAAACTACAAGTTTCGTAACTTTTACGCCATTCAAATCTATAAGAACCTATACTCTCTCTTTCAAGGTATTTTTTTCCATTATGCCAAAATGCTTCAAAATCTATTTTGTAAAGATTACCCAACTTTATACTATCATTAAAAAATAAAAAAACAACTTTTTTTATTCTTGTATCACTTTTATCTTCATATCGATACATATATCTGTCATTTTGCGAACTATATTCTAAATAATCTTGTGTTAATAATATCGATTTTTTTTTCAATACCTTCCCAATCAAGCTTATCCAAACTCGTATCAAAATACGCCAGAATCTTATTGTATTTTTCTTCATCATTTGGTAATTCATTTAATTTACATATTCTCCTAAACTGCCA
>NZ_JMKW01000123.1 GCF_000686565.1 Helicobacter bilis ATCC 51630
CACCATCAACCTTAAAAAGCTGGGTTTGTTTGCGTGGTTTGTTTCCGCATACTTAGTTCCTTTTGTTTTCTTTGTCTCATTGCCCTTTCCTTTTTGTTTTTGGCTCTTTTGCTTGGCATGTTGCTTTTCCTTGTCGTGTTGAGACGAAGTCGAAACATGACAAAAATCACTCATTAAAATTTATTGCCTTTGCATTGGTAAATCTTCCTGTGGCGGTGTGTTTGCTGGTGGCGGATTCTGTGCTTGTGCGTTTGCCTGTGGGGGATTATTTGCTGCTTGTGCTGTGTTTTGCTGTGGGCTTGAGACATTCGCACTTGCTGATTTTAATCCACCTGCTGTATTTGCCGCATCAGTTATGCCTTTTTCATGGTAGGCTTTCTGTTGGTTGTAACGCTCGTTTTCTATTTGTCTTTGTTTTTCCTTTGCTTTTCTTTCATCTTCGCCTATCTTTGCTTGCCATGCACCTAAACCTAAGCCTACTAACGAATTTGCCGCACCTATTCCTACTTGCGCCCAATCTGCCGCACCCATGCCTTTACTGATATTCTGATCCTTTTGTGTATTATCTTGCTGTGGTGTTGGCAAGTTATTTACATCATAAGCAAAATTGCCAAACAATTTTTTATTTAAATCTTTGTTGCCAACAAAATCAAAACTTTGAAACGATTTCATGAATAAACCTTTTTTTATTGCTTGTCATGTTGAGCGATAGCGTTACATCTCTTTTTTTTCAAAGCAGAGATACTTCAGGGCGTAGCCCTCTTCAGCATGACAAGGAAAGTATTAAAACTTATTGTCTGCCTAATGGTAACTCTGGGCTTGTTAAACTACCACCACTCAAGCCACCACTAAGACTGCTTTCTTCTAGTTTATCGCCTTTTGCTTGTTCTGCAAAGTTTGTGCTAGTTGCCGCAGCGGCATTTGTTGCTTCATTTTGCTTTGCCTCTGCTTTTTCTAGGTTTTTTTGTTGCTGTTCGGCTTGTTTTTGTTGCTGTTCTAGCTGTTTATTTGCCGTCTCTGCTTGTTTTGTAGCTGAATAGATATTTGCTGCAGCGCCTAATGCTGCACCTACGCCACTTGCTATTGCTCCTGCTGCTTGGCCCCATGACATGTTTAATCCTTTTTATCGTTAATATTCGTCTTTGAAATGAAATAATCAAATACTAGAATATGGGTTTATCTTGCAAGGTTTATTAGCTTTGCAAGATTCCTGTTTGTTTGTTTCTTGTCTTGTTGAGACAAATCTGCCTGTTTGCTTTAACTGCAAACTAGAGACTTTAAAGCGTGAAGTATTTTGAGACGATTTTGCTTGTTTTCAAGGAAAATGCAAGGGAGTGTATTAAA
>NZ_JMKW01000124.1 GCF_000686565.1 Helicobacter bilis ATCC 51630
AGAGATTAGAAGAGAAGACATTAACATTGAACAAGAAATTAACTATTTAAAAGAAATATGCCTTAAAGAGAGTGATTCTAAATAATTTATGATTTAAAGCTATCTTAACACTTGCTAGATTCTCATCTTAGAATCTTTATGGCTTTAGTCTAAAAGAATTTTTTGTAAAATACAGAATCTTTATCTTAATTTAAAAGGACAAATATGTTACTAAAAAGTGTGTTTATAGGTTTTCTCTCATTTCATAGTGTAGATACACCTATACTAAAAGAATGTAAAACCGAAGCGGATAAAATAAGCGGTTGTGTAGAAAAAAAATATGATTTAAATGGGAAACTTTGGAGAGAAACACCATATAAAAATGGCAAAATAGAGGGCATAGAAAAATGGTATTATGAGAATGGGAATCTTAATATAGAAATACCATTTAAAAATGACAAAAGAGAAGGTATGGTAAAGTGGTATTATGAGAGTGGGAATCTAGAAAGTGAAATACCACATAAAAATGATGAAGCACATGGCAATTTAAAATACTACACGGAAGATGGAAAGCTACTTGCTTTGCTTAAAGCCGAGAATGGCAAGATTACAAGCGGTAAATGCTTTAATGATAAAGTCTTGACAGACAAAGAAATAGACGAGATTAATATTAACGACATTGAAAAAGCACTTAACTATTTACAAGAAATATGCCTTAAAAGCGATTCTAAATAACCCTTGATTTTAAAACTATCTTAACACTTGCTAGATTCTCATCTTAGAATCTTTCAAGCTTTAATCTAAAATAGTTTTTGTAAAATACAGAATCTTTATCTTAATTTTAAAGGACAAATATGTTACTAAAAAGTGTGTTTATAGGTTTGTTTTCATTTTCTATTTTACATGCAGATATACTAAAAGAATGTAAAACTGAAGCGGATAAAATAAGCGGTTGTGTAGAAAAAGAGTATGATGAGAATGGGAATCTTAGAATGGAAACACCATTTAAAAATGGTGGAAGAGAAGGCATAGAAAAATGGTATTATGAGAGTGGGGAGCTTCGGGCTGAAACACCATACAAAAATGGCAAAAAAGAAGGTATAGAAAAATGGTATTATGAAAATGGGAATCTAGAGGGAGAAACACCATTTAAAAACGGCAAAGCAGAAGGCATAGGAAAATGGTATTATGAGAATGGGAAGCTTATGGCAGAAATACCATATTTAAACAACTTGTTTCATGGGGATACGAGATTCTACACAGAAGATGGAAAACT
>NZ_JMKW01000125.1 GCF_000686565.1 Helicobacter bilis ATCC 51630
CTTTCCATTTTGAAAAAGCTGTATAATGCAATCCCATTAATTCTGCTAATTGATTTTGCGTTATACCTAAAATCTTGCAAACTTCTTTAACCTTATCCATTTATTAGCCTTTAGAAATTTTCTATAATTATAACATAAAAATATATAAAAAAGCTTGATTTAATTGTATTTTTGTAGTGTAATTTATTACCGCTTGAGTTGGCAGCTTAAGCGGGAGTTTTTTGCCTTTCCTAAGCGAGTGCATAGAAAGGAGGAAAATTAAAAAATGATAAACAAGCTTATTATAATAGCTTTCTTGCTATTTGTGCTTTTTGTTAGTCCAATGTATTAACAAATTTTAATTTTTATTACAAATTGTTACATGCTAGGTATAACAGAAAGAAGGCTTTGTTTTTATCATGTTGGCTGTTTTGTTTTTGGCTCTTTGCTTGGCATGGTTTTCTTTTTTTATTGTCTCTTTTTCCTTGTTGATGTTGGTGTCTTTTTCTTGTGTAACTCTTTTAAGATTTTTGTCATGTTGAGGCTTTAGCAAAAACTCTTTATTGTTTATGTGTTAGATGTTTCTTGCTTTGCACTCAATGAGACAAATCTGCCTGTTTGCTTGGGCTTCTCTTGTTGGCACATTTGCGATTTTCATGCAAATTAGCACAAAGAAGGCACACAAAATTAGAGACGTTGGATTTTAAGGACACGCACGCACGAACGCAAAGGCACGCACATAAAAATAATCACGCACGAACACACAAAAGTCGCACGCACAAAATAAGGGTAAATTGCATTTTTATTATATTTTTGTTTTATAAAAGTAGCTGTGTAATATAAAATTGTTTGATGGATTTTAAGACAAAAAAGCCAAAGCGTGTTTATATGTGGGGAAAAAGTGTAACGAGAAAATTACATTTTTAGCTTTTTTGTGATAGAATAAGGGCATTTTTTAAGCTTTGAATGCTAGTTTTGTTTGCTCTTTTTTATAGAGTTTTTAAGGCTTTGTTAGTGTTAGGCTTAAAAAAATATTGCAAAAATTTATAAAAAGCTTGACAAAAAGGTTTTTTATGTATAACATTGCATTTTAGATTTAATGCTAGGGTTTGAGTGCTTGGCATTAAATAGGCCACTATAATGCTTTTTGCTTCGTTTGTTTGCTTGGGTGTTTAGATTCCCATTCTCATAATACCATTTTTCTATGCCTTCTCTTCCACCATTTTTAAATGGTGTTTCCCAATAAATTTTCCCATTTGAATAATATTC
>NZ_JMKW01000126.1 GCF_000686565.1 Helicobacter bilis ATCC 51630
ATTAAACCTGAAAAAATTAAAAAATTTAAGCGTAATGACATAGGACAACCTGACTTCACTTCAACATTTTTTGAGAGTAAAAGGAACTAGAAATGACAGATATAATTGTAGAAATAGGAAAGGTTTGGTTTGAAAATGAAATTATTCTATTGATTCTTATTGTAATTATATTTTTAGCTTCAAAGATAGGTTTTATAAAATATTACTTTGGTTACTTAATAAAATTCTCTAATAAAAGGGGTAAAAATGGCTTATGGATATGATGCAGTCAATACAGATGGTGGTGGATTATTAGATAGAGCCGCTGATTTGATAAATGGAGCAGGACAATCACTTGCTTCAAGTATATTTAAAGCAACAGCACATGTAGTTAATAATGGATTGTTTAGCGTAACACTTGCCTTAGTTGCATGTTTTTGGGTATATAATAAAATTGGCAGAGAATGGAGCAAAGAGGATTTTTATAAGGCAGGAACATGGCTTATTATGTTTGTATGCTTGAAAGCTATATTTGCAAATGAAACATATTATAAAGGATTTTTAGAGATAGTGCATTATCCTATTGCATTATTTTACGCAGGGATAGGCGGACTATCAAAAATGGCGAATCCAGATGATTTGTTAAATGTTTCTAATGCTTTTGTAGGTAGTATGTGGGCTAACCTTAGCATTAAGGATATTGGATTTTTGTTTCTTCTTATGATATTAGGATTACTTACATTATTAGTTATATGGCTTTATATATTATTCTTATCAATCTTTATAATACTTATAAATTTAGTCTGTGCGATTACACTTTCAATATGTCCTATTATGTTACCATGTCTTATCATTCCTAAATTTAGAGGATACTTTTTTAGTTGGTTAAAACTTTATACATCTACTGCACTACAACCTGCATTTGCAACAATTATCGCAGGATTTATGACATCTATGATATTAAATCAAACAACAAAAATAACAACACAGCAACAACAAGATAATTTTTGGAGTAATCCAGCAAATGTAGGGACAGCTATGCTAGATATATTCCTTATCATAATTTTATGCCTTGTAGCAATAACACTATTATCTAAAATCCCACAATGGACTCAACAGCTAATAGGAAGTGGAGATGGGGAACATAAAACAGGTATAGCAGGAGCGATAGCAGGGGCAGGTGCTATGGCAAAACAAGGCTTCAAAGGCTATACACAAGCAAGAAATGATAGAAACTATCAAACAGGTGGACAAAAATAGTGTTGGC
>NZ_JMKW01000127.1 GCF_000686565.1 Helicobacter bilis ATCC 51630
GACAAAGAATCTTTTCTAAAAGATTCTAAAAGCTTTAATGAAGCTATGACTAAACTCACAACACATTTAAACACAAACTTTTACACACTTTATAGGGAACGGCATTATAAAGATATAGAGCCTAGAATCTTTGTGGAGGAGATGTTGTTAGATGGCACAAAAGATCCAGATACCTATAAATTTCATATTTTTCAAGGTTTAGAAGATTGTTATATTCAGCTTACTGCCGATAGATTCACAAATTATAAACGCACGATTTTGGATAAAGATTGGAATCTTGCCCCATTTGGCTTCCTTTATGATAATGCAAATAATCCCATTCCGCCAAAGCCCAGTGAGTTAGAGTATCTTAAGAGACTAGCCTTTGTGCTATCCCAAATGTTTGATTATGTGCGTGTGGATTTATACTATATGCCATTTGCTAAGGGGCAAAAAATCGTTGTGGGGGAGCTAACTTTTACGCACGCGTGTGGGACAGAAAGGCTTGTTCCAGAATCTTGGGATAAAAAGCTAGGTGATATGTGGAAGCACACTTCATATAATAGGGGGAGTGATGAAGGCAAATAGTTTTATACAAAATCTTAAGCCCTATATCCCTATCGCACATAAGGTATGGGAGATTCCCAAAAAGCAAAAGATTCTAAAGCTTGATTGGAATGAATCTAGTATGCCGCCATCGCCAAAAGTCCTAACCGCCTTGCAACAAGCCATTTTAAATGATAACTTGCACTGGTATCCAAATACGCACAATGCAGAGTTATTAGCCCTTCTAAGTAATTATGCAAATGTGCCAAGTGAATGTATAGAGATTTTTGCAAGTTCTGATTGTTCGCACGAGTTTATTTTGCAAGTCTTTGGGAGTGTTGGCGATAAAGTGTGTATTGTTGCACCAACTTATGATAATTTCCGCTCAAGGGCTGATGGCATAGGGCTTCAAAGTGTATTTTTTCACACAGATGAAAAGGGCAATATTGATTTTAATTTGCTTGATAATTTTCTTGCAAATACACAACCAAAAATCGTGTATATATGTAATCCAAACAATCCAACTGGCACATTGCACGATATATTGAATCTAGAATTACTTATCACAAAATATGGCGATATGCTGTTTGTCATAGATGAGGCGTATTATGAGTTTTGTGGTAAAAGTG
>NZ_JMKW01000128.1 GCF_000686565.1 Helicobacter bilis ATCC 51630
GAGATAGATTCAGTAGTAGAGAATGCCTTGCAAGATATAGCACAACAAAGTGGTATTAATACAGGGAAGCTTTTAAAGAATTATAAAGATATAAACAAAGAATATGCAGACTATGCGAAGTTTAAAGAGAGTGATTTTTATAAAGATAGTGTAAAGACTAAAAAGAGAGAAAAAGACTTAAGCGAAGATAGCTTTAATAAAGCTATACTCAAACAAGCACAAAGAGAAGAAGGCTTTAATAACAAAGTCTTTAATCGCATTGCAAATAATACTGATACAAACTTACAAGCCCAAGCTATAAAAGAACTCATACAAAGAAATATAGCTAATGGGAATGGACAATTTAGGGCGGTTAAATGGCAGGAATTAATACAAGATTTAGAAAAGATAGAACATAGCATTACAGATGAAGGCTTAAAGAATCTAGTCTCAAATCTCAAACAAGCACAAAGGCTATATAATGGCGATAATGAGTTTTTACAAGCAATACAGCGAAGTGTAGGAAGCAAACCTGCAAATGTATTAATAAGCAGTGCAAATGGCTTATTTGGCAGAACGCTTTTATTATTCTATAACTTCGTGCATAAGATAATGGCTAGATTTGCAGGGGCTTTAAGTGAAAATCTAGCACATCAAAGCTTAGAAGACCAACTAAGCCTTTATAGAAAGGCAAAGATTCTATGCGGAAGTATTGCGAGGCAATTTTAAGGGTTATCGAGTGAAAGGCGAAGGGAGTGTATTAAGCATACATGACTAAGCCTTGAGCGAAGATTCCCTTAAAAGTGTCCGCAAGACAACGCATTTAATTTAAAGAGATACAAAAGACTTTATACATGTCAGCATAGATTCTATCTCTAAGAACTTGCCAAAAGAGGATAAAGAAACAAGCAAGGTATTAAAAGAGTTAGAATACTGGAAAACACAATTTGACAAAGATGATATAGCAAGTTTCTACACCATAAAAGACGCACAAGAAACTCAAATTGCAATCACAGCCAATAAGCAAGAATTACAAGAGAGAAAAGAAGTTATAGATAATGCTTTGAGTGAAGCTAGAAAAGATATAGAGACTATACAAAAAGAAGTTATAGAATCTAATCCTAACTTCATGCCTACTAGACAAATAGATGACTTTGACAATGAAGCACCTT
>NZ_JMKW01000129.1 GCF_000686565.1 Helicobacter bilis ATCC 51630
TTAGGTGGCGACTTCTCCCCCACTCAATCTAAAAGATTCTTTGAAAAGTATGATTTACTCAAACACTGCCCCAACACCCATTCAGGATTTTCCGCCACACTCTTTAAAGATACAAAAGCGGATTCTAAAGATTCAGAATATATTCTAGCTATCAGAGGCACAGAATTTAAACTAGAGCAAATCCAAGATTTACTCAATGATTATTACATAGGCACAAATAATGACAGAAAAGCAGCCTAGAGCAAAAATAAAAAAGATTCTAATCTTTTTATCACTAATTCTTTTGATTATATTATTTTGTACTCCATTTGTATATCCTAGCTATTATGAATTTAGAAAATTATGTGAGTTAAATAACTTTCCAAAAAGTCAAGAAAAATACAATAGAATACTAGGCTATTTTGATAAAAAATTAGACAATAGTCTAGGAGAAGATGGTTATGCAAAAATAGGATATTCAAATAGAATAGATTTGGGAGTATATATTTATTATAAAAATCCAAGTAATAAAGCATTAATTTTTGAAAATATTGATAAAATATATTTTAGACCAATATGGAAGTCCTACGCTCCAGAGCTATATGGCAATGAGGGCAATATGGATTTTAGAATAAGATTTGATGGCGAGATTGAGTGCAAAAAATTTGTAGGGGAGTTAGATGGATAACAAGCAACAGGTAGATAAATTAAGAGATAATGCAGAATTAGCGTGGGCTAGTTATGGATATTTTCATTGCGTTGGTAATAAATTTGACATAAAAGATGAAAATAAGATTGTTTCATTGGAAAATGTTTTAGATATTACTTATAAAAATTCCAAAATTATTGATGAAAAAGGATTTAAACTAGGCGCACTCGATGGCGACTTCACTCCCACTCAAGCAAAAAACTTCTTTGAACGCTACGAATTGCTAGAGCATTGCCCCAATACAGATTCAGGATTTAGTGCAACTCTATTTAAAGACTTAGGAGAATTTGATAAAAAAGCCAATACAAGAAAAGCAGACTCTAAAGATTTAGAATACACCCTAGCCATCAGAGGAACAGAATTTAA
>NZ_JMKW01000130.1 GCF_000686565.1 Helicobacter bilis ATCC 51630
AGAGATTAGAAGAGAAGACATTAACATTGAACAAGAAATTAACTATTTAAAAGAAATATGCCTTAAAGAGAGTGATTCTAAATAATTTATGATTTTAAAGTCTTAACACTTCCTAGATTCTAATCTTAGAATCTTTATAGCTTTAGTCTAAAATAGTTTTTGTAAAATACAGAATCTTTATCTCAATCTTAAAGGACAAATATGTTACTAAAAAGTGTGTTAATGGGTTTTCTATCATTTTCTATTTTACATGCAGATACACTAAAAGAATGCAAAACCGAAGCGGATAAAATAAGCGGTTGTGTAGTAAAAGAGTATGATGAGAATGGGAAGCTTATGGCAGAAATACCATATTTAAACGACTTGTTTCATGGGGATATGAAATACTACACAGAAGATAAAAAGCTACTAGCCTTAGTTAAAGCTGAGAATGGCAAGATTATAAGCAGCAAATGCTTTGATGATAAAGTCTTAACAGACAAAGACTTAACAGAGATTAGAAGAGAAGACATTAACATTGAACAAGAAATTAACTATTTAAAAGAAATATGCCTTAGCAATGATTCTAAATAATTTATGATTTAAAGCTATCTTAACACTTGCTAGATTCTAATCTTAGAATCTAGCAAGCTTTAATCTAAAAGAATATTCTGTAAAATACAGAATCTATTATTTCAATTTAAAAGGGGCAGCTATGTTACTAAAAAGTGTGTTTATGGGTTTTCTCTCATTTTCTATTTTACATGCAGATACACTAAAAGAATGCAAAACCGAAGCGGATAAAATAAGCGGTTGTGTAGAGAGAGAATATTTTTCAAATAGGAATCTTTGGATAGAAACACCATATCAAAATGGCGAAAGAGAAGGCATGGCAAAGTGGTATCATGAGAACGGGAGTCTAGCGAGTGAAACACCATATAAAAATGGCAAAATAGAGGGCATAGAAAAATGGTATTATGAGAATGGGAATCTAGCAAGTGAAACACCACATAAAAATGATGAAGCACATGGCAATTTAAAATACTACACAGAAGATAAAAAGCTACTTGCTACAATAAACGCACAAAATGACAAATTTATAAGCGGTAAATGCCCTAATAATAAAGCT
>NZ_JMKW01000131.1 GCF_000686565.1 Helicobacter bilis ATCC 51630
AATATAATCAATATTATTTCCTAACTCTAAATACCTTATAACCATAGCAGTGGAATCTCTACCACCGCTTAAATTTGCAATTGTTAGCATTTATTTAGCTCCTCTACTATTATTATCCTTTGCTTTATTGCATAAGGATTGATAATGTTTAGCTTCATTTAATATTTGTCTAGCTTCATTTATTATTTTCTCTCTTTCTTCTTCAATTACATTAGCATTCAATCTGATAGCTATAAATATTATTAATACTAGAAACATATAGAAAAATCCAAGAACAAAGATTTTGGCAATATCCTCATCATCATTCTTTTCTTTCTTTTTTCCATAGTCCCCAAATTTTCTAGGCAATGAATTAATCTTACGCATTGTTATTCTGTATTGATTGTTATCACTATTAAAAAACGCACCATTACCTGTATTTTCATATCCTATTGACTTTAAATGCTCTGCTTTTTGATAAAGTTTGTCTAAATCAGATTCTATTAACTCACAATATTCATATTTCGCACGATTACGATTAAAACCAAACATTTTCTATCCTTTCTCTAAGCCACTTTCTTAGCTTTTCTGTTAAAAAATCTGTTTCTATGTGTAGGCTTAAATACCCAATTATAACCACGCTCAATGCTTTGATTTATTGCACTTACTATATCAATTTTTAGATATTCAAATTTTGCTAATTCAAGTAAAAATTTATTCAATGCAAAGCCGTTAAAATACCTGCCCTTGCTGTTTCTGTAAGCTATAAACTCTTGTATGGATTCCTTGTATTTGTGAGATATTTCTATGATTTTTTGTTGCTCTTTAGCTTCTTTTGCTTTAAATTGACTTTCTAGCATATTCCACAAATTATTCAAAGCTTTCACGCCAAGTCTATTGTCGCATATCCATATCTCTTGCCCTCTTAAACTTTTTTCGATTAAAGCCTTTAAGTTGCCTCCCTGCCTTAGTATTTCTTTTATCGTGTCTATCATAAGTTTCTTATTTTCTTTTACGATAAAAACACCTGTGTGTGCTAGTTGTTTTACATAATTCATAAACAATTCATACTCATCATCGCTAAGTATCTTTTTCAAGCTAGAGAAATTGATA